>NZ_JASERH010000124.1:0-83621 GCF_030766975.1 Streptomyces sp. KL116D | reverse complement strand
CCGATCACGGCACCCGCCCCCGCGCGAACCACCCCCACCGCCGGAGGCAACCGCCGCCAACCGCCCCGCCACCACCTCAACCCCCGCCCCCACCACTTCCTCGACCACCCGCCCGTCGACCAGGAACACGACCCGGTCCGCCCACGCCGCGGCCACCGGATCGTGCGTCACCATCACGATCGACTGCCCCCCGTCCGCCAGCCCGCGCAGCACCGACAGCACGCCCCGCCCCGTGACGGAGTCCAGCGCCCCGGTCGGCTCGTCCCCGAAGAGCACATCGGGCCGGGTGACCAACGCCCGTGCCAGCGCCACCCGTTGCTGCTGCCCGCCGGACAGCTGACCGGGCCGGTGCGCCCCCCGGTCACCGAGCCCCACCCGCTCCAGCGCCCCCCGCACCTCGGCCCGCGCGACCCGCCGCCCGGCGAGCCGCAGCGGCAGCGCGACGTTCTGCTCGGCGGTGAGAGCGGGCAGCAGGTTGTAGGACTGGAAGACGAAGCCGATGCGGTCGCGGCGCAGCAGCGTGCGGCGGCGTTCACTCAGCCGCGACAGCTCGGTGCCGCCGACCCTGACGGACCCGGACGTGGGCCGGTCCAGGCCGGCCGCGCACTGCAGCAGCGTCGACTTCCCGGACCCGGAGGGCCCCATCACGGCGGTGAACGACCCCCGCGGAAAGTCCAGCGAGACCCGGTCGAGCGCGACGACGGACGACCCGAACTTCCGTGTCACGTCGACGAGTTGGACGGCGTACGGGCCAGGGCCCGAAGTGGATGTCTGCATGCCCTCAACGAAACCGCCGCACCCCGCCGCTCCACAGTGCGGCCCGGCCGACACCTGGGGTAGGGCCAGGCATACCCCCAGCACACCCCCTGCCCCGATGGCCCCGCTCCCCGCCCCTCTCCTACGGTTCTCGCATGCAGCCCCCTCGTACGGTCTGGCAGGCCATGACCCGCCGCGACCACGCCCGTTCCGGCTGGCCGTGGCGCTCGGCCGCGTACCTGCTCACGGGCGCGGTGGCCGGCCTGGCCACGCTGGTCGCACTGGTCGTGACGGCGGCGGCCGGCGCCGCGCTCACCCTGGTGCTCGTCGGCCTGCCGCTGCTCGCCGCGGTGGCCCTCGCCGGGCTCCCGGTCGCGGCCCTTGAGCGGCGCAGGCTGCGCCTGATGGAACCGGGCCCAGTTCCGGACCGGGACCGGGACCAAGACCTGGACCGGGACCGGGACCGGGAACCGGTCCGCGACCCGCACCGCACGCCCGACGCGCACGGCCCGTGGGGCTGGCTGCGCACCCGGGTGCGGGAGCGCGCGACGTGGCGGGAGCTCGGCCACACCGTGCTGTTCGCGACGGTCCTGTGGCCGCTGGACGCGCTGGCCCTGTCCGTCGGACTGCTGCTGCCCCTGGCCGTGCTCGCCACGCCGCTGCTGATGGCGACCGTCGGGGACGGCGACGAGGCGCGGGTCGCGAAGCTGTGGACGGTGACGTCGTGGCCGGGCGCGTGGGCGTCGGCGCTGCTCGGCGCGGTGCTGCTCGTCCTCGGTACGTACGTCCTCGGGGTCGCGGCGGGCGCCCGTGCCGCGCTCGCCCGCCTGCTGCTGACCGCGCCGGCCGCCGAACTGGACGCGCGCGTCACGGAGTTGACCCGCTCGCGGGCCCGCCTCGTGGACGCCTTCGAGGCCGAGCGCCGCCGCATCGAGCGCGATCTGCACGACGGCGCCCAGCAGCGCCTCGTCGCGCTCACCATGACGCTGGGCCTGGCCCGCCTCGACGCCCCGCCCGGCGCGCTCGCCGACCAGCTGGCGAAGGCCCACGACGAGGCCACCCGGACCCTGTCCGAACTGCGCGAACTCATCCACGGCATCCACCCCCAGGTCCTCACCGACTACGGCCTCGAAGCCGCCCTCACCGATGCCGCAGACCGTTCGCCCGTCCCGGTCGACGTCCACCTGGACCTGCCGGAGGGCCACCGCCCGCCGCGCGCGGTCGAGTCGGCGGCGTACTTCGTCGCGTCCGAGGCCCTCACCAACATCGCCCGGCACAGCGGCGCGACCCGGGCCACCGTCACCGGCTCGCACGCGGCGGGCCGCCTCACCCTCCTCGTCCGCGACGACGGGCGCGGCGGCGCCGACCCCGGCGGCGGCACCGGCCTGACCGGACTCGCGGACCGGGTGTCGGTCCTCGATGGCAGACTGACGCTGACCAGCCCGCCCGGCGGTCCGACCGAACTACGCGTGGAGCTGCCGTGCCCTCTTCCGCCGTCCGCCCCGGATCCCTGCGCATAGTCCTGGCCGAGGACAGCGTGCTGCTGCGCGAGGGTCTGATCGGCCTGATCGCGCGCGGCGGGCACGAGGTGGTCGCGGCGGTGGGCGACGCCCCGTCGCTGCTGAAGGCGTACGAGGACCACGCCCCGGACCTGGTGGTGACGGACGTCCGGATGCCGCCCACGCACCAGGACGAGGGGCTGCGCACGGCCCTCCAGCTCCGCGCCCGCAGGCCCGATCTGCCGATCCTGGTCCTCAGCCAGTACGTCCAGCGGGCCTACGCGGCGGACCTGCTGGACTCCGGCGACGGCACCGGCGTCGGCTATCTCCTCAAGGACCGGGTCGGCCAGGTCGAGGAGTTCCTCGCCGCGCTGTCCGAGGTCGCGGGCGGCGGCACGGTCGTCGACCCCGAGGTGGTCCGGCAGCTGCTGCGCCGCCGCAAGGATCCGCTCGCCGTGCTCACGCCGCGGGAGCGGGAAGTGCTGGCGGAGATGGCGCAGGGCAAGTCGAACGCGGCGATCGCCCGCGACCTCGTCGTCTCCGACGCGGCCGTCGGCAAGCACATCGGCAACATCCTCACCAAGCTCGACCTGCCCCAGGCGGACGACACCCACCGCCGGGTCCTGGCCGTCCTGGCGTTCCTGCGGGCCTAGCCACCCGGCCCCGCCGGGGCAGAAGCGACCGTCCCGTGCCATGACGAACCGTGACGAACGGCACGCCCCCAGCCCCTCCATTCCGCCGCCCGACGCCCGTACGTTGAAGAAATGTCCCCCCTTGCCCAGGTCAGCGACGCGTACGGGCAGCGCTTCGCCGAGTTCGCCTTCGAGCCCGCGTTCACGGCGGCGGTCGACCAGCACGTGGCGGACCTCCGCACGCGGCTGGCCACGGACACGGCGCCGCTGGAGCCCACGCCCCCGGACGCGGCCGTCCTGACGGACTACACCCTGGGCTTCCTCGACGCGCTCGCCGAGACGGGCTGGCGCGAGCCGGTGGGCCACGACTACGCGGTGTGCCGCCTCACCGCCATCAGCTGGCTGGCGAGACGGCACGACCTGGCGTAGGCCCCTACTGGTTGTCGGTGGCCTCGCGCTCCTGGACGGGCTGGTTGGCGAGGGCGTCCTCGCGACCCGCCTGATAGGCACCGACGCTCCCCCGCGCCTTGACGGTCTCCTCCTCGGCCTTGCTCAGCCACCGCTCCCAGCGCTGCCGCATCGGCGCGATGAGCCCGCCGCCGACACCGACGACCAGGATGCCGGCGCCGGCCAGCAGCGCCGCGTACAGCAGCGGCTGCGTGACGGTGGTCGCGATGCCCGCCTGCCCGAGCGCGGCGATCACGCCGAGGGCGACGATGCAGGCCCACACGGCGGTCCCGACGGTCTTCCCGTACGAGACGGACGACAGGGCGCTGGTGACGATGTCGCGCACCACGTTGGCGATGGCCATCGCCACCACGACGAGCACGACGGCGACGATGCCGCGCGGGATCCAGGCGACGATGCCGTCGATCATGTCGGAGACCGGGTTGCTGCCGAAGACACCGAACCCGAGCTGCAACGTGATGAGCAGCAGGGCGTAGTACACGATCTTGCAGACGATCGCGGTCAGGTCGTACTTGGACCCTTCCAGCATCTTGGCGGCCCCGGACCGCTCGGCGAGCTTCTCCGAGCCGACCTTGCGCAGCACCCGGTCGAGGACCCGGGCGATCAGCTTGGACACGAACCAACCGATGGCCAGGACGACCAGGAAGCCGATGAGCTTCGGCACGAACTGGGCGACCTTCGACCATGCGTCGTTGAGGCCCTGGGTGAAGTCCACGGCGAGAGTGGTGGGGGTGAGGTTCTGGATCACGAGTGGACCTCCACTCAATGAGGCCGGACGCCACAAGCCGACGCCCGACGTGCGTGCCCCCCTCGTTTTCCTACGTCCTCCCGGCTTAACAGCCCCCGAACCCCACGTCCTGCCAAACCCCCCATTGGCGTGACGTCCCACCCGCCTTCGTACGCTATCCCGACCGACAGGGGTCAGCCCTGAGGCTGCCTACCCCGGTGTTTGCTGGCCTTCTCTTCGCGGAGCCTGGAGAGTCGGTCCGCGTCGCCGTGGGCGGACGTGATGCGGGCTCCGAACAGTCAGCGGTACCGGATCACGTGCAAGACCCGGACGCCTGTCTCGTCCAGGGAGACCGGATCGTCGGACGAACCGTCGAAGAGAAGGACTCCCGTCTCCGTGGTCAGTGCGGTCACGAGCCAGCCGACCGCTTCACGGCCGCGTCCGTCCGTACGGCGCACCCAGATCAGTGCGCGTGAGCCCGCGGGGAAAGCGGAGACCTCGTCCACGGCGGACTGCCATACCTGGTGGTCCGACGCCGACAAGACCGGTCCGAGCTCGGCGAGCGTCGGCTCGAACCAGTACGCCCGGCCAGGCTGCGGCGGTGCGGGAAACGTGCCGGTGCCCGGCGTGCGCCCCTGGTCCCAGTGCGCAAGCCACGCCCACGGCGCGGAGTTCGGCACGTGGAAGGGGGCGGACTCGTCCTTCGGGACGACGACCGTCGCGTCGAGCAGGGTGTCCTGCCAGCGGCCCTCACGCAGATGGCGTCGGGAGTCGCAGGAGAACACCCAGCCGCGGGTCGTCTCGTCGCCGGGCCCGGGCTCGACCAGCTCCACCTCCCCGCCGTACGCGCTGTCCAGCCACCGCTGCGCCTTGACCCGCGCCGCCTCGAAGTCGTGTGCGGCTCCTTCCCAGGGCGCACGCACGGACTGCGGCAGCGCGCGTCCGAGGACCAGCTCGCGCACGTTGGTCGTGTCGAGCTGGGCCAGGGAGGAGGTGAGGGGGTCGAGGAAGACGACGTGCCCCTTGTTGTTGTGCGCGTAGAGCAGATTGCCCGTGACCTCGTGTCCACCGGCCTCGCGGCGTACCCACACCACGCCGCGTGTGTCGGGTCCCGTCTCGGTCACGGCCTTGACCACGTCGTCCCAGTTGCTCACCGATACCGGCTCGAAGTCGGGGAAGTAGCGCTGGTGCAGCCGAGCCCACCACCCGGGTGCCTCGTCCGACGGCTGCCAGGGGCGGGGCGTCGAAGGAGCACGGTCGATCATCGTGTGCAGGGTGACGAGACAGCCGCGGGTGTTGATCCTGCGCGGCTGGTTCTGGACACGGGCAAGCGCCTCCTCGCGCGATGCCGCGGGCGCCAGGTCCGCGAAGGGCGCGCTCGGTGACGGGTGGAACGGGGCGCTGCCGTCCTTGGGCACGACGACGGAAGCCGCGAGCATGGGCGTCTGCGGGAACCCGGGCTGAGGCACGATACGACAAGGAAACAGCCAGGCGGTGGGGCTCTCGTGCACGGGGTGCGGTGCGGCGAGCTCCACTAGGCCGCGATAGAGCTGATGGAGCCATGCGGCCGCGGTCTGGTCGGGAGTGGGCATCTACGGATGAGCCTTACTTGGGAGGCCAGTTACCAGCGGCCTGGAGGGCCAGGTACTCCGCCGGCGGCGGGTACGTCGGTGCGAAGTGTGCCGGTGAGCCGTCGTGAGGCACGACGATCAGCGAACTGAAGGGGGCCTGGGCGAACTCACCCGTGTCGATGTGCTCCTGGAAATCAAATCGCACGGTCCAGGCATACGGGAAATTTTTCGCCGTGTCCGGCAACATCACCACGGAATCGGCCCGGTCCGGATAAGCAACGTTCTTCAGGAAATTATCTGCGGCCGCCACGGCCTCGTCCTTGGTCACCATTTCGGACTCGCATTAGAGTAGGGAACTTGCAAACCGTCGCGATACGGAATGTGCATGATGCTGGAGACGTCCTGCTCCAGCCTGCCGAGGGTCCCGCTCTGGCCGTCCAGGAAGACAACGCCGTGCGGGGTGTTCACGGCGTTGAACACGTGGGCCGTTCCATCCGGGCGGCTGATGTACACCGCGCTACGTGAGCCCTCGCCGCGGGACTGGAGGTCGCGGACAAGGTCATCATAACTATCGACTGGGTCATAATGGCCCTTGGCCCTGTTGGGTAGCCCGAGCTGCTCCGGTGGAATATGGTCACCTGCCTTCTTGGGTGACGCACTGACCTCGGCGCCGTCCAGCCTCCGGTCAACGCTGACGACATTGTGACTGCAGTTGTCGGTGTACCCGGGATGCCCGGTGTTGTTCACATCCTTGAGCCACGGGTACTCGGAGTCGAGGAATTCCTGTGCCTTCTGGGGATTCACCGAATCGTAGTGAATCGCCTTTGCTTGTACGTGATCGGTGCTCTGTGCGAGGTCGCTCCAGTCCTTCGGCGGGGCCGGGGGCTCGAATTCTGAGAGGACAGCGAGTCGTCGAACTCCTCGCTCGACTACTTGCGCCGCGACCAACGGGTCCCCATGTACGGAGCCGAGGGCGCGCTCCTCGGCTACCTCGGCTTCGCCTGGATGAACAACTCGATCGCCCTGGCAACGGCCGGCAGCCCCTGAGATCGCCCCCCAGTCTCCGGCGCCTCACCCGCCGACGGGGCTCACCCGCTACACTGGCGCCGGTGCGTCGCGTCCACCGGCAGCGCACCAAAAACTCTCATGGAAGGTCGAGTGGGACCTTGTGGACATCTCCACAATTTCCCACACATTTTCCCACAGAGCCCCGCCTTCGTAGCTCAGGGGATAGAGCACCGCTCTCCTAAAGCGGGTGTCGCAGGTTCGAATCCTGCCGGGGGCACAGCATGAAGGGCCAGTTCAGCGGGGTGAACCTCGTGAGCTGGCCCTTTGCCGTGATCGGGGCCGTGCCGGTCTACGTTTGGCCTGTGAACCACAGCCGTTCCAACGCCGGAGCACCCCACGAGCCTGAGGTGCCGCCCTACCAGGTAGTCCTGTCGGAGACCGATTGGGATGCGCTCCAGACGGCTTTCGGGAACGGTGCGGACCTTCCCGAGGTTCTGACACGGCTGTTGCAGCCCGATCCCAAGGTCCAGATCACCGCTCTGTCGGAGCTGGGTGAGCTGGTCGGCCACCAGAACACCCTCTACGAAGCGACCGCCCCCGTCGCCCTGTATGTCGCCGGCATCCTCACCCACCCGGCGGCCCTGACCCTCCGGCCCTATCGCAACGTCCCGGTCCGCGCGGCGCTGTTGAACTGGCTGGCCTCCACGGCCTACGACGCCTCCGACGAGGTTGTCGGCCGCACGGAGCAGTACTTCCCCGGCTTCCTCACCCACGACGACTCCGTCGTGGCGGCCTTCCGGGACCTGCGCCCGATGCTCTACCGGGCCGTCGCGCCCTTCCTCCGGGACAACCACGAGGACGTGCGTGAAGCCGCCGTCACCGCCGCGCTCATCCTTGCCGAACACCCCGCGCTCGCCGAGCACCGCGATCACCTCGCCGTGCACGCGCGCGCCATCCTGGACACCAGCGGCGACGAACTCGACCGGCGCGTCGCCCGGACGGCACTCAGAGCCTGGGGCCACGACGTCCCCGGTCCCGAACCTTTCCGGGAGGAGCCCTGGCACTGGGGGCCACACAGCGATGGCCGCGGCGATCTCGAACCTCCCTTCTGACCGATACGCGCACGGCCCACCGGCGGACGACAGCGGGGCCCTCAACCGTGTGAGTGCCGGCGGCGCTCGTCCCGGGATCACTCCGGGTGGGCCACCGCCGCCTTCTGGAGTTCCACCGCCGCCAGCAGGCTCAGCCCCGGCTCCGCCTGGCGCAGCGCCTTCACCGCCGCGACCGAGGCGACGTCCCCCGTGAAGCCGACGGCGGCCAGGCGGGCGCGGACCCAGCGGGCGCGGAGTTGGGGGTCGGTGACGGCCGCGGTGGACTCGACCAGGGAAGCGGCGAGCTCCAGGCCCGGGCGTTCCTCGGGCGAGGCATCGAGCAGGGCCTCGCGCAGGGCCGCCGCGACCACGTCCGCGTCCCGGAGGACCAGCACGACGTCGCGCTTCTTGTTCAGTCCGGCAAATCCTGTCATGCGGGTCATCCTGATGGTCATTTTCCACGCCTGCCAAGCGACTTGAGGAACCTCAGAGGCTCGGTCCGATCCGCTGCGGACCGCTGGTTGGCGCTTCCGGACGCTTTCTCGCACCCGCACTCCCCACGCCGTGGCGGCGGGCAGGATGGCTCCTCCTGTCAGAGGTGGCGGGCCTGCCGAGGAGGGCGTGCGTCATGACGGCGAAGGAGCGCGGCGGAGAGCGGCGCGTGGGGAACCTGGCCGGGCAGCGGACCCGGCTGATCGGGCGGCGCGACGAGCTGGCCGACGTGCGGCGGCTCTTCCGGGCGGAGCGGCTCGTGACGCTGACGGGCGTCGGCGGCGTGGGCAAGACCCGGCTGGCGCTGGCGGCCGCCGCCGAGCTGCAGCCGTCCTTCCGGGACGGGGCGTGGCTGGTGGAGCTGTCGCCGCTGAGCAAGGGCTCGGTCCTGGACCTGGCGATCGCCGAGTCGCTGCCGCTGGCCGACCAGTCGACCCGGCCGATGATCGAGGTGCTCGCCGAGTACCTGGCCGGGCGGGAGCTGCTCCTCGTCCTGGACACCTGTGAGCATCTGACGGACGCCTGCGCGCAGACCGCCGCGACCCTGCTGGACGCCGCGCCGGGGCTCCGCGTCCTGACCACGAGCCGCCGCCCGCTGGGCGGTCCCGACGAGCGGGTGCTGACGGTCGAGCCGATGCCGGTCCCCGAGCCCGACGACCCGGCGGCCGCCGCCAACGACGCCGTGGTGCTGCTGGCCGAGCGGGCCGCCGCGGTGCTGCCGGGGTTCGCGGTCACCGAGGCGAACCAGCCCGACGTGGTGCGGCTGTGCCGGCGTCTGGAGGGGCTGCCGCTCGCGATCGAGCTGGCGGCGGCCCGGCTGCGCGAGCTGCCGCCGGGCGAGCTGGTCGACCGCATGGACGACCGCATGTCCGTGCTGGGCGAGACGAGGGTGACGGTGCACGACGCCCATCCGCCGTGGCACCAGGCGCTGCGTACGGCGATCGGCTGGAGCAACGAACTGTGCACGCCGCAACAGCGGTTGCTGTGGGCGCGGGCCTCGGTGTTCGCCGGCACCTTCGACGCCGCGTCGGTGCGTCGGGTGTGCGCCGACGACCTGCTGCCCGGGGAGGACGTCCCGGCCCTGCTCAGCGCGCTCGCCGACGCCTCGATCCTGTCGTGGGCGCCCACCGGTGCCGGCGACCGCTACCGGATGCTGGACACCCTGCGCGAGTACGGCGCCTTCTGGCTGCGGTCCGCCGGGGAGCGCGACGTCCTGCGCCGGCGGCACGTGGCCCACTACACGTCGCTGCTGCGCGGCTTCGCGGACCGCTTCCTCACGTCCGAACAGGTGCCGCTGTACTGGGCGTTGGTCCCGGACCGGGAGAACCTGCGGGCCGCGCTCGGTTACGCCCTCGACGGCGACCGGGCCGACGCGGTGGCGCTGACGGCGGTGATGTGGTCGTACTGGACGTGCGCGGGGCAGCCCCGCGAGGCGGGCCACTGGATGGACCAGGCGCTGGAGCGCGCGCCCGATCCGTCCGTCGACCGGTTCACGACCCTGGTCTGGAGCTGCACCTACGCGACCTACCGGGGCGAACACGCGACGGCGCGGCGGTTCGCGGACGAGGCGCAGGACGTCGCCGACCGGCTCGGCGGCGACCGGCGCCTCGCCGGGTACGCCGCGATGAGCCGGGGCATCTCGCTGGCCTACGGCGGCGAGCTGGACACCGGGCTCGCGCTGCTCCGGCGGGCGACCGAGGACTTCCTCGCCGTCGGCGATCCCGTCGGCATGTGCTGGGTCGCGTTCTGCCGCGGTCTCACCCACACCATCGCCGGTGAACTCGCCGCCGGGCTGGCCGACTTCTCCGAGGTGCTCGACCTGCTGGGCAACGGCAGCGAGGAGGGCTACCTCACGGCGTTCACGCTCGTCTCCATGGGCATCGCCCACGTGCTGTCCGGGGACAGCGCCGCCGCGGGCGAGGCGGGGCGCCGCGCCCTGGAGCTGCAGTTCGCCCGGGACGATCTGCTCGGCCAGGGAGCCTCCCTCAGCCTGCTGGCCTGGGTCGCCGCGCAGGACGCCCGGTTCCCGCGCTCGGCCTGCCTGTTCGGGGCGGCGGACGCGGTGTGGGCGCTGGCGGGAGCGGTGCCCTTCGTCGGCAACCCGAAGCTGCGGGCCCTGCACACCCGGTTCGACGCCACCGCCCGGGAGGCGCTCGGCGAGCGGCGCCACGCGCTGCTGAACCGGCAGGGCGCGCGGCTGCCCCGGCCGGCCGCCGTGCGGTTCGCCGTGAGCGACCGGGACACCGCGGTGCAGGCGGTGTCCGACGTGCTCACCTGCCCCGAACGGGAGGTGGCCGCGCTGGTCACGGAAGGGTTGTCGAACCGGGTGATCGCCGAGCGGCTGGCCATCGCCGAGTACGCGGCCGACACCCACGTCGAACGGATCCTGGCCAAGCTGGGACTCGCCGCCCGCTCGGAGCTCGCCGCGGTACTGCGCGACGAACCCGGCGCCCGGCCGACCCCGTAGCAACGACCCGGCCGACCCCGTAAGAACGGCCCGGCCGACCCACCGAGAACGGTCCGGCCGGCCCGACGAACAGCCCGACCAGCTCAGCGCCGCACCCCCGACACCACCCCCGACACCACCGCCGACGTCACCCCCGTGGCGGCCAGGCCGCCCACCATGACGAGGCCCACGCCGACCACGAAGAGGCCGCTCGCGTCGTCGGACCAGTCGTAGAACGCGGCGGCGGTCAGGCCGGCCGTGGTGCCGAGGACGGCGGCCCTGACGTGGTCGCGGGCCGCGGCCCAGCAGACCGGGGCGAGGAGGGTGAGGGCCAGGCCGAGCACCTGCCAGGTCTCGTACGGGCCGGTCTCGGATCCGTCGGGGTGGACGTCGCGGTGCTGGTCCCAGCCGAGCCAGGCGGCCCAGGCCGAAGCGGCCAGCACGGCGAGGACGGCCAGGACGGTGAGCTCCGCGCGCGGGCGGGCGGACTTCGGGTGCGGTGCGGTCATGGGTCAAGGGTCGTGGCGCGGCCGGGCCCCGGACAGAGTCCGAGTACTCAGATCGGACCGAGTACGTCCACCCGGGGCCACCGCGTCAGGACTGCCCCCGCAGGGAGCCGACCGTCTTGAGGATGCGGTCGGCCCGGGTGCGCAGGGCCGGGTGGGCGAGGACCGTGTTGCGCAGGCCGCGGACCGGGCGGCGCCACAGCCGGTGGGCCGCCGCCATGGGGTGGGCGCGGGTCGCGAAGCCCTCGGCGACGCGGAGTTCGCGGGTCTTGAGCCAGTCCTTGTACTCCTTCTCGCCGCGTCCCCAGTCGATGACCCTGATCCCGTGCCGGCCGGCCGCCTCGGCCATCCGCAGATGCATCATCAGGCCGGGCGAGTAGTAGCTGAACTCCGGGTCGTACGCGGTGAACCAGCCCGCGAAGACCGTGCGGGAGGTGGGGCCGAAGTGGGCCGCGACCGGGCGGTCGCCCGCGTAGACGACGGAGAGGACTCCGGTGAAGTGGGGTTCGCGGACCGTGGCGAGCTGGTCCACCAGGTTCACGATCCAGGGGCGGGCGAACCGGTCCATGCGGCCGGTGCGGCGGTACTGGGCCGACTTCCAGCGCATCAGCTGGCGGAGGATCTTCGGGTCGCGCTCGTCGTAGACGAAGCGCATCTCCCCCACGTTCCGGGTCAGCCGGCGCTCCTTCTTCAGCGTCGTCCTGGCCTGTCCCGGGTACGTCGCCTTCAGCCACTCCGGGTAGGAGTCGTGGCCGCCGTCCTTGAGGTCCTGCACCGGTGACGCGAACGTCCCGGTGATGTAGCGGCTGAACGGTTTCTGTTCCTCGATGAGGTGGTCGAACTCGAAGACCGCGAGGTCGCAGGCTCTCAGCAGTTCCTGGGTGTCCCAGGTGACGCCGGGTCTGTGCACCAGTGCCTGGCAGTCGGAGAGTCCGATCCCGATGGCCCGGCCGACGCCGAACGGGCCGCGCTCGAACGGGAAGAAGCCCACCGGTTCGCCGCCCTCGCGCAACACCGCGACCTGTGCCCGGCCCCGGTGCCGGGCGACCCCGAGGGTGAACTCCGGTGCCAGGAACGGGTTCTGGTAGTCGGGCGAGTTCTCCATCGTCTCGTGCCAGGCCGCGCGCAGCGACGCGGTCAGTTCCTCGGGTCTGTGCACCGTGATGTTCACCGCGCGATCGACCGCCCTTCCGCAGGGGCGAACTGATCAGTGGACGGAGCCTGGCGTGAAGCCGTGCCCGGAGCCGTGCGTGGAGCCGTGCGCGTACCTCTGGGTGGAGCAGCGAACTGGTCTGTGCGCGTGCCGTACATGGGCCCCCCTATTCCCCCATGGGGCTCAAAGGTCGCGAAACAGTACGCACGCTGTCAAGAGTGCTTCTCGTAGCTCTCCTGGATACGGACGTGGACGTGCATGTCGTGCCAGCCGTCCGTGTGCAGCGCCGAGCTGCGCCGGGTGCCCTCCAGCGGGTAGCCGGCCTTGGCCGCGACGCGGCACGACGGCTCGTTCCGCGTCGAGTGCAGCAGGTCGAGGCGGTGGAAGCCGGTGGCGAACGCCCAGTCCGTCAGCGTGTCCAGGGCCCGGGGCGCGACGCCCTGGCCGCGGGCGGCGGGCAGCATCCAGTAGGCGACTTCGGCGAGGCCGTCCAAGAGGTTCATGTCCTTGAGCGCCATCCTGCCGAGCGGGGCGCCGTCGGCGGTCCGGGTCACCAGCCACTGGGCGGTCCCCTCCTGCCGCCAGCTCTCGTGCGTGGTCGCCACCCAGGCGCGCGCCTCGTCCAGGGAGTCCATGGTCCGGGCGTGCCAGTAGCTCAGGACCGGGTCCTGGAACGCCTCGAGGACCGCCGGCGCGTCCGTGGACTCCGGTGCGCGCAGGGTGAGTTGACCGTCCGGGGAGCGGAGGGAGGGCTGCGGGGACCGCGCCAGGGTGCCCGGCGCGATGGTGTGCTTCAGCTCGATGGGCATGTCGCGCATCATCGCCGGGCCCGCCGCGTCCCCGCATCCGGTATTCCGGGTCAGGCCTTGGTGCGGGCGGGCGCCGTTTCCGGGAGCCGCCAGGTGCACAGGGCGCTGGCCAGGCCCGCCGCCGCCATGTACGCGGCCAGGTACCAGGGCCGGTCGCCGCCGGCGTCGACCAGGAGCGTCGCCACGAACGGCGAGGTGCCCGCGAAGACGACACCGTTGATCTCGCGGACGAAGACGAGGCCGCTGTAGCGGACCTCGGTGGGCAGCGACTCGGCGTAGAAGGTGCCCGCGACCGCGAAGATCGAGTTCAGCATCAGCGCGAACGCGATGGTGATCGCGAGGTAGATGAGCCACGGCTCCCGGGTGTCCACCATCCAGAAGAAGGGGTAGGCGAAGAGGGTGATCGCCACCGCGCCGCCGATCATGACGGGCTTGCGGCCGATCCGGTCGGAGAGCGCGCCGGCCAGCGGGATCGTGAGGATCGAGACGGTCGAGGCGATGGTGATGCCGAGGACCGAGGTGCCGGACGACAGGCCGAGCTGGTTGGTGAGGTAGCTGGGCAGGTAGCCCTGGATCGCGTACGAGGCGATGGCCGTGGCGCAGCCGGAGCCGATGAGCAGCGCGATGGCCCTGGGCCGTTCCTTGATCGCGGCGAGGACCGGGAGCTTCTCGCGCTTGCCGCTGTCGCGGGTGGCCTCGAACTGCTCGGTCTCGGGGGCCGCGTTGCGGATCAGCAGCGCGATGATCACGACGACGGCGCTGGCCAGGAACGGGATGCGCCAGCCCCAGCTCAGGAAGTCGTCCTCGGGCAGGGTGGACACGGCGGCGACGGCACCGGAGGCGATGACGACGCCGATGAACTCGCCCGCGCCGGGCAGCGATCCGTAGAACCCGCGCTTCTCCGCCTGCGCGGCTTCCGTCGACATGACGTACGCGCCGCCGAGTTCGGCGCCGACGCCGAAGCCCTGGAGCATCCGGCAGACCACGAGCAGGACCGGCGCCCAGATGCCGATCTGGTGGTACGTGGGCAGGAAGCCGATGGCGAGGGTGCCCACGCCCATCAGGATCACGGTGAGGATCAGGACGGGGCGGCGGCCGATCCGGTCGCCGAGGTGGGCGAGGACCAGGCCGCCGACGGGCCGCACGGCGAAGCCGAGGCCGAACGTCGCGAAGGAGGCGAGCGTCGCCGCGAAGGGCGAGACGTCCGGGAAGAAGACCTTGTTGAAGACGATCGCCGCCGAAGCGCCGAAGAGAAAGAAGTCGTACCACTCGAGGATCGAGCCGACGACGCTCGCGGCGGCCGTGCGGCGCTGCCGGGTGCGGGCGCTCATCGCCTTCGGTGGGGCCGACTCCTTGTGGGCGGATGCGCTCGTCGTCGGGCTCATCTCACTCCTTTTCACGCTGGGCGGGACAACCTGGAGCCCTGTTGTTGCAACATATGCACGCGTGTTGCGCAAGAGCTGCTAATGTTCTTCACGGCCCCAGCGGGATGTCAATGGGATGTCTATGAAGGAGCGGTGGAGCGGTGATGACCGGTACGGCTGTCTGCCTCGGCGAGACGATGGCGCAGGTCACGCCGGCCGACGGGGAGGGCCTGGAGCGCAGCCGCGAGCTGCGGCTCGCCGTCGCGGGCGCCGAGTCGACCGTCGCGCAGTACCTCGCCGACCTCGGCCACCGGGCCGCGTGGGTCAGCCGGGTCGGCGACGACCCGTTCGGGCGGCGGATCGTCGCGGCGGTCGCCTCGCGGGGCGTGGACGTGAGCGGAGTCCGGGCCGATCCCGACGCGCCGACCGGCGTCTACTTCAAGGACCCGGGCCCCGACGGCACCCGCGTGCACTACTACCGGGCGGGCTCGGCGGCCTCCCGGATGACGCCCGCCGACGCCGACCGCGTCGACCTGACCGGCGCCCGGCTGCTGCACCTCACCGGGATCACGCCCGCCCTCTCGGCCGGCTGCGCCGACCTCGTCCACACCCTCGTCGACCGCGCCCAGGACACCGGCACGCTCGTGTCGTTCGACGTCAACCACCGTCCCGCGCTGTGGAGTTCACGGGCGGCGGCCGCGCAGGCGCTGCTCGCCCTGGCGCGCCGGGCGGACGTCGTGCTCGTCGGCCGGGACGAGGCCGAGGCCCTGTGGGGCACCCCGACCGCCGAGGAGATCCACGCCCTGATCGCGCCGCGCGGCACGCTCGTCGTGAAGGACGGCTCCGTCGGCGCCACCGAATTCACCGACGGCGCCGCCGAGTTCGTGGCCGCGCCCGCCGTCGAGGTCGTCGAGGTGGTGGGCGCCGGGGACGCGTTCGCCGCCGGATACCTCAGCGGGCTGCTGGACGGCGCGGCGCCGCGCGAGCGCCTCGCCCTCGGCCACCGGCTGGCCGGACGCACCCTGCGCAGCATCGAGGACTACGTTCCCGCTGTCGCCCAAGAGAGGAACTGACGTCGTGTCACAGACCGTACGGCGGGCCATCGACATCCTGGAGTTCGTCGCCCGCAGACCCCGCACCCAGACCGAGGTCGGCGAGCACCTGGGCGTCCACCGGTCGACCGCCCTGCGCCTCCTGGAGTCGCTGACCGAGGGCGGCCTGGCGCGCCGGCTGCCCGACGGCCGGTACGCGGTCGGGCACCGGCTCGCCGGACTCGCCCAGCTCGCCCTCGAACAGTTCGGCCTGAAGGACGTCGCGGGCGAGCACCTGCGCGGCCTCGGCGAGCGCTGCGGGCACACCGTGCACCTCGCCGCGCTGGAGGGCGACCGGATCGTGTACGTCGACAAGGTCGACCCGGTCGACGGGGTGCGGCTCTACTCGCAGATCGGCCGCCCGGTGACCCTGCACACCGCCGGCGTCGCCAAGGCGATCCTCGCGCACCAGCCGCGCGAGCGGGCCGCCGAACTCCTCGACGGAACCTGCGACTTCGCCCCGCACACCGCCACGACGATCACCGACCCGGCCGCCTACCGCGCGGCCCTCGACGAGACCCGGGCGCGCGGCTGGGCCGTCGACGACGGCGAGTACGAGGACTACGTGAACTGTGTCGCCGTGCCCGTCCGGGACAGCACCGGCGAGGTGATCGCCGCGGTGTCCGTGACCGCGCTCAAGGCGAAGGCCGATCTCGGCGCCCTGGAGAGCGACGTCCTGCCCGACCTGATGACCACCGCCGACACGATCTCCAAGGAGCTGGGATGGCGACCCTGACCACCCCCACGTTCGACGAGCTGTTCGCGGGCGCGCCGGTGATGGCGATCCTGCGCGGCATGCCCGCCGACACGTCCGTCGAACTCGCCGTACGCGCCTGGGACCTCGGCATCGAGTGCGTCGAGGTCCCGGTGCAGGACGAGACGGCCGCCGAGTCCCTCGCCGCGGTCGTCGCCGCCGGCGCCGAGCGCGGCAGGCCGGTGGGCGCGGGCACGGTCACCACGGCCGGACGCCTCGCGTGGGCCGTGTCGGCCGGGGCCGCGTTCACGGTGGCGCCCGGGTTCGACGCCGAGGTGGCGCGGGCCAGCGTCGCCGCCGGGCTGCCGCACCTGCCCGGAGTGGCCACGCCCACCGACGTCCAGGCGGCCAGGGCGCTGGGTCTGACCTGGCTGAAGGCGTTCCCGGCGAGCGTGCTCGGGGTCGACTGGTTCAAGGCGATGCGGGGGCCGTTCCCCGAGGTGCCGTTCGTCGCGACGGGCGGCATCGACGCGGGGAACGCTGCCGCTTATCTGGCGGCCGGGGCCAGGGTCGTCGCGGTGGGCTCGGCCCTGGAGGACCCGGCGCAGCTCCCCCGCCTGGCCGAGCTGTCGAAGCGCCGCTGACCTCGGGAGACCTGCCATTCAGGGGCGCGGGGAACTGCGCGCCCAGCCACACACGACCCGCAGACGACAACGGGACAGATGGAGCCGCCATGAAGATCACCGCCCTCACCACCTACCTCGTAGCCCCCCGCTGGCTCTTCCTGAAGATCGAGACGTCCGAAGGGATCACCGGCTGGGGCGAACCCGTCGTCGAGGGCCGCGCCCACACCGTCGCCGCCGCCGTCGACGAACTCTCCGACCACCTCGTCGGCAAGGACCCCCTGCGCATCGAGGACCACTGGCAGGTCATGACCAAGGGCGGCTTCTACCGCGGCGGCCCCGTCCTGTCCTCCGCCGTCTCCGGCATCGACCAGGCCCTGTGGGACATCAAGGGCAAGGTGCACGGCGTCCCGGTGCACGACCTGCTGGGCGGCGCCGTCCGGGACCGGATGCGGATGTACTCGTGGATCGGCGGCGACGACCCGAGCGAGGCCGCCGAGCACGCGCGGGAACGCCTCGAACAGGGCTACCGGGCCGTCAAGATGAACGTCGGCGGACGCCTCAAGCACCTGGAGACCGCACGCGAGATCGACGCGGTCGTCGAGCGCGTCGCCTCCGTGCGGGAGGTCATGGGCCCGGACGGCGACGTCGCGATCGACTTCCACGGCCGGACGTCCCCGGCCCTGGCCAAGCAGCTCGCCCGCGCCCTCGAACCGCTCCGCCCGATGTTCATCGAGGAGCCGCTGCTGCCCGAACTGACTTCGCAGTACGGGGAGTTCACCGCGTCGACGAGCATCCCGGTGGCCACCGGCGAGCGCCTCTACTCGCGCTGGGACTTCGACCCGGTGCTGCGCTCCGGCATCGCGCTCGCCCAGCCCGACCTGTCGCACGCGGGCGGCATCTCCGAGGTGCGGCGGATCGCGGCGCAGGCCGAGGTGCACGGCGTGGGCCTCGCCCCGCACTGCCCGCTCGGCCCGATCGCGCTCGCCGCCTGCCTCCAGGTGGACTTCGCCAGCCCGAACGCGTTCATCCAGGAGACCAGCCTCGGCATCCACTACAACGTGGGCTCCGACCTGGGCGACTACCTCGTCGACACGTCCGTCTTCGACTTCGACACCACGGACGGCCACATGGCCCGCCTCACCGCGCCCGGCCTCGGCATCGAGGTCGACGAGAAGGCCGTGATCAGGGCGGCCGCCACCGGCCACCGCTGGCACAACCCGGTGTGGCGGCACACGGACGGCTCGTTCGCCGAGTGGTGACCGCGCGGCGCGGCGCGCCTCAGGCCGACGGCGGGAACACCGTCAGCCGCACCAGCGCCGCGCCGCCGAGCAGCACCGGAACCAGGTACCACCAGCGGGAGCGCAGCCACTCCGCCTTGACGAAGAGCAGCGTGAGGAGCAGCACCAGGACCGCGACCCCCACGCCGAGACCCGCCGCGACCCGCACGTGCGTCACGCCCTCCCCGTCCCAGGGCCCCGCGGGTCCGGCCGCGTACGCCGTGGCGGTGACGAATCCGCCCACCGCGTTCCCCGCGACCAGCAGCACCGCACAGACCCAGGTCCCGACACGGCTCGCCACCGGACGGTTCACCAGCGGAGTGTTCACCGGGCTCACCCAAGGGCCTCCTTGGCCTGGTCGACCTTCTTGTCGAAGCCCCTGCCGTACGCCTGGGCGTTGGGGTCCTCGTAGTACGGGCCACCGTTGTACCGGGCGGCGAGTTCCTGCATCTGTTCCCTGGTCATCTTCTCCGGAGGGACGTCCGCGAAGCCACTCTCGGCCTTCAGCTGAGCGAGGTACTCGGAGGCGATGAAGATGTTCGTCCCCGGGTCCTTGGTGGCGGCCACGACCTGCTCGCGCTGCATGTCGGTGAGATTCTCCGGGTCGTAGCCGAGGACCTCGGCAGCCCGTCTGACCTGGATGGACAGCGGTCCTATGGACGTCTCGTCGGGGTCGCCGGTGCCGGGGATGATCCCCCGTCCGTTGCGTGCGGCGTCGTCCAGCCAGCCCGGGTCGCCCTCGACCTCCTGCCAGGCGATGCCCGCGACCATCTCGGGCGGCAGGCCGGAGTCGGCGGCCGCGGCGTTGATGTACGCCTTGTTGGCGGAGATGAAGCCGCGGCGGCCGTCGTCGTCGTTCGACCACCACCAGTAGTTGTTGCCCTGGGCCTCGCCGCCCAGGCCGTTCACCCGGGCGTAGATGCGCGCCAGCGGCTCGGTGACGATCACGTTGCCGCCCTGGGTGGGGATGTGGTCCACCTTGACTCCCGCGCCGGGCAGTCGCGCGTACGGGTTGTCGCTCGCCTCCCGGGCCTCGGCCTGCAGCGGGCCCAGGTTCTTGAGGAAGTCGAGCGGGTCGGCGACCGGGCTCTTGAAGTCGGGGACGGACAGATAGGCGCCCTTGAGGATGCCGAGGCAGTCCTTGCGGGCCTCGGACTCGACCCGCAGGGCGTCCCCGTAGTGGTTCCTGGTCGCGTTGTAGTAGCGCTCGGCGTCCTCGCGGATGGCGTCGACGTCCACGCCGAGCTCCATGAAGAAGTCGCCGACGCCGGTGGTCGCCCGCAGGTCCTCCCACTGGTGCAGGGGTTCGGCGGCGCGTGCGGTCGGGGTGACGGCGGTGGCCTCGCGGGACATGACCTCGGAGAGCTTGCCCTCGGACGCCTTGCCGTTCTTGTAGTGGCTGCGCGCGGTGGTCACGGCATCGGCGTAGTCCGTCAGGGCGCCCGCCGACATCTGGAACGCCTGCGAGAGCAGCCCGGCCAGCTCCTCGGCCTCCTTGAGCCGCTTGCCGTACAACTCCCGTGCGTCACTGACCCAGTTGACCTTGGCTGCCTTGCGGAACCCGTCGTCGGTGGACTCGATGAGCCTGTGCAGACGGCGGAACTCCGCGGCGTTGCGCTCGATCAGCACCGGGTTGGAGTTCTCCAGGAACTCGACGTCCTCGCGGTAGGCCATTACGCGAACCCTCCCTTGGGCGGCGTGTACGTCCCGTCCTTGAGCACCGTGTTGAGCTTGTCGCGCACGTCCTGGTCGTACTTCGTGTACGTGCTGCCCGCCGACTTCACGTTGCCGGACAGCGCGGCGAGCAGCACGACCATGTCGTTGTACTGGTCCTGCGCGAACCGCGCGAAGGTGGTGACGTGCGCCGACACGTCCGGGTGGGCGCGCGGCGCCCGCGCCTGCGTGGCGTTCTCCCCGTCCATCCGGCCCTCGTACAGCACGCCCGCGATCTCCAGCAGCAGATGCGAGCTGCCGTCGATGGAGGCGGCGTCGGCGATCAGGTCACCACCGCCTGCACCGCCGCCGCCCGCACCGCCGCCGCCCGCCTCGGCCGGCAGCTGGTTCAGCCGCATCCCGCTGTCCGGCCGCGGCCCGCCGCGAGCCAGCGCGTCGGCCTTCAGCCGGGCCCATTCCTCGTCCCATGACATGGCGTCCCGATCCCCCGTCCATCTCGGTGCGTCCGTCCTCACCTTTCACTTTGGCACTCTCTTGACCAACTTCCGGTGTCCGTAACCGAGTTGTCGACGAATCAGCACACTCCGACGAGGCCCGGCAGCGGCCGACCGGATCTATCCTGGGACGCCATGGAGGGGGACTCCTCGGGGCCACTGATCGTCATGCCGCCGTCGGACGCGCCGCGTGACGCCGATGTCGTCCTGCCCGGGGAAGGGCCCGACGTGACGGCGCTGCCGGAGATACGGCCGCGCGACCCGGTCGACTCGGGCGGGTACGACGACCGGCCGGGGCTTGCGGCGGGCGAGTTGCTCGCCGGGCAGTACCGGGTGGTGCGGCGGCTCGGGCTCGGCGGGATGGGTGACGTGTACCTCGCGCTCGACGAGAAGGTCGACGACCGGGAGGTCGCCGTCAAGACGCTGCGGCCCGGTCAACTCACCTTCTCCGCCGGCGCGTTGGCGGAGGAGCGGCAGGCGTTCGCCGACCTCAACCACGAGGGCATCATCCCCGTCTTCAACTACGGCAGCCACGAGACGGTCGGCGACTTCCTCGTCCTGCCGTACGTCGACGGGCTCAACCTCGACGAGGTCCGCACGCTCGCCCGCCTCGACCCGGACCGGTTCGGCGGCCCCCGGTTCCACGAGTTCGTGCTCGCGTACGGGATCCGGATCCTGTCGGCCCTCGACCATCTGCACGCCAGGCCGCCGGACTCCGGCACCCTGGTGTACGGGGACCTGAAGCCGCAGAACGTGATGCACGACGGCGCCGCCATCAAGGTCGTGGACGTCGGATCGATCCGCCCGGCGGGGGCGCCGGGCCTGACCACGTACGGGTTCCGCGGGCCGAACGTGCCGCTCACCCCGAACGAGGCGGCCGGTGCCAGCGAGCCGCAGGACGACCTGTTCAGCCTCGGCGAGACGCTGCGCACGCTGTGCGGGCTCGGCGACAGCCACCGGGACCTGGCCGCGCTCGGGGCGCTCGGCCGGCTGCGCGAACGCGACGCGCTCACCGCCCGCGCCGCGCTGCTGACGACGACACCCGCGCCGGAGGGCCTCGGACTGATCTCGCTCGCCCGGGTGCTGCGCCGCGCCACCCGCTCCACGCCCGCCGACCGGTTCGCCGACGCCCGCGAGATGGACGACCAACTGCGCGGCGTGTGGCGGGAGTTGCGCTCGCTGCGGACCCGGGACGAGACGTTCGAGCCGTCGCCGCTGTTCCTCCAGTCGCCGTACGCCCTGGACGGCGGACTCGGCACCGCCCCCACCCTCCCCCGCTGGGCCGCCCCGCCCGGCGGACCCCCCGCCGCGGGCACCCGGCTCCGCCCGGCCCGCGGCGACACGGCCGGCCCGCTGCACGAACCGCCCGCCCCCGCCGACGCCTCCGCCCGGCTGCCCGTGCCCCGGCCCGATCCGCACGACGACCACCACGCCGAACTGAGCCGGCTCGCCGACGCCGACCCGGCGGCCCTGCTGCAGAACACCGCCGACTGGCGGGCCTCGCCCGAGGTGCACCTGCTGCGCTGCCGGCTCCGGCTCCGCGTCGCCCTGCGCACCGACCCGGACGACGCCGACCTGAAGCTCGCCGAGCAGGAGCTGCGCGGCGCCGTCGACGCCATCGGCCGCGAGCGCGCCCGGCACGACTGGCGCATCGACTGGCACCAGGGCCTGGTCTCCCTCGCCCGCGACGACGTCACCTCGGCCCGCGACCACTTCGACCAGGTCTACGGGGCGATCCCCGGCGAGTACGCGCCCAAGCTGGCCCTCGGCCACTGCTCCGAACTCCTCGGCCACCGGGAGGAGGCCCTCGGGCTCGCCGCGCCCGAACCCGGCACGGACCAGGACGGGGCCGAGGAACGGGCCGCCGAGCACCAGCGGCGGGCCGTCGGCCACTGGCGTGCCGCGCTCACCCTCTACGAGGCCGTACGGCTGCGCAATCCGTCGCTGGGCAGCGCCGCGTTCGGTGCCGCCCGCACCCGGCTCGCGCTCGGCGGGCCGCGCGCCTGCGCCGCCGCCATCGAGGCGCTCGACGCGGTGCCGCAGCACTCCCGGCACCGCACGGCCGCCCGCACCGCGACGGTCCGGATCGCCGTCGAGCACGTCGGCTGCACGGACACGCTGGGCGAGGCCCTGGTCCGGCTCGGCCGGCTCTTCAACGAGCACGGGCTCACCGACGAGCAGGCCCGCGTCCGGATGAAGGCCGAGGTGTGGGAGGCGGCGCAGCGCCTGGTGACGGCGGGCACGGTCGACGCGGCGGGCCTGGGCCGGCTCGCCCGCGAGACGGCGGCCCGCGACGACGAGGCCAGGGACGCCGGCGCCCGCCTCGAATTCCCCGACGGGGAACGGAAGCTGGGCAAGGACCTGTCCGCGTTCTATCTGCTGCTCGCCCGCCAGGCGGCCCGCTCCGGCGATCTGCCGCACGCCGACGAGATCGCCGAACGCCTCCTGGACCGCGCCTATCTGGTGCGGCCGATGGCGCTGCGGCACCGCAGGGACGTCCGCTCCCTGCCCACCCTGCTGCGGACCGTGCTGGGGCGCCGCGGGTGAGGCCCCACCGGACGGCCCTCAGGAGCCCTTGGGCGCCCCTGCGCCGGCTGCTGTGGCCGCCGGCCGGCCGCACCCGCAACCGCACCTATCTGCGCGACCGGCTGATCGCGCTGCCCCTGCTCGCGGCCGTCGGCTTCGCCGCGCTGGGCTGGGCGTACGCGGACGTGCGCGCCGACTCGGAGTACATCCGCACCCGCCTCGCGCCCGCCCTGGGCGACCTGGCCGACGCCAAGACGTCGCTGCGGATCGCCCAGCGGGAGGCGGAGGTCGGCCTCGACGCGGGCACCGCCGTGGAGCTCTCCGGCCTCGGCCCGCGCTACGCCGCCCGCACCGGCGCCGCCGCCCAGGACATCGCGCGGCTCTCCCGCGGCGGCGCGTTCGGCGAGGCCCAGCGTCAGGAACTGGACGTCATCTCGGGGCTCGTCGACGGCTACGAGGAGTGGATCACCTGGGCCAGGACGAACGTCGGCGACCCGTCGCTGCGCAAGGCCGGACTCGCGTACGCGGCGAGCATGCTCTGCTCCGACGCGTCCGGCGAACCGGCCACCACCCGCACCGCGCCCTACCCGGCCTGCCGCCCGGAGACCGGCGCCGACGCGACCACCGTCGTCGACCGGATCGCCGCGCTCGAACGCGATCTGCACCGCCGCCTCAGCGACCGCGCCGCGCTCGGCCCCGGTGTCCTCGCGGCGGTCGCCCTGTCGGCCGGCTGCCTCACCCTGCTGGCCGTGGGCCTGTGGCGGACGTTCTTCTTCCTGCGCCGCCGGATGCGGATCAGGGCGAGCGTGCCGCTGCTCGCCGCCGCCCTGCCGCTGCTCGTGCTGCCGTGGGCGGTCGCGGACGGGGCCCGGGCGTGGACGGCGCAACGCGACACCCTCCCGTACGCGGACACCCTGACCGACCGGGCGTCACCGAAGGTGGAGGCCGCCACGGACGCCGACCCGGTGGCCGATCCGCCGCCCGCCGCCATCCACCCGGTCACCGCCGCCATGGAACGGACGGTCGCCGAGGGCGAGTGGGGGCCGGTCGGCACCGTGGCGGGCTGGGTGGCGCCCGCGGGTCTCGTGGTCGCCGCGGTGATCGGCGGCACGCTGCACGCGTACCGGCGCGAGTACCTGCTGGTCGGCCGGGGCGCCGGAGGCGGGGCGTGAGGGGCGGCGCCGGGCGCGCGGCCCGACTCGCGCTCGCCGCCTGCCTGTTGGCGCTCGCCGCGCTGACCGGCGGCTGCGGGTCGGGCCGGGGCAGCCCGGTCGTGGTGCTCGGCCCGTGGACCGGCGACGAGGGCAAGGCGTTCACCGCGGTGCTGCGGGAACTGTCCCGCGGCTCCGGCCACGCCTACGTCTACCAGGGCACCCGCTCGCTGCGGGAGACGCTCGTCGCCCAGTTCGCGGCGGGCGCCCCGCCCGACGTGGCCATCCTCAACAGCATCGGCGAGCTCACCGAGTACGCCGTCCAGGACAAGCTCCGCCCGCTCGACCCGTACACCGCCGAGCGCGCCTACTCGCCCTGGTCCCCCACGCTCATGCTGGACGGCCGGCGCCGCACGTACTGGGTGCCGCTCAAGGTCGACCTGAAGAGCCTGGTGTGGAGCAGGACCGGCTCGTCGAGCACCCGCCCCGCCTGGTGCGTGGGCATGGCGGCACAGGCCACGTCCGGCTGGCCCGGCACCGACTGGGTCGAGGACATCCTGCTGCACCAGGCGGGCCCCACGACCTACGTGCAGTGGGCGACGGGACAGCTCAACTGGGCCGAGTCGCCCGAACTGAAAAGGGCGTTCACGACGTGGGCCAAGCTCCTGGACGCCCGCGGCAAGCGTTCGTCACAGGCCGTGGAGCGCTCCCTGACCATGTCGTTCTGGGGCACCCCCGACCCCGAGCACCCGGCGGCGGGGCCGCGCGGCCTGCTCGGCGGCTCCCTGCCCGGCTGCACGCACGAGCACCAGGCGTCGTTCGTGCGCTACCTGTACGCGCCGCGCGACGACGTCCGGGTCGAGCCGTCGGCCCGGTTCCTGCACGGCTCCGCCGCGTACAAGGACGCGTTCGAGGTGTCCGGCGACATGGCGGCGGTCCTGACCGACAACGCCGGAGCGCAGGAACTGGTGCAGCGGCTGACCAGTGACGAGGGCCGCCAGAAGTGGTCCGACGCGGCCGAGGACCACCTGCGCCCGTTCTTCCCCGACGAGACCGACCCGCAGCCCGACGACAACCCGGCGGCCCAGGAGATCGCGACGTACCTCACCAAGGAGGCGAAGACGCTCTGCTTCGACGCGTCCGACGTGATGCCACCGGTGCTGCGCGACGCGTTCTACCGGGCGGTCCTCACGTACTTCCGCTCACCGGACGCCCCGACGCTTGACAAGCTCCTGGGTCAGCTGGAGACGGTCCGCACGCAGATCGCGGGCACGTACACGACGTCGGCGGTCCGCACGCCCACGGAGATCTGCAGATGACAGCGGGCCCGCCCGCGCACGCCCCGGCCGCGGCTCACCGCAGCTCTTCGGGACAGGGCGTCCCCCGCGACCACTCGTACGGCGCGGCCAGCCGGTACGTCCCGGCCCGCGGCGCCAGCAGCACGGTCCACTTGTCGCCGGAGGCGTCCTCCTCGGTCTCCATCAGACACCCGTGGACGTTCGCGAACCGCTTCGGCAGGCTGTCGTTCTCCTCCCGCGCCCGCTTCGACGCCTCGGTCTCCTCCGGCGCACCCAGCTTCTTGCCGTCCGCGTCGACGACCGACAGCCACGGCGAGTACGGGACGCGGATCAGGATCCGGCCGGGCCGGGTGACGTCGATGGTCAGCTCGCTCTGCTCGGCGGCGTCGACCACCGCGTTCGGCTCGGCCATCGGCGTCGCGTCGGTGACCTCGAACAGCTGCCAGTTGGCGTCGCCCCACACCTGCTTGAGGTAGGGCAGCCCGCGCTGCACCAGCTCGCGCTCCCGCTCGCTGCCCTTCCCGTCCGGCTCGCCCTTGGGCAGCACCACGTACCGCACGGCCCAGCGCTTGAGCCACTCGTGGTAGTTCGCCGAGTTGAGGGTGTCGTCGTAGAAGAGGGGGTTGCGCTTCATGTCGGCCTGCCGGGTCCAGCCGCGCGCCAGGTTCACGTACGGGGCGAGCGCGGAGGCCTCGCGGTGCGAGCGGGCGGGCACCACCTCGACGCGGCCGCGCTCCGCCTTGACCTCCTGCAACTCGTTGACGAGCGGCGCCAGCTCGCGGGCCCAGGAGGCCTCCGGGGTCGTGTGCACCACGTCGTCCACGGACTTGAAGCCGATCCAGGCGTTGAGTCCGACGAACGCGACCACGACGACGTACCACTTGCGCGAGCGCGGCACGGTGAACGGCAGCGCGGCGAGCAGGGCGACGCCCGCGAACAGCATCGGCAGGCGCGTGATGTTGGAGCCGATCTGCGAGCTGATCAGCCAGACGAGCAGGACGGCCAGGGTGTAGACGGCGGACGTGATCCGGACCGTCACCCACTCCTTGGGCACCAGGACGCAGACGAGCACGCCGTAGACGACCGGCAGCAGCGCCGACCAGAACGACATCGGCTGCGTGCCGGAGAACGGGAACAGCCACGCGGAGAGTCCGACCACGACGGCGGGCGCGAGCCCGAGCGCGTACGCGCCCGGCCGTCTCTTCTGCAGGAAGAGGGCGACGGCGACCAGACCGACGAACAGCCCGGCCACCGGCGAGCAGGCCGTGGCGATCCCCGCGAGCGGCGCGGCGGCGAGGGCCTTCGCCCACCGCTTGTAGCGCCAGCGGTACGGCCAGCAGAAGACGACGGCGGTCGCGGCGAGCCCGAACATCATGCCGAGCCCGAAGGTGACCCGGCCCGACGCCGCGTTGCACAGCAGCGCGAAGACGCCCGCGAGGGCGGGCCAGAGCGGCTTGGTGACGACGCGGGTGCGCACGAGGATCAGCGTCAGCAGAGCGGCGGAGAGCGTCCCCGCGACCATCATGGTCGTCCGCACGCCGAGCACCGACATCAGGTACGGCGACACCACGCTGTACGACACCGGGTGCATGCCGCCGTACCAGGCGAGGTTGTACGCGGAGTCGGGGTGCCGGCCGACGAACTCGGCCCAGGCGTCCTGGGCCGCCAGGTCACCACCACTGTTCGCGAACGTGAAGAACCAGATGAGGTGCAGGACGCCGGCGACGGCGGTGACGACGATGACGGGATGCCGGGCGGCGCGCGCCAGCCGGCCGACCGGACCCGCGTCGGGTCCCGCGGGCGGCGGCTCCTCGGTCCCGGGCGGCTGCTCGGGAAGCCGTATTCGTACGTGCCCCGAGCCCGGCTCTGCGTCGTCGGCGCGCGTCGGCTCCGCTGTGGCCACTGCTGACACTCCCGTACGTACCGTGTGAACGACCGAGGGAACGTCCCGGTCCTGCCCCGGTCTCGCGACGCTAGCACGGGGTGCCCGAACGGGCGCCGCGGGAGGCCGGTGCGGACCAGCCTCCCGCGAACGCCCTATCCGACGCGCTTGATTTTCGCCCCGAAGCCGGGCTCGGCCAGGTCGCTCTGGAGGGCGACGGGGATCTCGACGGCGTCGTTCTTGCCGTCGCCGACGTTCAGGACGCCGACCACCGTGCCGGCCTTCGCCGAGTGCGGGACGGGCGTGCCCTTCTGCTCGCCGAGCTCCAGCTTCACGGTCAGGCCCGACCAGCCGACGGCCGTGACGTCCTTCGTGGCGACCACCGGGGTGGTGCCGCCGAGCCCGTCGTCGACCTCGCCCACGACGTCGCCCTTCTTGACGACGGTCTTGGCCGTGAGGGCCTTCTGACCCGCGGCGATCAGCCTGCCGACGACGCCGGTGACCTCGTCGATGTTGGCGACGCCGTTGCTCCCGTACTGGCCGAGGGCGGCGCCGATGATCGTCTGCGTCTTGCCCGCGACGGTCTTCTCCGCGGCGAACAGGATGTTGCCGCCCGCCGCGGTGGTCGTGCCGGTCTTGATGCCGACGGCGACGGTCGGGACGAGGCCGAGGAAGTTCTTCTGCTCCTCGCCGTTCAGGTCGACGTACTTGGGCTGCTTGGAGATCTCCTTGAAGACCGGGTTCTCCATCGCGGCCCGGCCCAGCTTCACCAGGTCGGAGGCGGTGGACACGGTCGTCTTGTCCAGGCCGCTGGGGTCCGTGTACGTCGTGTTCGTCATGCCCAGCTCCTTCGCGGTCGCGTTCATCTTCTTGACGAACTCGTCCTCGGAGGAGCTGCCGCTGTCCCAGCGGGCGAACAGCTTGGCGATGTTGTTCGCGGACGGCAGCATGACCGCCTGCAGGGCCTCGTACTCGGAGATCTTCTGGCCCTCGGTGACCTTGACCACCGACTCGTTCTCGGCCTTGCCGGTCTCGTAGTGCTTCTGCGCGGCGGCGTCGACCGGGATCAGCGGACCCTTCTCGCCGGTCTTCAGCGGGTGGTCGCGCAGGATCACGTACACGGTCATGACCTTGGCGATGCTCGCGATCGGCACGGGCTTCTGGTCGCCCGACGTGCCGAACGTGCCGATGCCGTTCACGTCCATCGCGGCCTGGCCCTGGGTGGGCCAGGGCACGGACGGCTTGCCGCCGTCGAACGAGACCGTCTGCTGGGCCGTGAGGTTCAGGGTGGGCGTCGGCAGCGGACGTACGGCCTGCACGATCGCAAACACGACGACCAGGAGCAGGACGAGCGGCGTCCAGATCTTGACCCGGCGCACCGCGGTACGGACCCGGGTCTCCGCGGGCGGCGGGGTGTTGGTCAGCTCGGCGAGCAGGTCCAGCGGGGGCTTCGGCGGCAGCGGCTGCTGCGTCGTCCGCTCCGGGGCGGGCGGCTCCGCCGGGGTCTCGGGCTTCGGCTTGGCGGCGCCGACGCCTTCGTCGAGCGGCTTCAGCGGTACGAACCGGCTGGTCCGCTCGGCCTCCGACTCCTCCTTGCGCCCACTCCCGCTGCCACCCGCGGCGGGCGACTTGAGCATGGTGGTCGGCTGGTCGACCGGCGGCGCGACGGCCTTGAAGACGGCGGTGGGCTGATCGACCGCCACACCGGGCTTGGACTTGGCGTCGGGCTTGGAGCCTGACTTGGCGTCGGATTTGGGCTCCGCGTCGGCCTTGGCGTCGGACTTCGGCTCCGCGCCGGCCTTGGCGTCAGCAACGGCCTTCGGCTCGGCGTCAGCCTCAGGCTTCGACTCGGGCTCCGCGCCGGGAGTCGCCTTGGGCGCGACGGCAGGCTCAGGCTCGGCGTCAGCCTTGGCCTCAGCGGCGGGCTTCGGCTCGGCATCGGCCTCAGGCTTCGTGCCGGGGGCCGCCTTGGCATCGGCCTTGGGCGCGGCAGCAGTTTCAGGCTTGGCGTCGGCCTTCGCCTCAGCGGCGGCCTTCGGCTCGGCGTCGGAGGCGTCGGCCTCAGGCTTCGGCTCGGGCTCCGCGTCGGAGGCTTCAGGGCTCGACACCGGCTCGGGCTCGGGCTTCGCATCAGCCTTGGCAGCGCCGGCCGCGGCCTTCGGCTGCGCGTCGGCACCGTCGGCACCGGACTCGGCGTCGGCGTCGTCAGCAGGCTTCGGCTCGGCGTCGACCGCGGCCTTCGGCTCCGCGTCGGCATCGCTGTCGGCACCGGACTCCGGCGAGGCAGGCGTCGCCACCGAGCCGTCCTCGGCCTCACCGGAGGCGCCGGACCCGGCCTCGGCGTCGCCGGCGGCACCGTTGTCAGCGGACTCGGCGTCGGACTTCGGCGCCGCGGCAGCGTCGCCCTCGCCCTCCGAGCCCCCGGCCACCCACGCCGCCACCGCGGCCCGCAGGCGCGCGTCACCCGGTTCCTCGGGGCCGGGCTCGGGCTCGGGCGCGGAACCGGACGACGTCCCGGCCACGTCCCGTACCGAGAAGACCGCAGTCGCCTGGTCCACACCGGACGCCGACGGAGTCTCCCGCGCCACCGCGAGACGCGGATCGTCCGGGGCCGGGCCTCCCGACGCCTTCTGCTCTTCCGACCTGTCGGGGGTCCCCGCCACCGATGCCTCCTCGACCGCTAACCACGAAACGCCGGACAGACCAGCCCTGTCCGAACCATGTACCAGTGTCCTGTGTGGGGGCTTAACCCCCGTGGTAGACGAGAACGACATACCTGCCGGTTCCCACCCAAAGCCCCCACGCACTCTCGACAGACCAATGTGAGAGGGGTCACCCTGTCAGACATCCACGCGGGGAGGCATGGATGGGCAGGAGCCGCAGAACACTTCCGGAGGAGCTTCTGCTGCTCGCTCTGGACCCGGCCACGGGTACCACAGCGCAGCCGCAGTCGCTCGACCTAGGTCTGGCCGGAGCACAGCTAGTAGAGCTGGCGCTGGCCGGACGGATAGCCCCAGACGGGGATCGTATCGCCGTGGTGGCACCACGGCCGACCGGAGATCCGACACTGGACTGCGCATTGGAGTTGCTGCGAAGGCGTGGCGCTCCCGTGCGGGCGGTCCACTGGATTGGCGGGCCGCGTCTCGGGCTGCGCCAGACCTACCTCTCGCACCTGGAGCGGTGCGGCATGGTGCATGCCGTGGCGGGCCAGATGTGCGGGGTGTTGCCGACGACTCGCTATCAGGCGACGGACACGGCGATCAGCCGGGAGATCAGGTCCCGGCTGGATTCAGCGATCCGTACCGGCGTCCCGCCGGACCCACGGACCGCGGCGCTCGCCGCGCTGGCCCACGCGGTCGGACTCGGCAAGCACCTGTACCCGGGCAACGAGGGTCGGTCCTCGCGCTCCCGGCTGCGGGACCTGATCAGGCACGACCCGATGGGCGGCCTCGTGGCGCACGCCGTGATGGACGTCCAGAACGGTGTGGCCGCTCAGCCACGCCGCTCGCCCGCCACCCCGGCGGGCCGGCCGGCACCGGAGCCTGCCAGGGGCGTTCCGATGCAGCCGCGCCGCGGACCCATGGCTCGCGCCGTGGCCCACTAGGCGGTCAGCACCGCATCCGCACGAGTACCCGCACCACGCGCACCACCCGTAACACCCGCAACAGCGCCGCACCGCAGTCCCCATGACCCGGTTCGGGAGCCGCTGTACCGCGCGGGGTGCTGGACCGGACGTCCCTCCTTTCCGAAGGGGACCCCGGCCGGCGCCCCGCGCGGTCGCGTTCGTGCTGCGTATCCCGTGCACATCCGCCGTTTCCCAGCGCCGGGACACGCCGGAGTGGCAATCTGCTGAGCAGCAGATACACAACGTAGGCAGACCCGTACGCAGAACAAGAAAATGCACGCAGCCGGAGGTGCACGTCCCGTGGCGTCCAACGTCAATCCCACCGTCAGGCGACGCCGGTTGGGCCAGGAGCTGCGCCGGCTCCGCGAGCTCAAGGGCATGACCGCCGAAGAGGTCGCCGAGCGCCTGCTGGTGTCGCAGTCGAAGATCAGCCGCCTGGAGAACGGGCGGCGCAGCATCAGCCAGCGCGACGTCCGCGACCTGTGCGGGGTGTACGAGGTCGAGGACCACCGGATCGTCGACTCGCTGATGCAGATGGCCAAGGACTCCCGCCAGCAGGGCTGGTGGCACTCCTTCGGCGACATCCCGTACAGCGTCTACATCGGCCTGGAGACGGACGCCGCGAGCCTGCGCGTCTACGACCCCCAGGTCGTGCCAGGACTGCTGCAGACCCGCGGCTACGCGGAGGCGCTCATCAACGGCGCGCTGCCGGAGACGACGGCGTCGGACATCGAGAAGCGCGTCCAGGTCCGGATGCGGCGCCAGGAGCGCATCCAGGCGCCCGACAACCCGCTGCGCCTGTGGACCGTCCTCGACGAGGCGGCGCTGCGCCGCGGGGTCGGCGGCAAGAGCGTGATGCGCGAGCAGCTGGAGCACCTGGTCGAGCAGTCGCAGCTGCCGCACGTGACGGTCCAGGTGATCCCGTTCGAGATGGGGGCACACCCCGGGCTCAACGGTCAGTACGCGATTCTGGAGTTCCCGGACGCGGCGGATTCCAGCGTCGTCTACATCGAGGGCGTCACCAGTGATCTTTACCTGGAGAAAGCCAATGATGTCCAGAAGTACAGCGTCATGTACGAGCATCTCAGGGCACAGGCGCTGAACGTGGAACAATCGCGACAGTTCATCTCCGACATCGCCAAGGAATACTCCCGCTGACGATCAAGGGTGGACGCGAGGACGAACGCGGGCGCGGATCTCCGGAAGGCCGGATTCCGCGCCCTCTTTCACTCCTCCGGGATGAAGGCGCCGCACGGTACACCTTCGCCTCGGGAGGATGGAAGCCCCCAACTGAATATGCCATCCGGTTGAGTGAATGCCCGCTTCACGCACCGAAGTTGGCGAGTAGCGTCGATCACGCCATCAAGACAACATCGTTGGCGAGAACCGCTCTGGACCTCCATGAGCGGGGATGCAATTCGTCCACTGGCTAAACCGGAGCAAACATGGCAATCAAGCAGGGCGCCACGGAATCCTGGATCAAGTCCTCGTATTCCACGGGTAACGGCGCGTGTGTAGAGGTCAAGTCGCCCGAGCTGCGCGCGATCGCGGTGCGGGACTCGAAGGTCTTCGAGGGACCCTCGATCGGCTTCTCTCCCGAGTCGTGGAATCTCTTCGTGCACGAAGTGAGCAAGTGAGCACTGGTTCCTTCTGAGTGAAGAACGGCACAACAATCGCATATGCACCACAAAGCACCACATGCGTTACCTGCACCACAAAGCAACACATGCACCACACGCGTCACAGTAGGAGCCCTCTCGACTGGCCCGCCGTCCTAGCCGAGGGGGCTCGGCCGTGTTCCCGGCCGCTCAGCGCAGCCGGTCGACGTAGCGGTCCGTCCCCGGCACCGTCGGGACGAACGGCGCCACCAGCTCCACCCGCGCCCCGAGCCCGGCGCCCGCCACCTGCTCCCCGAGCCCGGCGAAGTGCTCCTGCCAGCACTCGCGGGGATCGGCCTCCAGGAACCACAGCAGCGTCAGCCGGGTGTCGACGCCCTCGACCTGCTTCACATAGGTCATCCGGTCCCCCGGCAGCGGCGTCGGCCGGAACAGCGTGACCATCGCCGCCGGTGAACCGGCGAGCACCTTGGGCAGGTGCCGCGCGCGCAGCCACTCCAGCAGACCGGCCCGCTGCTCGGCCCGTTCGACGTCGATGACCTCCACGACGAGACCCGCGTACGGATGGTCGAGCGCGTGGAAGTCGCGCGGACCGGCCGCCCCGTCCCGGTAGACCGTCGCCTCGTGGTCCTGGAACGCCGTGAACACGTGGGTGCGGTCCTGGTAGACGCGCCCGTCCCGGTTGAGTCGCTTGTTGATGCCGACGGTCCACTTCATGTGGTCGTCGTAGCGGCCCTCGGTGACCCAGTACGTGGAGATGTAGCAGCCCGCGGTGACCGGCTCGGCGACCGCCGACTTCTCCGGGTAGCGCAGGAGTTGGAGATCGCGGGTGGCCACCCAGCGGCGTCCCGCGTACATCCACGGCATGGCCATCGCGCCGGCGTAGTAGTGGTCGTCCTCGTACCAGCGGTTGTACGCGTACTCGTGGCCCGGGTGCGGTTCGACCATGGTGATCAGGGCGTGCCCCGGGCGCACCCCGTACGGGCCGACGGCCGCCAGTTCCGCGTAGGTCTCGCTGTGCGTGTCCATTCCCGCTGCTCCCCTTCCGGTACCAGCCCCGCTTCCGGTTCCAGCTCCGGCTTCCGGTTCTGGGCCTTCCAACCTCCGCCTGACGCCCATACTCTGACGCCCCGTCAGAAAGATGGCCAGAGCCTGGAGGCGTCCAATGGGGAATGGTGAGCTGCTCGCCGGAAAGACCGTGATCGTCTCGGGGGTCGGCGCCGGGCTCGGCCACCAGGTGGCGGCGGCCGTGGTGCGGGACGGCGGCAACGCGGTGCTCGGCGCGCGCACGGAGGCCAACCTGGCCAAGTCCGCCGGGGAGTTGGACCCGGCCGGGACGCGGACGGCGTACCGGGCGACGGACATCACCGACGAGACCCAGTGCGCCGCCCTCGCGGAGCTGGCCCGCGAGCGGTTCGGCGGGGTGGACGCCGTGGTCCACGTCGCCGCGTGGGACAGCTACTTCGGGGGCCTGGAGGACGCCGACTTCGACACCTGGCGCGAGGTCGTCGACGTGAACCTGCTCGGCACCCTGCGGATGACCCGGGCCTGCCTGCCCGCCCTCAAGGAGCGCGGCGGCTCCGTCGTCATCATCGGGACGCAGTCGGCGGTGGCCGCGCCCTCCCAGGTGCGCCAGGCCGCGTACGCGGCGTCCAAGGGCGCCCTGACGAGCGCGATGTACTCCCTGGCGCGGGAGCTGGGCCCGCACCGCATCCGGGTCAACACGGTGCTGCCCGGCTGGATGTGGGGGCCGCCGGTGCAGGCCTACGTCCAGTTCACCGCGCACACCGAGGGCGTGCCGGAGGACGAGGTCCTGGGGCGGCTCACCGAGCGGATGGCGCTGCCGGAGCTCGCCACCGACGGCGACGTGGCCGACGCGGCGGTCTTCTTCGCGTCGGACCGGGCCCGCGCCATCACCGGCCAGCAGCTCCTGGTGAACGCCGGCGAGCTCATGCACTGACCATTCATGTACAGGTAGGGGGAGTTGACGCTCCTTCCACGCGACCGCACGGGACCCGCATCCCGTGCGGTCGTTTCCGTCTGCGCGGCTGTCGAGGGCACTGACGAAGTGCCCGCCCATGGTGTGGGCCAGGTCACGTTCACGACAACTCCCCTCCTGGTCACGAAAAAGCAAAATCGTTCGACTTGCTGATCTCGGTTCACATCCGTGACCTCTGGAACCCTTGACCGGCCCGCCGAACAAGGGGTTCAATCCCCAAAGTCCCCACTCCGCACGGGGGCGCCCGCTGAAACGGACGTACTGACGAAGAGCCGCAACGTTCACAAGGCGGACCCCTGGAGGGGGCACATGAACAGTCTCGACTGGGCCGTGCTCATCGGCTACTTCGGCGTGATGATCGCGATCGGCGTCTGGTCCCACAAGCGTGTGGACAACGTCTCGGACTTCTTCACGGCCGGCGGAAAGATGCCGTGGTGGCTGTCCGGCATCTCGCACCACATGTCCGGCTACAGCGCGGTGATGTTCACCGGCTACGCCGGCATCGCCTACACGTACGGCGTGACGTCCTTCGTCACCTGGTCCTTCCCGATCGCGCTCGGCATCGCCATCGGCGCGCGGCTGTTCGCGCCGCGCATCAACCGGCTGCGCTCCCGGCTCCACGTGGCGTCCCCGCTGGAGTACCTGAAGAACCGCTACAACCTGCCCACCCAGCAGGCGCTCGCCTGGTCCGGGATGCTGCTGAAGATCGTCGACGTGGGCGCCAAGTGGGCCGCGATCTCGACCCTGTTGTCGGTGTTCACAGGTGTGTCCCTCAACCAGGGCATCCTGATCACCGGTGTGATCACCGCGATCTACTGCACCATCGGCGGACTGTGGGCCGACGCGCTCACCGAGCTGGGCCAGTTCGTCATCCAGCTCCTGGCCGGCATCGCGATGTTCGTCGCGGTCGTCAGCAAGCTCGGCCCGCACGGCGGCTTCTTCGGCGTCTGGGACGAGCCGGAGCTGGCCGGGCACGGCAAGCCGCTCGTCGGCCCGTACGGGACGGTCTTCCTGCTCGCGTTCCTCTTCATCAAGCTCTTCGAGTACAACGGCGGCATGCTCAACCAGGCCCAGCGCTACATGGCGACGGGCTCCGCGAAGGAGGCGGCGCGCTCGGCGAAGCTGTCGGCGGCCCTCTGGCTGGTCTGGCCGGTCGTCCTCTTCTTCCCGATGTGGATGTCGCCGCTGCTGGTCCACGCGCAGAAGCCGGACGGCTCCGACTCGTACGCCCTGATGACCGAACAGCTGCTGCCGCACGGCCTGTTGGGTCTCGTCATCGTCGGTTTCTTCTCGCACACGATGGCCATGTGCTCCTCCGACGCCAACGCCATCGCGGCCGTCTTCACCCGTGACGTGGCACCGGTCCTGTCCGCGAAGGCGCGGATGTGGAACGAGCACAAGGGCCTGATCGCGGCGCGCCTGACGACGGTCATCTTCCTCGGTCTGTCCATGGCGGTGGCGACGCAGGTCAACTCGCCCACGTTCAAGGACATCATCACCGTCGTCATCAAGTGGGTCGCGGGTCTCATGGGCCCGATCGCGATCCCCATGATGCTGGGTCTGCTGCGCACCTTCCGCAAGTCGGGCCCGACCGCGGCGCTCACCGGCTGGGGTCTCGGTCTGCTGGCGTTCTGGCTGGTCAACTACCCGATCAACTGGAGCGTCGAGGGCGGCGTGCCGCTCCAGTACCAGGTGTCGATCCCGCTGGCCGTCTCGCTGGTCCTCTACATCGTCGTCGGCTACATCAAGCCGGAGGACACCCCCGAGCGGGACGCCCTCATCGAGCGGATCAACACCGACGACGACGGCTCGGACTCGGCCGCGGCGGCGATCCCGTCCCCGGCGGGCGCGCAGGACGACGTCCAGCGCCTCTGACCGCGGGACGAGCACGCACGAGGTTCACGCACGAGGAACACGCACGCCGGAACACGCACGCCGGGCCCGCAGGCGACAGCCGCCTGCGGGCCCGCGCGCCGTCACGCCCGCGGATACCGCGCCAGCCACCCCGGCGACGAACCGCCGGGCCCGTGCAGGGCCGCGCCCTGCGTCATCTCCATCGCGAAGTCGTCGGCGAGCTCCAGGATCGTGGCCCGCCCCTCCAGCTCGACCACCCACGCGGGCGGCAGCGCCGTCTCGCCGTGCAGCGCTCCGAGCAGTCCGCCGCAGAGCGCCCCCACCTGCGCGGACGGCCCGCCGTGATGGACGGCGAGCCCCAGCCCGTGCCGGATGTCCTCCCCCACGAGCGCGCAGTACACGGCGGCCGACAACGCCCCGACCGCACCCCCGTCGTCCACGAGTTCACCGACCCGCGCGGCATTGGGCATCCCCTGGCGTACGGCGCCGAGCGCGTGCTTGAGCGCGTCCGCCACGGGAGGATGCCCGGGCCGCGCGGCAAGCAGCGCCAGCGCCCGCTGCACGGCGGCGTCGAGCGATTCGCCGCGCGCCAGGGCGTGCACGATCACCGCGTAGGCGCCCGCGGCCAGATACGCCTCGGGCGAGCCGTGCGTCTGGACCGCGCACTCCACGGCCAGCTGCAGCACGAGCTGCGGCTCCCAGCCGACCAGCAGCCCGAAGGGCGCGGAGCGGGTCGCCGCCTCGGCGCCGGTGGCGTCCGGGTTCTTGGGCTTGTCGAGGGTGCCCATCACGTCGTTGCCGAGGCCGAGCAGCAGCGCCTGGGACGCGCCGCGCCGCGAGTACAGCCACTCCTCGCGGGCCAGCCAGCCGTCCTCCTTGCGCCGCTCGTCGGGCCCCCAGTCGCGCTGGGTGGCGGCCCAGCGCAGATAGGCGCGGTGCACGTCGGTGGGCGGGTGCCAGGCGCCGGTGTCGCGGCGGACCTGGGCGCGGATGAGGCCGTCGACCGTGAACAGGGCGAGCTGGGTGGCGGCGGTGACCGCGCCCACCCGGCCGTAGGCGGGGGTCAACTGGTGGCCCGGCAGTGCTTCGGCGGGCTCGGCCGGGGCGGCGCCCTCCAGGGCGGGCTGGTCGAGCGGGGCGCCGAGGACGTCGCCGAGGGCGGTGCCGAGCAGGGCGCCGCGGACGCGGCTGCGGAAGTCCTGCTGCTCCGCGCGCCCCCAGACGGCCGCTGCGGGCGGTGCACCCATGGGACCCCTCCCGTCACGACCGGCCGACAGCCAGCACTGTAATCGACCGGACGCGACCAGGAACGTTCGCTTCAGCGACTCAAGCGAACTCACCTGGTATGTAACGAGACACCCATGAGGTCAGATCGGCCCGCATTCGCCCAGTTCGCGAAGGTGTACGCTCCGTCCGTCCCGCTGCCCTTCCCCGGCCGTTCACCACCACGTCGCGCCCCGCTTCCCGGCGCCCCGAAACATCCGCCCCATGACGCACATGACTCGTGTCAGGACCTCGGCTCCTGCCCTCGGCGCCCTCCCGGCCGCCGCACTCCTCGTCGCCCTCGCCGCGCCCGCCGCCTCCGCCCACCCGGGCCCGGCCCCCGCCCGCATCCCGTTCACCCACGCGACGGTGACGGCCGCCGCGACGCCCGGTACGTACGAGATCTCCTGGCAGGCCCCCGGCACCCGGCACGTCGCCGTCCGGGCGGGCGGCCGCACGGTCGCGAGCGGCGGGTCGACCGGCAGGGTCACCGTCACCGGGCTCCCCGCGCACGCGGACCGTCAGTGGTTCGACCTGGTGCCCGACCACGGCCGGGGCCTGCACCTCGCCGACCGCCTCATCAAGCTCGACGGCACCGTCAACTTCCGTGACGCGGGCGGCTACCGCACCCGCGACGGCCACTGGGTGAAGATGGGCGAGGTCTACCGCTCCGACGCCCTGGACAAGCTGACCGACGCCGACCTCGCCAAGCTGAAGCGGCTCGGCATCACCACGGACTACGACCTGCGGACGGCCGGCGAGCGCGCCGCCGCCCCCGACCGGGTGCCCGCCGGCACCCGGTACGTCGTCGCGGACGTACTGGCCGGCTCCGACATGACGACCACGATGCCGACCACCGAGGCCGGCGCGGTCGCCATGATGACCGACGGCGAGAAGTTCATGGTCAGCGGCGCCACCGCCAAGTCGGCCTACCGCAAGGTCTTCTCGGGCATCGTCGGCGGCGACGGCGCCCTCTTCCACTGCACGGCGGGCAAGGACCGCACGGGCTGGGCGAACGCCGCCCTGCTCACCGCCCTCGGCGTCCCCCGCGACACGGTGACCGCCGACTACCTCGCCTCCAACGACTACCGAGCCGGGGCCAACGCGGCGGCGCTCGCGTCGATGACGCCGGAGCAGGCCAAGGTCTACAAGCCGCTGCTCGACGTGCGGGCCGAGTACCTGAACTCCGGGTTCGACGAGGTACGGGACGAGTTCGGGTCGTTCCGGGCGTACGAGAAGGAAGCGCTGGGGCTGGACGCGCGCGGGCTCGCCGAGCTGCGCCGCGAACTGCTGGTCTGACCGGACCGCCCGCCGGGGCTACCCGGCGAACCGGTCCCGGAGCTCGTCCCGCGCCCGGCCCAGCCCCACTCGACACCAATTCGGTACGGGAAGCCGACCTCGCGCGGCCGGAGCCGACGTACCGTCGGCGGCATGCGTCGCGCACCCGCCCTGGCCCTCACCGCGATCACCGCCCTCCTCGCCACCGCCTGCTCGTCCGAGACGGGCGGCCGGGACGGGGACCGGCGCACGCCCACCCCGTCGCCGGCCGCGCCGAGCAGTGCGGCGGCGGGGCCGAAGGGGAAGGCGGTGGTCGCGACGAGCGACTTCAACGGGGACGGGTACGGCGACCTCGTCGTGCCCGCCCCGTGGACCGCGGCGTCGGGGCGCGAGCAGGCGGGGGCCGTGGTCGTCGTGTACGGGGGCGAGGACGGGATCGACCTGCGGCGCAGGCGGCAGACGCTCGTGGCGGTCGGCGGGACGTCCGTGCCCGCGCGGCTGAAGCCTCTGCTCGACCAGGGCCACCGGTTCGGCGAGCACGTCACCGCCGCGGATCTCGACGGCGACGGCAACACCGACCTCGTCGCCTCCCTCGACATCGGGTCGACCGACGACGAACGGGCCGGGGAGTCCGCCGAGGGCGACCACGAACCCGGCCGGGACGAGCAGCAGGCCGGACCCGTGACGCTCGTGCTGTGGGGGTCGCGGATCGGGCTCGAAGAGGTGACCGTGCTGCCGTCCCTGGGCGAGACGGCCACCGGCGACTTCGACGGGGACGGCCACGCCGATCTGGTGACGGGCGGCACGCGCCTGCTCTACGGGCCGTTCGGCCGGGACGGCAGGCAGCGCAAGTCCGGCAGGATCGAGGGAAATTGGGGGGACAGCGGCTCGCCACGGCACGTCGTCGTCGGCGACCTGAACGGCGACGGCCGCGACGACCTCGTCACCTCGCAGGGCTTCGAGGAGATGAGCTACCCGGACCGGTTCCATCCGGGCGGCAAGGACGGGCTGCGGGCGAAGGGCAGGGACGTGACGTCCTACGGACTCGCCGCGGCCGTCGGCGACTTCGACTGCGACGGCTTCGCGGACCTCGCCTCGTACGACATCGGCGCGGTGTCGGAGGACTCCGTCGACAGCGCCGGGCGGGTGCGGGTGCTGTCCGGCGGGCCGAAGGGCCCGGGCGGCTCCGCCGTGTTCCTGACCGCGCCGGGCGGCGGCCGGGCCGGCGACCATACACCGGGCGCCACGAACCAGGGCGACCAGTTCGGCGCCGCCCTCGGCGCGGGCGACGGCGACGGCGACGGCTGCGCCGACCTCGCCGTGGGCGCGCCCGGCACCGACGACGCGGCGGGGCACACCGACGCCGGCGCCGTGTACGTGTTCAAGGGCATGCGGGGCCGCGGCCTGGGCGCCACGCCCGCCCGCACCTACACCCAGGACAGCGCGGGCGTGCCGGGCAACGGCGAGCGCGGCGACCTGTTCGGTTCGGCGGTGTCGTTCCGCGCGGCGACCAAGGGCGCACCGGCGGACCTCGCCGTGGGCGCGGCCGGCGAGGACGGCACGCGCAGCGACTCGGGCGCCGTGTGGGTGCTGCCCGGCGGCCCCACCGGTCCGATCGCGGAGCACGTCGTGTCGTTCGGACCCGCCGCGGTCCACGCCCCGGAAACCGGCGAGCCGGCCACGGACCCCGGCTCCCGGTCGGGCACGGGGTTCGGCGCGACGCTGCGCTGAGGCCCCGCGCCTTCGCCGAGCGCGACCGGGGCGGACGCGCCGCGTCCGGTACGTCCGCCCGTCAGCTCGTGCTCAGCAGACGCAGGGTTCGGTGCCGAAGCCGAGACCGAGGATGTCGGACTGGTCCAGCGCACCGGAGAAGGCGTGCACCTCGTCGACCGAGCCGCGCAGGTACTCGCCCCACGCGCCGTCGACGTGCCCGCGCCCGACCTGCAGCCCGCCGTCGCTGTGCCAGGCACCGTGGAAGGTCGCGGTCGCCTCGTCACTCGTGTAGCCGTCCAGGTAGAGCTTGATCTGGTCGGTCGCGTCGTCGTACACGACCGCCAGTCGCTGGCCCTGGCCCTCACCGCCGTCGGCCAAGGCCGTGCGCGCGACGACGGTTTCCGCCGCCCCGCTGTCATCGGCTCCGGTCACGACCAGCTGCCACTCGTGCTTCGTGGGGACGTACCGCACCTTGAACGCGTCCGCGTGCTCACCACCCTGGGACAGCACCGTCATCGGGTGCGCGGGGTCGCTGTCCGCGAGGCGGACCACCACACCGATGGTGAAGCTGTCACCCGTGTCCACGACGGGCCGGTCCGTGGCGGCGTGGCCGGTCGTGCCGTCCAGAGTCAGGTCGCCGTCGCCCACGAGCGGGTAGTCCGTCGACGGAACGCAGTCCGGGTTCACCGCGCAGTCGTCCTCGACGGCACGGCGGATCGTCGCGCCGTCGGACAGCTGCAGCGGCGCGCCCCCGTACAGTTCCGGGCTCGCCCCGTCCGCCGCGCTCTCCAGGGACCAGTGCCCTGCCAACCGGGCTGTGCGGGCGCCCAGTTCGGCCGCCTCTGCCGGCACGACCACGCGGTCGTAGACCCGGACATCGCCCACTTCGCCCTGCCAGCGGTCGCGGTATCCGGCCGCGCCCCGGGCCCGGCCGATCTGGAAGGCGCCCGCGGCCTCGACCGGCGCCGCCTTCTGCGGCGTGCCGACCTCGTGGCCGTTCACGTACAGCGTGGCGAGCCCCGTCTCGGCGTCGTAGAGGCCCAGCACGTGGGCCCACTCGCCGGTCTCGGGAGTACCGCCGGTGACCTGCGCGCCGCCGATCCGGAAGGACCACACCGGTGCGGAGTCGCTGCCGGGCCGCAGCCCGAGCGTGAAGCCGGGAGCCCCGTCGGCGTCCTGGCTCGCCACGGTCCGCACGGCGTCCGTGGCGGCCGGGCGGACCCAGCCGCCCACCGCGAACGTGCGCCGCGTGTCGACCACGGCCGTGTCCGGGCTCAGGTATCCGTGACCCGTACCGTCCAGGCTCGCGGTGGTCTTCAGCGCGGTGCCGTCGGGCGCCCCCGCGCCGAACGCCACACCGGTGCCGGCCCGGGCGGCAGGCCCCGCCTGCGCCGCGGCCGACTTCGTGCCCGCGGGGTCGGCGAGGTTCCAGTGCGCGACGGGCGCACGGCCCGCCACGACGACGAACGTGTGGTCGATGCGACCGCTGATGCGGCCCGACCGGTCGACTGCCTGCACGCTCAGCGTCTCCGGACCCGTGTCCACCGGCATGAACCGGATACTGACCGGCCCACCGGGCTTCTCCGGCGACGCGGTCTCGTAGGTGCTGCCGATGTACGAGTAGCGGTACTTGACGACGTCGTCGGAGGCCGAGTCCACCGTGAAGGTGCCGTACTCCCCGACGCGCGCGGTCCGGCTGTCCTCGGGGAAGTCCGTCGAGGACACGGTCGGCTTCGCCGGGTTCTCGTCGTCGTAGACGAACTCGCAGACGGAGCCGCCGTCCTCGGAGCTCCACGCGGAGACCGCCTTGCCGTCGTTCGCCCGCACGCGCCAGGACACGACGGTGTTCGGCGGCACGTCGTCGGGCAGCTGCCAGTACGCCGACGTGCCGGACGGCAACATGTACGAGGTGTGGGTCCGGCGCTGCTCCGCGCCGTCGGCATCCGTCCACCAGGCCTCGAACTCGCCCTGTACGGAGTTGCCCTCGGCGGGCTGGTCGTCGCTCTCGGGGTCGTAGAGCACGGCGGTCACCCGCGGCGACTCCGAGACGTACGGCCGCTCCGCCCCCGTGGCGCACGCCTGGCCGCCGGTTTTCAGATCCTGCACGAGTGGCCGCAACGGCGGCAGGTTGTCGGCCGCCAGGGCCGCCGACGGCGCCGCGACGACCGTCAGTGTCGCCGAGCCCACGACGGCTGCCCGTCTGAGTCGGCTCCAAGTCCTTCTACTGCGAGGCATGTTGACCCCTCCCCTGTCGTCCCGCTCTGCCCGCGGGTCGCAGGAGGCTAACAGCAGGTACTGACACGTGAGAGCGAATAAAAGCCGGGACCTGGGAGGACGGACGCCCCAGGTCCCGGCCAGGGTTCAGTCGCCCAGCACCGGCAACAGCTCCGGCAGATGCCCGTCCGACGCCGCGGCGGTGCGGACCCGCTCCTCCGGGACGGGCCCGTACAGCGTCGTGCGCGGCTTCGCCGGGCGGCCCGCCGCGTCCGCTACCGCGACCAGGTCCTTGACCGACTTGTACGAGCCGTAGGACGAGCCCGCCATCCGCGAGATGGTCTCCTCCATGAGGGTGCCGCCCAGGTCGTTGGCGCCCGAGCGGAGCATCTCGGCCGCGCCCTCCGTGCCGAGCTTCACCCAGCTGGTCTGGATGTTGGGGATGTGCGGGTGGAGGAGGATCCGGGCCATCGCCGTGACCGCGCGGTTGTCCCGGGTCGTCGGGCCCGGCCTCGCGATGCCCGCCAGGTAGACCGGCGCGTTGGTGTGGATGAAGGGCAGCGTCACGAACTCCGTGAAGCCGCCGGTCTCCTGCTGGATCGCCGCCAGCGTGCGGAAGTGGCCGAGCCAGTGCCGCGGCTGGTCCACGTGCCCGTACATCATCGTCGAGCTCGACCGGATGCCGAGTTCGTGCGCGGTCCTGACGACCTCGATCCACGTCGCCGTGGGCAGCTTGCCCTTGGTGAGGACCCAGCGGACCTCGTCGTCGAGGATCTCGGCGGCCGTGCCGGGGATCGAGTCGAGGCCCGCTTCCTTGGCGGCCGTCAGCCACTCGCGGATCGACATCCCGGTGCGGGTCGCGCCGTTGACGACCTCCATCGGGGAGAAGGCGTGCACGTGCATGCCGGGCACGCGTTCCTTCACGGCCTTCGCGATGTCGAAGTAAGCGGTGCCGGGCAGGTCCGGGTGGATGCCGCCCTGCATGCAGACCTCGACCGCCCCGACGTCCCAGGCCTGTTGGGCGCGGTCGGCGACCTGGTCCAGGGAGAGGGTGTACGCGTCGGCGTCCGTGCGGCGCTGGGCGAAGGCGCAGAACCGGCAGCCGGTGTAGCAGACGTTCGTGAAGTTGATGTTCCGCGTGACGATGTACGTGACGTCGTCGCCGTTGACCGTCTTGCGGATGTCGTCGGCGATCCGGCACAGGGCGTCGAGGGCCGGACCGTCCGCGTGCAGCAGGGCGAGGGCCTGGTCGTCGGTGAGCCGGGTCGGGTCGTCGGCCGCGATCGCCAGCGCCTCGCGCACATCGCCGTCGATGCGGGACGGCACCATGCCGGGGGCCGCCTGCTCGCGCAGCGCCTCCCAGTCGCCGTAGACCACGTCGAAGTCGTCGCGCCGGTCGGCGGTGCGGCCCTCGGTGTCGATGGTGCGGTGCAGGTCGGTGCGGCCGGTCGAGGCGACGAACCCCTCGTCCGGCTCCTGCCAGGGGCGGCCGACGACGGGTGCGTCGGCGATCGCGAGACCGGTGTCCGGGTCGGCCAGCGCGCGGACGTGCGGGAGCAGGCGCGGGTCGAGCCACGGTTCGCCGCGGGTCACGAACTCCGGGTACACGCACAGCCGTTCACGCAGCTCGAAGCCGGCCTCGGCGGACTGCCCGGCCAGTTCCGCCAGCTTCGGCCACGGCTTCTCCGGGTTCACGTGGTCGATGGTCACCGGGGAGACGCCGCCCCAGTCGTCGATGCCCGCGCCGATGAGCCGCGCGTACTCGCCGTCGACCAGGTTCGGCGGGGCCTGCAGATTGCCCGCCGGGCCCATGATGTGCCGGGCGACGGCCACGGTCGCGACGAGGTCGTCGAGTTCGGCGTCGGGCATGCCGCGCATCGCCGTGTCCGGCTTGGCGCGGAAGTTCTGGATGATCAGTTCCTGGACGCCGTGGTAGGAGCGGGCGACGCGGCGCAGCGCGAAGAGGGACTCCGCGCGCTCCTCGTACGTCTCGCCGATCCCGATGAGCAGCCCGCTGGTGAAGGGGACGGACGAGCGGCCCGCGTCCTCCAACACCCGCAGCCGGACGGCCGGTTCCTTGTCCGGGGAGCCGTAGTGCGGCATGCCGGGCTCGGACCACAGGCGCTCGGCGGTGGTCTCCAGCATCATGCCCATCGACGGGGCGACGGGCTTGAGCCGCTGGAAGTCGGTCCAGGACAGGACGCCCGGGTTGAGGTGCGGGAGCAGTCCCGTCTCCTCCAGGATCCGGATCGAGATGGCGCGGACGTAGGCGATGGTGTCGTCGTAGCCGTGCGCGTCGAGCCATTCGCGGGCCTCGGGCCAGCGGTCCTCGGGCTTGTCGCCGAGGGTGATCAGGGCTTCCTTGCAGCCGAGTTCGGCGCCCTTGCGGGCGATGTCGAGGACCTCGTCCGGCGACATGAACATCCCGTGCCCGGCGCGGCGCAGCTTGCCGGGGACGGTCACGAACGTGCAGTAGTGGCACTTGTCCCGGCACAGCCGGGTGAGCGGGACGAACACGCTCTTCGAGTACGTGATGACGCCCGGCCGTCCGGCGGCCTCGAGGCCCGCGTCGCGCACCCGGGCGGCCGACGCGGTCAGGTCGTCGAGATCGGCGCCGCGCGCCTGGAGCAGTACGGCGGCTTCCGTGACGTCGAGCGCGACGCCGTCCCTGGCCCGTTTGAGCGCGCGGCGCATCGAGTTGGCGGTGGGCTGGCTCTGCTGTCGTGCGGCGTCCGGATCACTCATGAACCGAGCATACGAGCGGATCACGTCGGCGGGGGTTCCGGGCGTGCTCGGGTGGTACTAGTCTCGCCGGGTCCTTGGCCAACGGGGGGTTTGTCATGTTTCTCCGCACGCGTCCCACGACGGTGCTGGTGTTGCTCGGCGCGCTGCTCCTGGGCGGCGTCCCGGCGACGGCGTACGCCGCGACGACGTCGTCCCAGCAGGTCTCGAAACCCGTCTCGCATCCCGCGGGGAAGCCGGCGAAGAAGGTCGCCGCGTCGCGCTCCGACAGCGCCGGCCAGGTGACCAAGACCGGCAAGAAGTCCACCAATCCCAAGAAGTCCAAGAAGTCCAAGAAGAGGAAAAAGAAGAAGAGCGGTTCGCTCGGCGCGCTCGGCTGGATCCTCATCGTGCTGATCGTGATCGTGGTGCTGGTCGTCGCCGGCCTGTTCCGCAGGCGCCGCCAGTCGTAATCCGCCGATCCCCTTCCCTTGGAGGGGAGTTCACGGCTTACTGCCAGGGTTCGCACACGTCACATCCACACCCTGGGGAGCCGCGATATGTGCACGGACGAAACACACGGCACCGAACACGGCATCGGCAGACGGGCGTTGCTCGTGACCGGTGCGGCGACGGCACTTACGCTCACCACCATGAGCTTCGCCAGCGCCGCCGACGGCTCGCAGTCCACCAAGACGCTCACGGGCACCCTGCCGCCGGGCGCCCCCGACTTCGTGTACCTGCCGGTGGAGGTCCCGTCCGGCGTGCGGGAGATCCACGTCGCCTACACGTACACGAAGGCGACGGTCCCGGCCGGCACCCAGAACAACGCGCTCGACATCGGCATCTTCGACGAGCGCGGCACGGCGCTCGGCGGCAAGGGCTTCCGCGGCTGGTCGGGCGGGGCGCGCACGGAGTTCTTCGTCCGCGCGGACGACGCGACGCCGGGCTACGTCCCGGGCCCGGTGCGGGCGGGCACCTGGCACATCGCGCTCGGCCCGTACACGGTGGCGCCGGACGGCCTGCCGTACTCGGTGACGGTGACGCTCACCCACGGCCCGGCGGGCGAGACGCCGCGGCCGGGCTATCCGCCGGAGCGGGCCCGCGGCCGGGGCCGCGCCTGGTACCGCGGCGACTGCCACCTGCACAGCTGGTACTCGGACGGGCGCCGCACGCCCGCCGAGATCGGCGCGCTCGCCCGCGCGGCGGGCCTGGACTTCATCAACACGTCGGACCACAACACGCACTCCGCGCACGCCCACTGGGCGGACGTGGCGGGCGACGACCTGCTCGTCATGCTGGGCGAGGAGGTCACGACCCGCAACGGCCACGTGGTCGCCCTCGGCACGGACCCCGGCACGTTCATCGACTGGCGCTACCGGGCGCGCGACAACCGCTGGGCCGCGTACGCGCGGGAGATCCGCCGGGCGGGCGGCCTGGTCGTCCCGGCGCACCCGCACGCGACGTGCATCGGCTGCGGCTGGAAGTTCGGCTTCGGCGAGGCGGACGCGGTGGAGGTGTGGAACGGCCCGTACACCCCCGACGACGAGATCTCGCTGGCCGACTGGGACAACACGCTGGTGGCGTACGCCCGCTCGCGCGGCACCGGGAAGGGCTCCTGGATCCCGGCCATGGGCAACAGCGACGCGCACCGCGACCCCGACCGGATCGGCGGCCCGCAGACGGTGGTGCTGGCCGACGACCTGACCCGGGACGCGATCCAGGCGGGCATCAGGGCGGGCCGCTCCTACGTCGCCGAGTCCGCGGCCGTCGAGGTGTCCTTCTCGGCGACGGGCGGCAAGGGCCGGGTGGCCGGCATCGGCGAACGCCTGGCGGTGGCCGCGGACGCCCCGGTCACGGTGGACCTGGAGGTCAAGGGCGCCCCCGGCTGCACGCTGCACCTCGTCACCGACCAGGGCACCCTGTTCACGTCCCCGGCGCTCCCCGAGTCCGGCACGGGCAAGGTGAGCTGGCGGACGACGGCGTCCTACGCGGCGTACGTACGGGCCGAGGTGCGGCACGCCCCGGCGGTCGCCGGGCTGCCGGGCGCGCTGACGGCGTTCACGAACCCGGTCTTCCTCGGGGCGTGACGGGCCGGGACGCGGCGGTGCCCGGTCATTCGGCGACGACCAGCACCGCCGTGTCCCGGTTCAGCACCTCGCCGCGGAAGAACGCCGGGCTGCGCCGCCCCATCACCAGCATGATGACGACGCCGACCAGCAGCAGGCCCACCCCGATGACGAACACCGAGCCGACGCCGAACACCGAGGAGCCGCTGCCGTACTCCGGGTTCCACATGTCGATCAGGGTCTTGGCGAAGACGGCCGACAGGAGGACGCCGCCGAGCAGCGGGAAGAGGCCCTTGAAGGTGAAGTCACGGACCGAGCGGGTCAGCTCGCCCTTGAAGTACCAGGCGCAGGCGAAGGCCGTCAGCGCGTAGTAGAAGCAGATCATGAGGCCGAGCGCGTAGATCGTGTCGACGAGGACGTGCTCGGAGACCAGCGTCATGACCGTGTAGAAGACGGCCGTGGCGACGCCCGCGGTGATCGTGGCGCGGCCGGGCGTCTTGAAGCGCGGGTGGACGCGGGCGTACGAGGCGGGCAGCGCCTCGTACGTCGACATGGCCAGGACCGTGCGGGCGACCGGGATGAACGTGGTCTGGAGGCTGGCCGCCGCCGAGGCGAGGACGGCGACGAAGAGGAGGACGCCGAGGGTCGGGCCCATGACGGGGCCCGCGAGCGCGGCGAAGACGTTGTCGGAGGTCTCCGGGTTGGCGAGGCCGAGGCCCTTGCCGCCGGAGCCGACGATCATCTGGGCGGCCACCCCGGTCGCCTGGTAGGAGCCGACGAGGACGACCATCGCGATGAGCGCGGCGCGGCCCGGCGTGCGGTCGCTGCCGATGGTCTCCTCGTTGGCGGTCAGGCAGGTGTCCCAGCCCCAGTACATGAAGATCGACAGGGACAGGCCCGCGGTGAACGCGCCGAAGGACTGCACGGAGAACGGGTTCAGCCAGGACCAGGAGAAGTCCACCGACGTCGCGGCGAAGTCCGCGGAGCCCGCCTTCGCCACCGCCATCGCGACGAAGACGGCGAGCACCACCAGCTGGAGTCCGACCAGCGTGTACTGGACGCCCTTGGTCGCGGTCATGCCGCGGTAGCTGATGGCCGTCGCGGCGGCGATCAGGACGAGGCAGGTGACGATGTGGACGGCCTTGTTGCCGTCGAGGTCGGCCACCGCGCCACTGTTCGTGATCTCGCCCGCGAGCAGCCAGAAGTAGGAGGTGGCGACGCCCGCGAGGTTCGACAGGACGATGATCGTCGCGATCACCAGGCCCCAGCCGCACATCCACCCGACGCGCGGCCCGAAGGCCTTCACGGTCCAGGTGAAGGACGTGCCGCAGTCCGGCATGACCTTGTTGAGCTCCCGGTACGCGAAGGCGACGAGGAGCATCGGCAGGAAGCCGGCGAGGAAGACGGCGGGCATCTGCAGCCCGACCTCGCCGGCCGTGGAGCCGAGCGTCGAGGTCAGGCAGTAGACGGGCGCGACGGTGGAGACGCCGATGACGGCACTGCCGAGCAGCCCGACGGAGTTCCCGCCGAGCCCCTTGCCACCGCCGTCGGCGGCGCTGTCTGCGGCCCGCGCCGTCGAGGGCCGTGCGTCCAGCTGAGTCATGAACAGGACGTTAAATCCTGCGGTTTCCACATCTGGCGGGATTCATCATGACTTCGCCGGTTAACAATCCACGGGCAATTCGGGCAGTCACTTTCGACCCAAGGGGAAGATTGCCGGAATCAGCCACACATCGCAAGGCGATCGGCCCGGCGTCCGATATTCGGGAATCGTTGCCGGGTCCGATTTGCCCAGGTTCCAAATTTTCCCGTGCAGATTTCGTGGACTTCGTCACCCGGGCCAGACGATCGACTGCAGCTCGCTGTACGCGTGCAGCGCGTACGAGCCGACGTCCCGGCCCACCCCGCTCTTCTTGAACCCGCCGAACGGCGCCTCCATGTTCCGTCCGATCGTGTTCACCCCGACCCCGCCGGCCCGCAGCCGCCGCGCGACCCGGAAGGCACGGGCGACGTCGCCCGACCACACGTAGTCGATGAGCCCGTACTCGCTGTCGTTGGCGAGGGCGACCGCCTCGTCCTCGTCGCCGTCGAACGGGACGACGGCGACGACCGGCCCGAAGATCTCCTCGCGCACCACCCGCATGTCGTTGGTGCAGTCGGCGAGCAGCGTCGGCGCCACGTAGAAGCCCCGCTCGAAGGCGGGCCGCTCGCCGCCCGCCACGACGGTCGCGCCCTCCTTGCGGCCCAGCTCCACGTACGACTCGACGCGCTCGCGGTGCGCGCCCGAGATCACCGGCCCGACCACCGTGCCCTGCGCCCGCGGATCGCCGACCTTCATGAAGCCGAGGTAGCCGCGCAGCTTCTCGACGAACGCGTCGTACACGGAGCGGTGCACGATCGCCCGGGTCGGGGCGGTGCAGATCTGCCCGCTGTAGAAGGCGTACGTCGTGCCGATCCCGGCGACGGCCGAGTCCAGGTCGGCGTCGTCGAGGACGATCGCGGCGCCCTTGCCGCCCAGCTCCATCAGCTGCCGCTTCATGGACCGCCCGCACACCTCGCCGATGCGCTGCCCGACCGCCGTGGACCCGGTGAAGCTGACCATGTCGACGTCCGGCGAGTCGACGGCGGCCTCGCCCACCGCCACCGCCGTGCCGCTCACCACGTTGACCACGCCCGGCGGCACCCCGGCCTCCTCCAGCGCCGCCGCCATCCGGTACACGGAGAGCGGGTCCTGCGGCGCGGGCTTCACCACGACGGTGTTGCCCATGGCGAGCGCGGGGGCGACCTTGCCCGCCGGGTTGGCCCACGGATTGTTGTACGAGGTGACGCAGGTGACGACGCCGACGGGCTGGCGCACCGCGAGGGCGCCGGTCACCCCCGCCTTCCCCATCGGCCCGGCCTCGCTGATCTGCGGCGGCAGCCCTTCCTCGACGGGCTCCAGGGCCCCCCTGGCGTACCGCCGGAACCGGGCGACCCCGACCGCGACCTGCATGCCGCGCGCGGTCCCGCTGGTCGCGCCGCTCTCGGCCTGGGCGAGCTCGGCGTGCGCGGCGAAGTCCCGCTGCATCACGTCGGCGGCCCGGTCCAGGATCGCGGCCCGCTCCTGGGGCTTCGTCCGCGACCACGGTCCGAAGGCGTCGCGGGCGGCGCGGGCGGCGTCGTACACCTGCTGCCGGGAGGCCTCGGGGGCGAGCCCGACCACGCCCTCGCTCGCCGGGTCGACCACCTCGTAGTGCCCGCCGCCGGGCTCGACCCACTCACCGCCGATGAACAGCCTTTGGGATGCGCTCACTTGGTACTCACCGTCCGGGTGTCGGTCCCCGACCGCAGCACCTTGCCGGGCACGGCCCCGCTCACCACGTCGCCGCGCATCGCCTCCACCCCGTTGACCCAGACCGCGGTGATCCCGATGGCCTTCGAGTCGAGCCGCGGGCTGTCGCCCGGCAGGTCGTGCACGAGGGTGGCCTTGCCCGCGTCGATGGTCTCCGGGTCGAACAGCACCAGGTCGGCGTGGAACCCCTCCCGCACCCGGCCCCGCTCGCGCAGCCCGAACAGCTGGGCCGGGTCGTCGGTCAGCATCTTCACGGCCTGCTCCAGGCTCGCCAGCTGCCGCCCGCGCAGACAGTCGCCGATGAACCGGGTCGTGTACGGCGCCCCGCACATCCGGTCCAGGTGCGCGCCGGCGTCCGAGCCGCCCAGCATGACGTCCTCGTGCTGCCAGGTCTCGGCGCGCAGCGTCCACGAGTCGGGGTCGTTGTCGGTCGGCATCGGCCACAGCACGGTCCGCAGCCGGTCGTTGGCGCAGATCTCGACGAGGCACTCGAAGGGCTCCTGCCCGCGCTCGGCGGCGATGTCCTTCACCACCCGCCCGGTCAGCCCCTCGTTCGCCTCGGAGTAGGTGTCCCCGATGACGTAGCGCCCGAAGTTCGCGAGACGCCGGAAGACCCCGGCCTCCTTGCTGTCGGCCCGCCGCAGCATCTCGGCGCGCGTGCCGGGGTCCCGCAGCTTCTCGATCCGCTCGTCGACGGGCAGCCCCAGCACGTCGCCCCACCCGGGGATGAGATTGAGCGCGCAGAACGTGCCCAGCGACATGTTCATCGGGGTCAGGATCGGCATCGTCAGGGCGACGATCCGGCCGCCCGACTTGCGGGCCCGCTCGCTCGCCTCCAACTGCCGGGGCACCCGCTCGGGCACGGCGGCGTCGATGGTCAGCACGTTCCAGTTGAGCGGCCGTCCCGCGGCCGCGCTCATCTCGACGAACAGATCGATCTCGTCATCACTGAACTGATCGAGGCACCCGGCGACGATGGCCTCGATCTGCGTCCCCTCGTGCTCGCCGACCGCCTTGCTGAGCGCGACGAGTTCGGCGGGCAGCGCGTGCCGGGAGGCGACGGGCTGCCCGTCGCCGTCGGAGTGCGTGGAGGACTGCGTGGTGGAGAGCCCCCAGGCCCCGGCGTCCATGGCCGCGTGGAAGAGCGCGAGCATCTCCTCCATCTGCCGCTCGCTGGGCTGCCCGCCGACGGCGTCGGCCCCCATCACGTACCGGCGCAGCGCGCAGTGCCCCACCATGAACCCGGCGTTGACCGCGATCCGCCCGTCCAGCGCGCCGAGGTACTCCTCGAAGGAGTTCCACGTCCACGGGGCGCCCTCCTCCAGGGCGACCAGCGACATCCCCTCGACCTTGGACATCATGCGCCGCGTGTAGTCGGCGTCCGCGGGCCGGTCGGGGTGCAGCGGGGCCAGGGTGAACCCGCAGTTGCCGCCCGCGACGGTCGTCACCCCGTGGTTGAGGGAGGGCGTCGCGTACGGGTCCCAGAACAGCTGGGCGTCGTAGTGCGTGTGCGGGTCGACGAACCCGGGCGCGAGCACGAGCCCCGAGGCGTCCTCACTGGACCGCGCCTCCTCGGCGACGGTGCCGGGCTCGGCGATGACGGCGATGCGCCCGTCGCGGATGCCGACATCGGCGACGCGGGCGGGGGCGCCGGTCCCGTCGACGACGGTGGCGCCCTTGATGAGGTGGTCGAGCATGCCTGGTCCTTTCGTGCGACTCGTTCGACGGATACGCGCGACTGGGCTCCGACCCGCCCCGACAAGCCCCTCCGGCGATTGAGGAGCGGGGTCCGGGGCAGCGCCCCGCGGCGGGGCTACGGCAGGGCTCCAGCCCGCCCGCCCCCGACAAGCCCCTCCGGCGATTGAGGAGCGGGGTCCGGGGCAGCGCCCCGCGGCGGGGCTACGGCAAGGCCCCGGCCCTCCCGCCCCCGACAAGCCCCTCCGGCGATTGAGGAGCGGGGTCCGGGGCAGCGCCCCGCGGCGGGGCTACGGCAAGGCCCCGGCCCTCCTGTCCGGGAGGAGGAAGACCGGGGCAGCCGACGGGGTCAGGCCGGGGCCTGACCGCGGAACCGGGTCGTCCGGTGCACCGGATCCGTGTCGATCTTCGGGATGACGTGCTCCCCGATCAGCTTGATCGAGTTGAGCGTGTCCTCGTGCGAGATGCCGATCGGCAGCCCGAACGACAGCTGGTCGGCCCCGGCCTGCTCCCACCGCTTGCACTGCTGGAGCACCTCGTCCGGATCACCGCAGATCATCAGCTCCTCGGCGATGAGCAGCTCGATGATCTCGGCCGAGTACTCGGGCAGGATCTCCGGCCACTCGGGGATGCCCTCGGGCCGCGGGAAGGTGTCGTGGTACCGGAAGACCAGCGACTGAAGGTAGTTGAGCCCGCCGTTCACGGCGATCTCGACGGCCTTGTCGTGGGTCTCGGCGCAGATGGCGGTGGACGTCACCATCACGTTGTCGTTGACGAAGTCACCGATGGGCTCGGCGTCCTGGATGGCGGTCTTGTACTGCTCCAGGACCCACTCCATGTCGGAGACCTTCTGCACGCTGAACCCGAGGACGCCCAGCCCCTTCCTGGCGGCCATCGCGTACGAGGGCGGGGAGCCGGCCGCGTACCACATGGCGGGGTGCGACTTCCCGTACGGCTTGGGGAAGATCTTGCGCGGCGGCAGCGACCAGTGCTTGCCCTGGAACCCGACGTACTCGTCCTGGAGCCACATCTTCGGGAACTCGGCGATGGTCTCTTCCCAGATCTCCTTGGTGTAGTTCATGTCCGTCACACCAGGGATGAATCCGAGGATCTCGTGCGAGCCCGCCCCGCGCCCGCTGCCGAACTCGAAGCGCCCCTCGCTGAGGTGGTCGAGCATGGCGACCTTCTCGGCCACCTTGACCGGGTGGTTGACCTGCGCGAGCGGGTTGAAGATGCCGGAGCCGAGGTGGATCCGGTCCGTCGCGTGGGCGAGGTAGCCGAGGTACACGTCGTTGGCCGAGAGGTGCGAGTACTCCTCCAGGAAGTGGTGCTCGGACGCCCAGGCGTACTTGAAGCCGGACTTGTCCGCCTGGATGACGTACTCGGTCTCGTTCATGAGCGCGCGGTGCTCGGCGGTGGGGTCGGTCAGCGCCTGCTTGCCCACGTATCCCTGTACAAAGAGCCCGAATTCCAAGGAGGTTCACCGTCCTCGTCAGTTTCTGACGATCCGTCAGATTGATTGGGTCGACTGTTCCACTGCGGGTGAGGACCGTCAATACCTGACGCAGCGTCAGATACTGTCGTCGGCAAGAACGTCAGAGCACGCTGACGCCCGCGAGCCAGCCCCCGTCGATCACGAACGGCTGTCCCGTGATGTACGCCGAGTCCTCCTCCGCGGTGAGGAAGAGCGCGAGCCGCGCGACCTCCTCGGGCCGGCCGACCCGGCCGAGCGGCACGAGCTTGCGGTACAGCCCGTCGAGGGCCTCGGCGGCCTCCTCGGTGTTCGCGGTGGGGTCGAGCTGGGCCGGGTTGCTCATGGCGGTGTCGATGGCGCCGGGGCAGACCGCGTTGACGCGGATCTTCTTCGCGGCGAGCTCCAGGGCGGCGACCCGAGTGAGCCCGACGATGGCGTGCTTGGTGGCGGTGTAGGAGCCCACGTACGCCATGCCCGTGACGCCCGTGTACGAGGCGGTGTTCACGATGGAACCGCCCCCGGCGTCGGCGATCACCGGCGCGACGGTCTTGATCCCGAGGAACGCGCCCACCTGGTTGACCTGCACGATCTGCTGGAACTCGTCGAGCGGCGTCGACACCAGCTCGTTGAACCGCAGGATGCCCGCGTTGTTGACGAGCCCGTCGATCTTCCCGAAGGCGCCCAGGGCGGTCCGCACGGCGGCGCCCCAGTCCTCCTCCTTGCTCACGTCGAGGTGCACGTACACGGCGTTGCCGATGTCCTTGGCGACGGCCTCGCCCTGGTCGTCGAGGACGTCCGCGACGACGATCCGCGCCCCTTCAGCCGCGAAGAGTCTGGCCTCCTGCTCGCCCTGCCCGCGCGCCGCACCGGTGATCAGCACGACGCGCCCGTCAAGCTTGCCCATGTCCCTTGCCCTTCAGCTGAGTTGGGGTGCGACCTCGGTGGCGAAGGCCGCGATCTGGTCGACGAGCTCGGCGCGCCCCCGGCTGCGGAAGCGGACCTGGATCTGGTCGACGCCCATGGCCGGGTACGCGCGCAGCGACTCGGCGACGGCGTCCGGCGCGCCCGACACCGTGCGCCGCCCGGTCTCCCAGCCGGGCGCGCCCACGTACAGCGGCTCGGTGATGGCCCCGATGGTGAGGGGCGCCTCGATCCCGGCCTCGGCGCGCAGCCGCCGCACCTTCTCGATCTGCTGCGGGAGCCGGTCGCGCGGATCGCCCTGCGGCAGCCAGCCGTCCCCCTTGAGGGCGGCCCGGCGCACGGCGGGCGCGGAGGAACCGCCGACCCACACCGGCACCCGCGACTGCGCGGGCCGCGGCCGCTGCCCGAGCCCCTCGAAGGCGAAGAACTCCCCTTTGTGCACGGGGAACTCATCGGCCCCCAGGGCGGCCCGCACGGCGTCGATGCTCTCGTCGAGCACGGCGCCGCGCCGCCCGAAGTCGGCCCCGACGGCGTCGAACTCCTCCTCCACGTGCCCGGCCCCGACCCCCAGGATCAGCCGCCCGCCGCTCAGGTGGTCGAGCGTGGCGTACTGCTTGGCGGAGACCAGTGGATGGCGCAGCCCGAGGATCGCGACGTGGCTGAGCAGTCGCACGCGCTCGGTGACCCCGGCGAGGAAGGAGAGCGTGGCGACCGGGTCGTACCAGGTCGTCGACATGGCGTCGGCGAGCCGCCGCGGGATGGCGACGTGGTCGCAGGAGGCGATGTAGTCGAAGCCTCCCCGGTCACAGGCGCGGGCGATCTCGGCGAGGTCGCCGGCGCCTGCGGCGGCCTCCCAGGACTCGGCGTACATGGTGCTCTGGGACTGGATCGGGAGCTGAATGCCGTACGCGAGCGGCGCCATGCCCGAACCCCCTATCTGACGGAGCGTCAATTACGGCCGGGACACATCCTCTTACCTGACGGATCGTCAGACAAGGGATGTGCGCGTCCTCTCCCGTGGTTCAATTCCGGGCGGCAGCGGGATCACGGGGGTAGCTGATGGTGGAGTCACCGGGTCCGTCGGACCCGCGGCGGGCAGGCGCTGTGGTGAAGCGGTTCCGCGGCGACCTGGACCGGGAGGAGTTCGCCCGGGAGGTCGAGGCGGCCCGGGGCATCGACGGCCGCCGCACGGCGCGGATCGTGGACGCGGACGCATCCGCCGAACCCCCTTGGCCGGCGACGGAGTTCGTACCGGGCCCGACGCTCCGGGAACGGATCACCCGGGAGGGGCCGCTGCCGCCGCACACGGTGCCGCGGCTCGCGGCGGACCTCGCCGAGGGGCTCGCGGCGATCCACGCGTGCGGGGTGGTCCACCGCGGCCTCGACCCCGATCACGTCGTCCTCACCGACGACGGCTCCCGCATCGTCGGCATCGCCCACGCGCCGCGCACGCCCCCGGAGCCGACGGACCCGGCCGCCTGCGCGTACCTGTCCCCCGAGCAGCTCCGCACCCCGGACCTGGTCACGCGGGCCACGGACGTGTTCTCGCTCGGCTCGGTGCTGGCCTTCGCGGCGACGGGCAGCAGCCCGTTCGAGGCGACGAGCGCGGCGACGGTCGTCCACCGGATCACGTCCGAACCACCCGCGCTGAGTGGTCTGGCGCCGTACCCCGACCTGCGGGAACTGGTGGCGGCATGCCTGGCGAAGGAACCGGGGACGCGGCCGACGGCCGAGGCACTCCTGGAACGCCTGTCGGCCACGACGCCCAGGCCGGGGACGACCCCCGCCGACGCCCCGCCGGCCGGCACCCTCGCGCGGAAGTGGCGGCCCACCCGCCGCACCGCCCTGCTCGCGGCGACCGCCGCGGCGGCCACGGCGCTCGCGGTCCCCGCCTACCTGCTCCGCGATTCCTCACCGGCCGCGAAGAGCCCGGCCCCGGACGACGCCTCCCCCACCCGTGACGCCACGCGCCCCGTGGCCCGGCTCACCGGCCACACGGGCCCGGTCACCTGCCTGGCCTTCGCCCCGGACAACCGCGTCCTCGCCTCGGGCGGCGCGGACCGGACGGTGCGCCTGTGGGACACGGTCGAGGCCCGTGCGACCGCCACCTGCGAGGGCCACGCGGGCGCCGTCCGTGCGGTGGCGTACAGCCCGCACGAACGGACCCTGTTCACGGGCGGCGACGACGGGACGCTGCGCGCGTGGGACGCGCGCACCGGTGCGGCGCGCGGTGAACTCGCCGCGTACAGAGGGAAGTCCGACGGGGTGCGCTGCCTGGCGGTGCACCCGGAGGGCACGACCGTCGCCGTGGGCGTCGGCAGCCGCATCGAACTCGTCGACCCGGCCACGGGCCGCTCCCGCGCGACGCTCACGGGCCATTCGGGGCGGGTGAACTGGGTGGCGTTCAGCCCGGACGGCAGGATGCTGGCGAGCGTGGCGGCGGGGCGGGGTGCCGGCACGATCCGGTTGTGGGAGACGCGGACGGGGCGGGCGGCCGGGGAGCTCGAAGGAGGAGGGGACCGGTATGCGGGGGTGTTCTTCGGCTTCGGGGGCCGCCGGCTGATCGCCGGCGGCTCCCGCATCCAGATCTGGGATCTCGGCACGCGCAAGGTCGTCGCCACGCACCAGGACGACCGCGAGCCTCTGAGCGCGGCAGCGTTCACCCAGCTGGAGGCAGTCGGCCTGCTCGCGACATGCGGCGGCGAGTCCGACGGCGCGGGACGGGACACGGCGGAGCGCTCGATCAGGCTCTGGTCCACGTCCGACCACCTGTACCCCGTCGCCTTCGCCCCCGGCCCGCTGAAGGTGCCTCACGGGACACCCATCGGCGCGCTGGCCTTGAACGAGGGCGGCGGCACGCTCGCCGGCGCCCTGAACCCCGCACCCGCACCCGCACCGGACGAGGGCGGCGACCCGCCCTCGATCCAGTTGTGGAACCTATGACGCCTACGGACACCGGCGGACGCCGGCGGACACCGACAGACACCGACAGACCGGCGGACACCGCCAGACACCGGCGGACACCGCCAGACACCGACAGACGCCTACGGCCGCCAGAGCCCCTCCGGGGTGAGCCCGAGGAGATCGATCGCGTTGCCGCGCACGATCCGCTCCACGACGTCCGCGTCCAGATGCCCCATCTGCGCCTCACCTACCTCCTTCGACTTCGGCCAGGTGGAGTCGGAGTGCGGGTAGTCCGTCTCGTAGAGGACGTTCCCGACGCCGATGGACTCCAGGTTCTTCAGCCCGAAGGCGTCGTCGAAGAAACAGCCGAAGACGTGGTCGGTGAAGTACTCGCTCGGCGGCTTGCGCACCTTTTCGGCGACGCCGCCCCAGCCGCGGTTCTCCTCCCACACCACGTCGGCGCGTTCGAGGATGTACGGGATCCAGCCGATCTGCCCCTCGGCGTACATGATCCGCAGCTCGGGGAACCGCTCGAACTTCCCGCTCATCAGCCAGTCCACCATCGAGAAACAGCAGTTGGCGAAGGTGATGGTGGACCCGACGGCGGGTGGCGCGTCCGGTGACGTGGACGGCATCTTGCTGCTGCTGCCGATGTGCATGGCGATGACGGTGCCGGTCTCGGCGCACGCGGCGAGGAACGGGTCCCAGGCGTCGGTGTGGATGCTCGGCAGCCCGAGGTGCGGCGGGATCTCGGAGAAGGCGACGGCGCGCACGCCGCGGGCGGCGTTCCTGCGCACCTCGGCGGCGGCGAGCTCCGGGTCCCACAGGGGGATGAGGGTCAGCGGTATCAGCCGCCCCCGGGCCTCGGGCCCGCACCACTCGTCCACCATCCAGTCGTTGTAGGCGCGCACCCCGAGGAGTCCCAGCTCACGGTCCGTGGCCTCGGTGAAGGTCTGCCCGCAGAAGCGCGGGAAGGTGGGGAAGCAGAGCGCCGACTGGACGTGGTTGACGTCCATGTCGGCGAGGCGGGACGGGACGTCGTAGGACCCCTTCCGCATCTGCTCGTAGGTGATGACCTCGAGCTTGATCTCGTCCCTGTCGTACCCGACGGCGGTGTCGAGGCGAGTGAGCGGCCGGTGCAGGTCCTCGTAGACCCACCAGTCGCCGATGGGTCCGTCGTCGCCGGGCTCGCCCATCACGGGGGCGAACTTGCCGCCCAGGAAGGTCATCTCCTTCAGCGGCGCGCGGACGATGCGCGGTCCGACGTCGAGGTACTTCTTCGGCAGCCGGTCGGACCAGACGTCGGGCGGCTCGACGGTGTGGTCGTCGACGGAAATGATGAGCGGGAACTCGCCCGATTCCGGGGCGGATTGGTCGATTGCGCTCTCCGTGGTCTCCATGGGCTCACGGTAGCGCTGATCTGACGACCCGTCAGCTACTAGGAGTTCAGTGGGAGCGAAGGTTCGTGGCGTGAGATGTCTGTGATGACTGTCTCCCGTGGCTGACGTATCCGCCATGAACAAGGCAAACTGGCGGAGTTGTCTTTGACGGCGCGCCGTCTGGACGAAACGGCGACGAGATGTGACCGGTGCTGGTGCGGCGGCAGGGGGCAGTGACGATGGACGGTGGACCGCGGGTACCGGAGCAGCGGCGGTCCGCCGCGCCCGAGGACGCCTCGGACGCGGCGCCCGCCGGCGGCTCCGACCTGCGCTTCAGCGTGCTCGGCCCGGTCCGGGCCTGGCGCGGCGGGGAGCCGCTCGCGACGGGCTCGCCCCAGCAGCGGGCCCTGCTCGCGGCGCTCCTCCTGCGCGAGGGCCGCACGGCCACGGCGGGCGAGCTGATCGACGCGGTCTGGGGCGAGGAGTCCCCGCAGCAGGCCCTCGCCGCACTGCGCACCTACGCCTCCCGCCTCCGGAAGGTGCTCGACCCGGGCGTCCTGGTGAGCGAGTCGGGCGGCTACGCGATCCGCTCGCTCAGCCCCGACGCGCTCGACCTGTCCGCGGCGGAGTCGCTCTGGTCGGACGCGGAGAAGGCCCGCCAGACCGGCGACCTGTGCCAGGCGAGGGTTCTGCTGAACAAGGCGCTCGGCCTGTGGGACGGCGAACCGCTGGCGAACGTGCCGGGACCGTACGCGGAGACCCAGCGCATCCGCCTGGAGGAGTGGCGCCTCCAACTCCAGGAAACCCGCCTGGACATGGACCTGGAGCAGGGCTGCCACGCGGAGGCGGTCTCGGAACTCACGGCCCTGACGGCGGCGCACCCGCTGCGCGAGCGGCTGCGCGAACTGCTGATGCTGGCCCTGTACCGGAGCGGCCGCCAGGCGGAGGCCCTCGCGGTCTACGCGGACACGCGGCGCCTGCTGGCCGACGAGCTGGGCGTGGACCCGCGCCCGGGCCTCTCGGAACTCCAGCAGCGCATCCTCCAGGCGGACCCGGCCCTGGCCGAGCCTTCGTCCGCGGCCACGGAGCCCTCCACCACCCCGATCAGACCGGCCCAACTCCCGGCCACGGTTCCGGACTTCACCGGCCGCGCCTCCTTCGTAAGCGAACTGAGCGACGTACTGTCGGCCGCCTCGTCGGACGCGGGCACGGGCTCGGTCATGGCGGTGTCGGCGGTCGCGGGCATCGGCGGCGTGGGCAAGACGACGCTGGCCGTGCACGTCGCGCACGCGTCCCGATCGTCGTTCCCCGACGGCCAGTTGTACGTGGACCTCCAGGGCGCGGGAGCGCGGGCGGCGGAACCGGAGACGGTGCTCGGCTCGTTCCTGCGGGCCCTCGGCACCGCGGACTCGGCGATCCCGGACTCCCTCGAAGAGCGCGCGGCGCTCTACCGCTCCACGCTCGACGGCCGCCGGATCCTGGTCCTCCTGGACAACGCGCGGGACGCGGCCCAGGTCAGGCCCCTGCTTCCCGGCACGGAGGGCTGCGCGGCCCTGATCACGGGCCGGGTCCGGATGGTCGACCTGGCGGGCGCGCACCTGGTGGACCTGGACGTGATGTCCCCGGACGAGGCGCTGCTCCTGTTCACCCGCATCGTGGGCGAGGAGCGGGTGGCGTCGGAGCGCAAGGCGGCGCTCGACGTGGTCGCCGCCTGCGGCTTCCTCCCCCTCGCCATCCGCATCGCGGCGTCCCGCCTCGCGGCCCGCCGCACCTGGACCGTCTCGGTCCTCGCGGCGAAACTGGCCGACGAACGCCGCCGCCTCGACGAACTCCAGGCCGGCGACCTCGCGGTCAAGGCCACCTTCGAGCTGGGCTACGGCCAGCTGGAACCGGCCCAGTCCCGAGCCTTCCGCCTCCTCGGCCTCGCCGACGGCCCGGACATCTCGCTTGCGGCGGCAGCGGCCGTACTGGACCTGGGCGTCGAGGACACCGAGGACGTACTGGAGTCCCTGGTCGACACGTCCCTCCTGGAATCGGCCGCCCCCGGCCGCTACCGCTACCACGACCTGGTCCGGCTCTACGCGCGTGCGTGCGCGGAACGGGACGAACAGCCGCCGGAGGAGCGGGAGGCGGCGATGTCGCGGTTGCTGGATTTCTATCTGGCTACGGCGGCGGGGGTCTATGCGATTGAGCGGCCCGGGGATCGGACTGTCACTCACTTGGAGACCGGGCAGTATGCGGCACCTGAGTTCTCAGACGCCTCGTCGGCGTTGGACTGGCTTCATGCCGAGGCGGAGCCGCTCCTCGCATGCGTACAACAGTCACTTGTGAGTCCGACTCTGCGACGAGCCGTCGACCTCCTTCTGGCAACCATCGACCTTGCCGAGTCAGGTGCAGGATCGCGCCGCTACGAGACGACTGCAATGGCGGCCCGTGACGCCGCTGCGGCCGCAGGCGACACACACGCCGAGGCACGTGCGCGCATCACACTCGCCCAAGCCCTCAGCCAAGCAGGCCGCTTTGACGAGGCACATCTGGAAGCCAAGCGTGCAGACGAATTGACCAGAGCCACCACCGACCCCTGGACGAGCAGCGCGGCCCCGAACCAGTTGGGGATCATCGCCATCTGCACCGCCCAGTACGCGGAGGCCGAGGGGTACTTGCTGCAAGCGATCGATGCATTCCGGGCTGACGAGAACCGGCCTGGCGAAGCCAGCGCTGTCTGCAACCTCTCGCGCACCCTAGCCTCGATGGGCCGCAGCTCCCGCGCCATCGAACTGGCGCAACGAGGAATCGAGATCTACGACGACCTCGGACTGTCTGTGCGTCTGGCGAACGCTCGGTACGCCTCGGGAATCGTCCTCACTCAAGCAGGCCGCCTTACGGAAGCGCTTGAGCAACTCATTGAGGCTCTCAACATCTTTACCGACAGCCGCCAGCGCCTCTGGGAAGGCACGACGCACTTCCGCATCGCCCAAGTTCACCTCGCGGCCCGCAAGCCGGCGCAGGCAGCTCAGCATGCAGAGCAAGCGCTCGCCATCGGCTGCATCGGCGGCGACTGGATGAAGGCGAACGCCCTCACCATCTTGGGCAAGGCGCTGGCTGGTCTGAGCCAGTCAGACCGCGCTCGCGCCTGCTGGCACGATGCCCTCGCCATTCACGAGGGCTCCGGAGCACCAGAAGCAGCAGAGGTCCGCAGCCTGCTCTCACCGCTTGCCGCAGCCTGACGACGGAGCCGTTCATCGAACGTTTATGGGCTCCTGCCACTCTCATTGAACGGATCCATCGCAGCGGGGGGCAGCTGGATCCATCGAGCCTCGCAGTTAGTCTGAGGCTCTGAATCGCCCGTTCGGCGGCCCTCGGGGGAGTCGCCGAACGGGCGCTCTCATCCGCAGACACCATCAACGTTTCGGGGTTCAAGTCATGAGCGAGAAGAAGAAGGCCGAAGAGATCACCACGCTCGACCAGCACGCACCTGCACCTCCCGCCGACGGCGAGATCACCACGCTCGACCAGCACGCGCCCGCGCCTCCCGCCGACGGCGAGATCACCACGCTCGACCAGCACGCGCCCGCGCCTCCCGCCATAGGCAACAACTAAGACTTTCTTCCCGACGGGGATCGGCCGCGGCGGCGCGGAGGGGGAGCCGCCGCGGCCGAGTCATGTCCGGAACCGGTTCAGGCCAATCGGTGGCACGATCCGTTCGAACCACTCGAACAAGCGCAGCCTTGCTCACTAGTGTCACTTCCCGACCGGCAACACCAGTCTCCCCAGAAGGAGTTGGAATGACGAGCGCCAAGAAGATCCTCGTGACGGCCGCCATGGTCGTAGGCGTCGCGGCAGGAGCGTCCACCCCGGCCTTGGCCGACAGTCACGCACCCGTCCCGCCCACCACCGGCACCGTCACCACCTTGGACAACGGCATGCCGGTATCCCCGCAGGACAGCCACATCTCGTAGGGCGTTGCAACGCAGTGGAGGGGCCGGGCTTCAGCGCCCGGCCCCTCCACTGCGTTGCAACGCCCTACGCGTTCAAGCCCCTCCGTGTCACGGAACTGTCCCGGCACCCGCCACCCGCACAGGTGTGCCAACACGCCACCGCAACCACCCCCTCACCCCTCAACTCCGCAGGCCACACGGCAATCACCCCCACCCCACCTCCACCACTCCCGTGTAACAGCCATGTACAGACCGGAAGTTCATCGGAACGGCACCCCGCCCCGATCAGGTCCTACCGATCAGCAAAGCCCACCAGCCACCACGCCACTCCCCACCCCAAGGAAGATCCAATGCGCGCTCAGAAGCCGATGAAGCCGACCAAGCTGACCCTCGCCGCCGTCGCCCTCGCCGCAGGCCTCTCCCTCACCGCCTGCCAGTCGGGCTCCGGTGACAACGATGCCGCCGCCCCGAGCGACTCGACGTCCTCCTCCTCGCCCACCGCCGGAGGCACCGGCAGCGGCGGCACGAACACCGCCTCCCCCTCCGGCAGCGACAACGGGAACGGAAGCGGAAGCGGAAACGACGACAGCAACGGCAACAGCAGCAGCACCGGCGGCAGCGCAGGCGGCAACACCGACGGCAGCGGCGGCGGCCAGATCAACACCGGCCCCTGCAAGACCGCGAACCTCGCCTTCAGCACCGCCCACGGCATGGGCGAGGGCGACCTCCTGGTCAGCCTCAAGAACACCAGCGACGCCTGCTACCTCAAGGGCTTCCCGGGCGTCGACCTCAAGGTCGACAGCGGCCCGGGCGGCATCCCCGCCGCACGCACCAAGCTCGCCGCACCCACCGTCGTCCTCAAGAACGGCGAGACCACCCGCTTCACCGTGCACACCCCGCGCAACGACACCGGCGGCTCCGGCGTGAACATCACCCTGATCGTCATCACCCCGCCGAACGAGACGCACTCCAAGACCCTCCCGGTCACCCTCAACCTCCCCGCCAGCGACAGCCCCACCGAAGCGGGCGTCACCGTCGACCCCGTCGGCACCGGCAAGCAGTAGCCAACCCCGCCCCGCCGTCGGCGCGCAATCGGCCTACCACCGCGCGCCCCCACCGCCCACCTCTGCTTTCCATGGAGCCACCGGTCCGCCCACCCGGCCCATCGAAACGGAGCCCCACCATGCGCCCCGCCCGCCCCCTCGCCGCAGCCGCGCTCACCGCCCTGGCCGTGGCCGGGCCCGCCACCACCACCGCCCACGCCGAGAACCCGCCGATCCCGCCGGACCGGCCCACCCTCTCCATCACCCCCGACCCGGCCGTCCCCGGCTCCACGGTCGTCGTCTCCGTGGCGGGCGGCTGCACCGCGACCTCGGCGACCGCCACCTCCACCGCGTTCTCGGAGGCGGTCGAGCTGTCCACGGGCTCCGCCGGGACCCACACCGGCACCGCCACGGTCTCCGAGACCGCCACCGGCACCCACTCGGTCTCCGTCGCCTGCGCGGGCGGCAGCACCTCCACGCACCGCATCAGCGTCGGAGGCCATGGCGGCGGCACCGACGACCACAGCCGGTGGCCCGCCCCCACCGTCGACAAGGGCGTCAAGGCGGGCATCGGCACCGACGACCGCACCACGACCACCGACGTCGTCCAACTCGCCCTCGGCGGAGCCCTCATGGCCGGCGCCGTCGGCGGCACCCTCTACGTCGTGCGCCGCCGAGCCCGCACGGACTAGCCAGCCAGCACCCGCGTCTCCGCCACCGGCAGCTCCTTCGCCCACCAGTGGTCGTAACGCCGGTACGCCGCCGCGTCCCGCTCCCCCAGGAACCGCAGCATCCCCCCGGCCTCCGCCGCCAGCCCCTCCCACGCCTCCTCGGGCAGCGGCCGGAACGCCCCCGCCTCGATGCCGCCGTCCCCGTCCGCGACCCGCCAGACACCCGCCACGTAGCCGTCCACGAGCACCGTCGGCAGCACGTCCCCGTTCACCCGCGTCACGTACTTGCGGTACTCGGGCGGGATCAGCCGGCCCCGGTCGGCGTAGGCCAGCAGCGTGCTGTCCCACATGGCCATCAGCCGCGGCGGCGCCGGCACGTCCCCGTCCGGCAGCACCCCGCCCGGCACGTCGTACAGCACCTCGCCGCCAGGACCGGCCAGCTCCACCAGGTCATCGCCGAGCGCCGCCCGCACCCGCCCCTTCTGCACCAGCCCGAACTGCGCCATGTCCGCCACCGACGCGGGCCCGAACCCCTCCAGATAGCGGCGGACCAGCACCCGCATCCCCTCCGCCACCGCCTCGGCGTCGCCCAGCTCGGGCACCCGCCCGGCGTCCGCCGCCACGAACAACTGCCGGCTGTCGGAGGCGTATCCCCACGGCATCCCGGCGACCGGCGCGTGCCAGAGCGGCGCCCACTGCCGCAGCATCCGCCACGCGGGCAGTGCCGACTTCCCCTCGACACCGGCTCGTTCAGCGAACCATTTCCCCAACTCGGCGCTGGTGCTCGGGCGTTCGGCCCGTCGCAGCAGGTCCGGCAGCAGCCCGGCCCCCTCCGCCTCCGTCAGCCCCGACGCCCGGAACCGCGCGTCCCGCAGCCGCGCCCCGCGCACCGTGGGCTCCACCGCCGCCCGCAGCGCCCGGTAGTCGTCGACGTGCACCGCGTGCAGCGTGATCCGCATCATCGTGGACTTCACCACCCGGAAGTCCCGGAACGCCGCGTCCAGCCGCTCCGCCTCGAACCCCGCCACCCGGTTCCACAGCGCCACGTACGGCGAAGCGGGCTGCTGCGCCTGGAGCGCGACAACCCGCCGTACCGCGTCCTCGACCCCGACCGCCGCCCGCTCCAGGAGCAACTGCCGGGCGAGGGTGGACCGGTTGAGGACGCGCGCGGTGATCGTCATGCGGGCCATTCTCCCGGCCCGCCCGACCCCGCACCCGGATCCGCGAGGGATCAGTCCAGCTTGCGCGCCACCTCGGTCGCCCAGTAGCTGAGGATCATGTGCGCGCCGGCCCGCTTGATGCCGGTCAGCGCCTCCATGATCGCCCGGTCCCGCTCGATCCAGCCGCGCTGCGCCGCCGCCTCGATCATCGCGTACTCGCCGCTGATCTGGTACGCGGCCACGGGCACGTCGACCGACTCCGCGACCTTCGCCAGGACGTCCAGGTAGGGGCCGGCCGGCTTCACCATCACCATGTCGGCGCCCTCGGCGAGGTCGAGCGCCAACTCCCGCATGGACTCACGGGAGTTGGCCGGGTCCTGCTGGTACGTCTTGCGGTCGCCCCGCAGCGAGGAGCCGACGGCCTCGCGGAACGGGCCGTAGAAGGCGGAGGAGTACTTCACCGTGTACGCCAGGATGCCGACGTCCTCGCGGCCGATCTGGTCCAACGCGTCGCGGACGACGCCGATCTGACCGTCCATCATGCCGCTGGGGCCCACCACGTGCGCGCCCGCGTCGGCCTGGACCTGCGCCATCTCCGCGTACCGCTCCAGCGTCGCGTCGTTGTCCACGCGGCCCTGCTCGTCCAGCACGCCGCAGTGCCCGTGGTCGGTGAACTCGTCCAGGCACAGGTCGGACATCACGACGAGGTCGTCACCGACCTCGGCCCGCACGTCGCGCAGCGCGACCTGGAGGATCCCGTCCGGGTCGGTGCCGACCGTGCCCGCCCCGTCCTTCTTCTCGTCGAGCGGCACTCCGAACAGCATGATCCCGGAGACCCCAGCCTCGACGGCCTCGACGGCCGCCTTCTTCAGGGAGTCCCGGGTGTGCTGGTACACGCCCGGCATCGAGCCGATCTCCACGGGCGCGTCGATGCCCTCCCGCACGAACGCGGGCAGGATCAGATCGGACGGATGCAGCCGCGTCTCGGCGACCATCCGCCGCATGACGGGAGTCGTCCGCAGCCGCCGCGGACGCGAACCGGGGAAAGAGCCGTACCGAGTCACTGAACTGTCACCTCGTACCTACAAGAACCTATGAAAACGAAGCGGGGCGGGCATCCGGCCGAAGCCGGGCACCCGCCCCTCAACTCTGCCTTACGGCGCGGCCCGCCGGCGCCGCGCCCCGGGGCGCCGCTCGCTCGGCCGCGTCACCGGGTCACCGGCCTCGACGGCCGCGTCCCGCCGCTTGGCGCCGAACTCGGCGAGCGCGGCGGCCAGCTTGTGCACCGACGGCTCCGGAGCCATGACGTCGACCCGCAGGCCGTGCTCCTCGGCGGTCTTCGCGGTGGCCGGACCGATGCAGGCGATCACCGTCACGTTGTGCGGCTTGCCCGCGATCCCGACCAGGTTCCGCACGGTCGACGAGGACGTGAAGAGCACGGCGTCGAAGCCACCGCCCTTGATCGCCTCACGCGTCTCGGCCGGCGGCGGCGAGGCGCGCACGGTCCGGTACGCCGTGACGTCGTCGACCTCCCAGCCCAGCTCGATCAGCCCGGCGACCAGGGTCTCCGTGGCGATGTCGGCACGCGGCAGGAAGACGCGGTCGATCGGGTCGAAGACCGGGTCGTAGGGCGGCCAGTCCTCCAGCAGACCGGCGGCCGACTGCTCACCGCTGGGCACCAGGTCCGGCTTCACGCCGAACGCGATCAGCGCGTTCGCCGTCTGCTCGCCCACCGCGGCGACCTTGATCCCGGCGAAGGCACGGGCGTCGAGCCCGTACTCCTCGAACTTCTCGCGGACGGCCTTGACGGCGTTCACCGACGTGAAGGCGATCCACTCGTAGCGGCCGGTGACCAGACCCTTGACCGCGCGCTCCATCTGCTGCGGGGTGCGCGGCGGCTCGACGGCGATCGTCGGAACCTCGTGCGGCACCGCACCGTAGGAGCTGAGCTGGTCGGAGAGCGAGGCAGCCTGCTCCTTCGTCCTGGGGACGAGCACGCGCCAGCCGAACAGCGGCTTCGACTCGAACCACGACAGCTGGTCGCGGCGGGCGGCGGCACTGCGCTCACCGACCACGGCTATCACCGGGCGGCTGCCCTCCGGCGACGGCAGCACCTTGGCCTGCTTGAAGGTCTGCGCGATGGTGCCGAGCGTGGCGGACCAGGTCTTCTGGCGCGTCGTCGTACCGGCGATCGTGACCGACAGCGGGGTGTCGGGCTTGCGGCCCGCCGCCACCAGCTCACCGGCGGCCGCGGCCACCGCGTCGAGCGTCGTCGACACCACGACGGTGCCGTCGGACGCGCCGACCTCGGTCCAGCAGCGGTCGGAGGCGGTCCTGGCGTCCACGAAACGGACGTCAGCGCCCTCCGCGTCGCGCAGCGGGACACCGGCGTACGCGGGCACGCCGACGGCCGCCGCGACGCCCGGGACGACCTCGAAGTCGATGCCCTGGGAGGCGCAGGCGAGCATCTCCTCGGCCGCGTACGTGTCGAGCCCGGGGTCACCGGTGACGGCACGCACGACCCGCTTGCCGCCCCGTGCGGCCTCCATGACAAGATTGGCCCAGTCCCTCAGAGCCGGGACCGCGACGGCAGTTGACGCCTCGTCAGCGGCGCCGGTCTGCCCGGGCACGCCCTCGGCGTCGAGGACGGTGACTCCTGCCCTGGCATGAGTGCGGACGACGTCGAGCACTTCGGGCTCGGCGATCAGCACATCCGCTCGGGTCAGGGCCTCCACGGCCCGTAGGGTGAGCAGTCCTGGATCACCGGGGCCGGCACCCAGGAAGGTGACGTGCCCAGGTGCGCAGGCGGTCGATTCAGCGGTGGTGGGGCTCAAAGTGCTCGCTCCCCCATCAGACCGGCCGCGCCCTTGGCCAGCATCTCGGCGGCGAGTTCGCGCCCGAGAGCCAGCGCCTCGTCCTCGGACGAGGGCACGGGACCGGTGGTGGACAGCTGCACGAGCTCGGAGCCGTCGGTGGTACCGACGACGCCGCGCAGGCGCATTTCCTTGACAATCTGCCCGTCGGCCAGAAGGTCGGCGAGGGCACCCACGGGTGCGCTGCAGCCGGCCTCCAGGGCGGCGAGCAGGGACCGCTCGGCGGTCACGGCGGCCCGGGTGAGCGGGTCGTCGAGCTCGGCGAGCGCGGCGGCGAGCACACCGTTCTTGGCGGTGCACTCGACTGCCAGGGCCCCCTGACCGGGGGCGGGCAGGACGATGTCGGTGGAGAGGAAGTCGGTCACTTCTCCGCTCCGGCCGATGCGGTTGAGGCCGGCGGCCGCCAGGACGACGGCGTCGAGCTCACCCTTCTCCACGTATCCGATGCGGGTGTCGATGTTCCCGCGGATCGGCACGGTCTCGATGCGCATGCCGTGGCTCTTCGCGTAGGCGTTGAGCTGGGACATGCGGCGCGGCGACCCGGTGCCCACGCGGGAGCCGGCGGGCAGCTCGGTGAACGTCAGGCCGTCCCGCGCGATCAGCACGTCCCGCGGGTCCTCGCGCAGCGGCACGGCGGCCAGCGTGAGCTCCTCGGGCTGCGCGGTGGGCAGGTCCTTCAGCGAGTGCACGGCGAAGTCGACCTCGCCGCTCGCCAGCGCCTCGCGCAGCGCGGCCACGAAGACGCCCGTGCCACCGATCTGCGTCAGGTGCTCACGGGAGGTGTCCCCGTACGTGGTGATCTCCACCAGCTCGACCTCGCGGCCGGTCAACTGGCGTACGGCTTCGGCGACATGCCCGGACTGGGACATGGCCAGCTTGCTGCGCCGGGTGCCCAGCCTCAGTGCTTTCTCGGCGGTCATGCCGGGCCTCGATTCTTGCCTACCGTGCCGGTTGCGGATTCACGGTCTTGGGGGGTGGCCCGCGAGACGGAGGCGACCGTCTCCGGGTCCAGGTCGAACAGGGTGCGCAGCGCGTCCGCGTACCCGGCACCGCCGGGCTCGGCCGCCAGCTGCTTGACCCGTACGGTCGGCGCGTGCAGCAGCTTGTCCACCACGCGTCGCACGGTCTGGGTGATCTCCGCGCGCTGCTTCTCGTCCAGGCCGGGCAGCCGGCCGTCGAGGCGCGCGATCTCGTTCGCCACCACGTCCGCGGCCATCGTGCGCAGCGCGACGACGGTCGGCGTGATGTGCGCGGCCCGCTGGGCGGCGCCGAACGCGGTGACCTCGTCCGCCACGATCGCCCGCACCTGGTCCACGTCGGCGGCCATGGGTGCGTCGGCGGAGGCGTCGGCGAGGGACTCGATGTCGACGAGGCGGACCCCGCCGATCCGGTGCGCGGCCGCGTCGATGTCGCGCGGCATCGCCAGGTCGAGGAGGGCCAGGGCCACCCGGCGTACGGGCTCGGGGGCGCGGTCGCGGCGCATCTCGGGCACCCGGCCGACGGCGGCGAGCGCGGCGATGGTGTCGGCCTCCGAGGCCTCGACCGGCCGGACCCGCTCGCCCGGGGCGTTGTCCACCCAGGCGCCGTGCTGTTCGAGGGCGGCCGCGTCGAACCCGGCGACCGCGGCCTCGCCCTCGACGGAGAACCCGCCGCGCACGGTGTCCACGGGGCACGGGTCGGCAACGGCCTTGCCGGAGGCGGGAGTCGACGGCGCGGGCACCTCGGCGCCCGCGGTCGGCGTGCGGCCCGCGACGGCGGCCCGCACCGCGTCGGCGGTGAGCACGAGTCCGGTGGCGCCGGTGCAGGAGATCGCGACGTCGGCACGTGTCAGTTCGTCGGCCACGGCGTCCATGGCGACGGCACGGGCCGCCGTGCCCGACTCGGTGAGGATCTCCACGAGCCGCTCGGCGCGCTCCATGGTCCGGTTGGCGACGACGACCTCGGCGACCCCGGCCCGCGCGAGCGTGGCGGCGGCCAGCGACGACATCGAGCCGGCGCCGATGACGAGGGCGCGCTTGCCCTGCGCCCACGCGTCCACCGGCTGCCCGACGGCGAGCTGCTCGAGGCCGAAGGTGACGAGCGACTGACCGGCGCGGTCGATCCCGGTCTCGGAGTGCGCGCGCTTGCCGACCCGCAGCGCCTGCTGGAAGAGGTCGTTGAGGAGCTTGCCCGCGGAGTGCAGCTCCTGGGCACGCGCGAGGGTGTCCTTGATCTGGCCGAGGATCTGGCCCTCGCCGACCACCATCGAGTCGAGCCCGCACGCCACCGAGAACAGGTGGTGCACCGCCCGGTCCTCGTAGTGCACATAAAGATAAGGAGTGAGCTCTTCGAGACCCACGCCACTGTGCTGCGCGAGCAGCGTCGACAGCTCGGCGACACCGGCGTGGAACTTGTCCACGTCGGCGTACAGCTCGATGCGATTGCAGGTGGCGAGGACGGCGGCCTCGGCGGCCGGCTCGGCGGCGAGGGTGTCCTGGAGCAGCTTGGCCTGGGTGTCCACGGCGAGCGCGGCCCGCTCCAGGACGCTGACCGGTGCGCTGCGGTGGCTCAGCCCGACGACGAGGAGACTCATGCCGGCATCACGGCGGGCACGTCCCCGTCGGGTCCCTTGCGGTCGTCGCCTGCGGTGGGCTTGGTGACCTTGGCGGCCGGGCCCTCGACACCGACGCCGGCGCCCTCGGTGCCGTCGACCGCGCCCTCGCCGGCCTTGCGCTGCTCGTGGAACGCGAGGATCTGCAGCTCGATGGAGAGGTCGACCTTGCGCACGTCGACGCCGTCCGGCACGGACAGGACGGTCGGCGCGAAGTTCAGGATGGAGGTGACACCGGCGGCGACGAGCCGGTCGCAGACCTGCTGCGCGGCACCGGCCGGGGTCGCGATGACGCCGATGGACACGCCGTTCTCGTCGACGATCTTCTCGAGGTCGTCGGCGTGCTGCACGGACATCCCGGCGACGGACTTGCCGGTCATCGCGGGATCGGCGTCGATCAGCGCCGCGACGCGGAAGCCGCGCGAGGCGAACCCACCGTAATTGGCCAGCGCCGCACCGAGGTTACCGATACCGACCATCACGATCGGCCAGTCCTGCGTGAGGCCCAGCTCGCGCGAGATCTGGTAGACGAGGTACTCGACGTCGTAGCCGACGCCCCGGGTCCCGTACGAGCCGAGGTACGAGAAGTCCTTGCGCAGCTTCGCGGAGTTGACCCCCGCGGCGGCCGCGAGCTCCTCGGAGGAGACCGTGGGCACCGAGCGCTCCGACAGAGCGGTGAGGGCTCGGAGGTACAGCGGAAGCCTGGCGACGGTGGCCTCGGGAATGCCTCGGCTGCGGGTCGCCGGTCGGTGAGTTCGGCCAGTTGCCACGGTGCTCCTGCGGGTAGAGCGGGGCTGTGGGCGGGCTGGTACGCCTTGTCGTGTCCCAAGACCGCCCCGTCGAATGCAGGCTATGTCTTTGTGAACGCGTGCACAAAGATGGTGTCCGATTTGCCCGGCCAACGTGACCGGGGTCACGCGCCCCCGGCGCGCGATCCTGGAACCGGCGCGCAGGCAGCTTCGTTGCTCACCTGAGGGGGGCAAAACCGCACACCTTCCTTACGATCCACGCCCCCGAGACCAAAACCGCCCTCGATCCTAAGCGACTTTCGGGGCCAGTTGGACTCCTCGGTCAGTGACTTGTGCGACGGCCTAGCGCGTCAGTGCCGTACGCAGCCGCTCCTCCTTCACGCGCCAGAAGTCGTGCTGCTCCCCGTCGACGAGAACGACCGGGATCTGCTCCCAGTACTTGCGGTACAGCTCCTCGTCCTCGTTGATGTCCTTCTTCTCCCAGGAGGCGCCGACCTCGGCGCAGACCTTCTCGATCACCACCTGTGCGTCATCACACAGATGGCACCCGGGCTTACCGATCAGGGTGACGACCCGGTCCTCGGGACTCTTCTTCTCACCGCGGCGAAAGATGGGGCTCATACCGGCCATTCTCGCCCCACCGGCCGATCCCGTACGACCCACTTCCGCGCCTTCCGGGGCCCGGAGCAGCCGAGAGTTCACACACCGGCAGCCTTCCGAAATCCTCTCGACTCCGGATGCACCGAACAGACTGGCTATGCTCGCCGCATGGCCGCTCTTGGATGGCTCACACCCCGTAGGCGCTCCGCCACCGCGCGGAGCGTGCTGGCCGGCGAGGCCTCGGCCGAGGCCGCCCGCAAGTCCTCCCAGGAGATCGAGGACCAGGCGCCCCCGCCCGAAGGCGATCAGGAGCCGGAGTTCCCGGTCTTCGGCGACGACAAGGCCGCCGCCTTCTTCGACCTGGACAACACCGTGATGCAGGGCGCCGCGATCTTCCACTTCGGTCGCGGCCTGTACAAGCGGAAGTTCTTCCAGCGCCGCGAGCTGACCCGGTTCGCCTGGCAGCAGGCGTGGTTCAGGATCGCCGGCGTCGAGGACCCCGAGCACATGCAGGACGCCCGCGACAGCGCGCTGTCCATCGTCAAGGGCCACCGCGTCTCCGAGCTGATGTCGATCGGCGAGGAGATCTACGACGAGTACATGGCGGAGCGGATCTGGCCCGGCACCCGTGCCCTGGCGCAGGCCCACCTGGACGCCGGGCAGAAGGTCTGGCTGGTCACGGCCGCCCCCGTCGAGATCGCCACGGTCATCGCCCGCCGCCTGGGCCTGACCGGCGCCCTCGGCACGGTCGCCGAGTCGATCGGCGGCGTCTACACGGGCAAGCTCGTCGGCGAACCGCTGCACGGCCCCGCGAAGGCCGAGGCCGTCCGCGCGCTCGCCTCCGCCGAGGGCCTGGAGCTCGGCCGCTGCGCCGCTTACAGCGACTCCCACAACGACATCCCGATGCTCTCGCTCGTCGGGCACCCGTACGCGATCAACCCCGACGCCAAACTGCGCAAGTACGCGCGCGAGCGGGACTGGCGGCTGCGCGACTACCGCACCGGCCGCAAGGCCGCGAAGGTCGGCATCCCCGCGGCGGCCGGCGTCGGCGCGGTCGCGGGCGGCACGGCGGCGGCGATCGCACTGCACCGACGCCGCCGCTGACGGCATTCCGGACTGCTTACCCGTGGCCGGCCCCCGCCAGTCACGCGGATATCACTCGGCCACAACGCGTCACGGCCGCAACCGGAACATGACCTAATCCGATCAACAAGTGGTCACTCTCAGGTACTTGAACCATCGCCGATCAGCTACAGAAGTGACGTAATCGATGATTTGAGCAACTGGGTGTAGCGCTCCCTGCACGAAGCGTTATTCTCCTCAGACGCATTCCGGTACCGACACGTCAGCACGACGGGTGAACGGTCCCGCACTGCACGTGATGGAAGCTCTGCCTCTGGGAGTCCCGTGTTTCAACACGTCGGGGTTGACGCCTCGGGCCTGGCTACGCTGCGCGCAACGGTCGTGGACCGCTTGCGCGGCTTCGTCCCCACCGCGTACGCCGTCCCCGCCCTCGCCGCCGTCCCTGCGCCGGCCGGTCCGTGCTTCACCATGGCCGACAGCAGGGCCGCCACCGTGGGCAGACGCGCGCGCTCCGGAGCCGCCGGCGCGTCCGGTACGTCCACGGCCCGCCGTCCCGCCGCGGACAGCGACAGCGCCCGCATGATGGACCTGGTCGAGCGCGCCCAGGCCGGTGAAGCCGATGCCTTCGGCCGGCTCTACGACCAGTACAGCGACACCGTGTACCGCTACATCTACTACCGCGTCGGCGGGAAGGCGACGGCGGAGGACCTCACCAGCGAGACCTTCCTGCGCGCCCTGCGCCGCATCGGCACCTTCACCTGGCAGGGCCGCGACTTCGGCGCCTGGCTGGTCACGATCGCGCGCAATCTGGTCGCGGACCACTTCAAGTCGAGCCGCTTCCGCCTCGAAGTGACCACGGGCGAAATGCTCGACGCGAACGAGGTGGAGCGTTCACCGGAGGACTCGGTCCTGGAGTCCCTGTCGAACGCGGCGCTCCTGGACGCCGTGCGGCGGCTGAACCCGCAGCAGCAGGAGTGCGTCACGCTCCGCTTCCTGCAGGGCCTTTCCGTCGCCGAGACGGCCCGGGTGATGGGCAAGAACGAGGGCGCGATCAAGACCCTCCAGTACCGGGCGGTCCGCACCCTCGCACGCCTGCTCCCCGACGACGCGCGCTGATCGTTCGTGTCACCGCGCGCGACGCTCAACTCACCTTCTGTGAAAGCCAGATGCTTTCGCGGTCGGATCATCTTTCGTCCGTAACCCAAGTGCCAAGCCGCTCGTTGTGCGGGATGCAGGCTCCCTGTGGTCACGTCCGGTCCCGGTTCCACTCACTCGATCGAGTGCAAGCGGCTCGGGCGTGCAACCCTCAGGACCCCCTGGGGAGTCGACATGGGAGTCGACCGTCATGACGAGAGGAGGTGCCGCCAGTGATCGCGAATGTATCGGCACACCGGCGGGCGAACGCCTTCGCCCAGGCCCTGGAGGACCAGTCCGACCGGGACGCGGCGGCGCAGCAGCCGGAGGATCCGGCCGACCGGACCGAGCAGGGCAGGCTCCTGAGCCTGGCCACGGGCCTCGGCGAGCTGCCCACACCGGAGCTGGACCCCGAGGTGAAGGTGGTGCAGCGGGCGCAGCTCGTGGCCGCCATGGAGGCCATGCTCCAGGAGGGCGGGGCAGGCACTTCGGTACCGGAGCAGCGCACCAGGACCAAGGGCGCCCACCGGGCGGCCTCCCTGCGCAAGCTCCGGCCGCGTTCGCGCCTGTCCAAGGGCATCGCCGCGGGCGGGCTCACGGTCGGTGTGGCCGCGGGCGCGTTCGGCGGAGTGGCCGCCGCGAGTTCGAACGCCCTGCCGGGTGACCACCTCTACGGCCTCAAGCGCGGCATGGAAGATCTCAAGCTCGGCATGGCGGACGGCGACTCCGACCGCGGGCAGATCTACCTGGACCAGGCGTCGACGCGGCTGAACGAGGCGCGCCGGCTGATGGACCGCGGCCGTACGGGGCACCTCGACCACGAGTCCGTGGGCGAGGTCCGCAGGGCGCTCTCCGGGATGCAGTACGACGCGTCCGAGGGCCACCGGCTGCTGAGCGAGGCGTACAAGCGGGACGGCTCGCTCGGCCCGATCCAGGCCCTGTCGGCGTTCTCCGCGTCGCACCGGCAGAGCTGGACCGCCCTGAGCGACAAGCTCCCGGTCCAGCTGGGCGACGTCAGGGACCAGGTGAGCTCGGTCTTCGACGCCATAGACCAAGAGGTGGACCCGCTGCGCTCGCTGCTGCCGCAGCCTCCCGACCAGGGCGGCTCACCGGGCACCGGGTCCAGCGGCGGCGGTACGTCACCGGGCGCGTCCGGCACCGACCGCTCGACCCCGTCCGGCTCCGCCGACAGCCACCGCGGTGGCTCCGGTTCGACGAAGCCCAAGCCGTCCAGCTCCGGCACCGGCAAGGCCGAGGACGGCCTCCTCGGCGAAACCACGGGCGGCCTCCTGGACCCGCCGAAGGACGAGTCGACCCCGACCCCGTCCTCCGGCAAGTCCGGCTCCACCGGCACGGGTTCGGCCAAACCGGACGTGACCCTGCCCCCGCTCCTCCCCGGCCTGCTGCCCGGCCTGGGCATCGACGGCGAGGACGCGAAGTAGCTCCGCGGCAAGAAAGGGGCGCGAGGACCTGGTCCCCGCGCCCCTCACCGCACCGGCATCTCGGCGCCGGCCCGCCCGTCAGAAGAACACCGACCTCCGCTGCACCAACAACTTGTACAGCGTGTGCTGGATCTGCTCCCGCACCTGGTCCGTCAGGTTGAACATCAGCATCGGATCCTCGGCCGCCTCCGGCGGATACCCGTCCGTCGGGATCGGCTCACCGAACTGGATCGTCCACTTCGTCGGCAGCGGCACCGCCCCCAACGGACCCAGCCACGGGAACGTGGGCGTGATCGGGAAGTACGGGAAACCGAGGACACGCGCGAGCGTCTTCGCGTTGCCGATCATCGGGTAGATCTCCTCCGCCCCGACGATCGAGCACGGCACGATCGGCGTCCCGGCGCGCAGGGCCGTGGACACGAAGCCGCCGCGGCCGAACCGCTGCAACTTGTACCGCTCGCTGAACGGCTTGCCGATGCCCTTGAAGCCCTCCGGCATGACGCCGACCAGCTCACCGACCTCGAGCAGCCGCTGCGCGTCCTCCGCACAGGCCAGCGTGTGCCCGGCCTTGCGCGCCAGCTCGTTCACCACCGGCAGCATGAACACCAAGTCGGCGGCCAGGAGCCGCAGATGGCGCTCGGCCGGGTGGTTGTCGTGCACGGCGACCTGCAGCATCAGGCCGTCCAGCGGCAGCGTCCCCGAGTGGTTGGAGACGATCAGCGCCCCGCCCTCCGACGGGATGTTCTCGACGCCCTTCACCTCGACCCGGAAGTACTTCTCCGCGATCGGCCGCAGCAGCGACATCAGGACCTGGTCGGTGAGTTCCTTGTCGTAGCCGAACTCGTCGACGTCGTAGTCCCCGGTGATCCGGCGCCGCAGGAACGAGAGCCCGCCCGCGATCCGCCGGTCCCAGCCGCCCCGCTCCTCGGGCTTCTCCGGCACGGCGGGCTCCTCGGGTTCGGGCACGGGCACGGCCTGCTGCACGGGCAGCGGCTGCACCTCGCGTACGGCAGCGGGCTCGCCCTTGCGCCGGCCGCTGCCCCCCGGGCCCCTGCGGCGCACGGCACCCTTGCCGGCCGCCCCTCGAGACCTGTCGTCGTCGAACGGAATGACCTTGGCGTCCGCCATCGTTGATGCGCTCCTCAGTTGGCGCTCTGCGTCGGGGGGTGGCTGGGCGTGCGGGCGCCGCCCAGGACGGGCAGTGCGGCGATCCGGTCCACGGCCCCCGCGAGGGCCTGAGGCGGCAGCAGCCCGGGGCCCCGGCCGCGTACGAAGTCCGCGAAGGCCTCGGCGGTCGTGTACTTGGGCCGGTATCCCAGTGTGTCGCGCAACTGGGTCGTCGACACCACCCGCCCGTGCGTGAGCAGCCTGATCTGCTCGGGCGAGAAGTCCGTCGCACCCAGCGTACGCAGCGCGCTGCCGACCCAGGTCACGGCCGGCAGCAGGACGGGAACGGTCGGCCGGCCGAGCCGCCGCGAGCACTGCGAGAGCAGCAGCACGCCGTCACCCGCGACGTTGAACGTCCCGCTGTTGAGCGTGCCACGCGCCGGATCGTGCGAGGCGATCCGCAGCACCTCGATGACATCGTCCTCGTGCACGAACTGCAGCCGCGGGTCGTAGCCGAAGACGGTCGGCAGGACCGGCAGCGAGAAGTACTCGGCGAGCGGCGAATCGGCCGTCGGACCCAGGATGTTGGCGAACCGCAGCACGCACACCGCGACGTCGGGCCGGCGCCGGGCGAACCCGCGCACGTACCCCTCGACCTCGACGGTGTCCTTCGCGAAGCCGCCGCTCGGCAGCGACTTCGGCGGCGTCGTCTCGGTGAACACGGCCGGGTCCCGCGGCGCCGACCCGTACACGTTCGTACTCGACTTCACGACCAGCCGCTTCACCTGCGGCGACTTCTGGCACGCTCCGAGCAGCTGCATCGTGCCGATGACGTTGGTCTCCTTGACCGAGCCGCGGCCGCCACTGGCCAGCGGCGTCCCGGTCACGTCCATGTGCACCACGGTGTCGACGGAGTGCTCCGCGAGCACCCGCGCGATCGTCGGCTGGCGGATGTCCGCCTGGAGGAAGTCGGCACCGCCCAGATGGTGCGCGGGCGGCACGGCGTCCACCCCGATCACCCGGTCCACCTCCGGATCACGCTGGATCCGTCGGACGAACCGGCCCCCCAGTTGCCGGGCCACCCCGGTCACGAGCACGACCTTGCCCAAGATCAGCGCCTACCTTCCGTCCCAGCCCCGCCCGCGCTCCGCATGCTCTGCCGCGGGTCACGTTATCGGTTCGATGTTGCGCTGTGATGACTACACAGTGCAGGAAGTGACGACAGCCACAGATATACGTACAAGCCTGAACGAACCGCGTACCCCACAACGCACTGTGGCCCTCCCACCGAACGGTGAAAGGGCCACAGAAACGCGCTTCTCGCAGCGGTCGCTTACTTCTTGTTGCGACGCTGCACGCGGGTGCGCTTCAGCAGCTTGCGGTGCTTCTTCTTAGCCATCCGCTTACGCCGCTTCTTGATAACAGAGCCCACGACTACCCTCGCTCACTTCTGGGACAACCCCCGCTGTGCGGGGACAATCACTCGGTGCGGGGCTGAATTGGGGCCCACACGACCTACGAGGGGCTAGCCTACCCCGCCCGAGCGCCGAGCCAGAAATCGAGGGCTTCCGGGGGCTACGGATCAGCCCGCATCCACCCCCACATAGGACTCGCGGAGGTACTCGTGGACCGCTTGCTCGGGGACACGGAAGCTCCGCCCCACCCGGATCGCGGGCAGATGACCGCTGTGCACCAACCGGTACACGGTCATCTTGGACACTCGCATGACCGAGGCGACTTCCGCCACGGTCAGGAACTGCACCTCGTTCAGAGGCCTACTCTCACCAGCAGCCATGACACACCTGAACCTTCCGCACTCGACGGCCACCGGCTTCCCCTTCCGGTGACTCAACGTCGTTGCGTGCTCACTCCCCAATGTAGGGGCGGGTGGTGCGAGTGGGGAAGAGGAGCAGCGATCGGCCGCCTACTGTGACAGACACGCTCGATTGAGTACATAGCGAGTAAGCGGTCGGTAGTAATCAGACCGCACAGCGTCATCAAGCGGAACGACGACGGACACCCGCCCCTCGGCCTCACCGACGAACAGCGCGGGATCGTCCGTATCGGCCAGGCCGATGGCCTCGAACCCCAACTGACCTGCACCGCAGGCCCACCCGTGGTCCCCCACGACAAGCCCGGGAAGCGGTTCGCCGGCCTCCGCGAGAGCGGCCAGAGCGGTACGAACCGGGAGTGGCGAGTGGGTGTGCGCGCCCGTCTCGCTTCCGGGCGGCCACGCGTCGGGTTCGCGCACCAGCGCGACTCCTCGTACGTAGTCAAGGTTGTACGTACGTAGTCCAAACCGGGTCGTTATGTCGACACTGTGACCCTGCGCCGGGGTGAGGACGGGACATCCCACCGCCGACAGGGCGTCGGCCAAGGAAGCGTAGAAACCGAGCAATCGGTGCGGATGTCCCGTTCCGAAGAGCACGGGAGACCTGGTGTCAGCGGCCCGCGCGAGCCGGTCGGCGAAGGCGTCGAGGGCCGCGAGCGTCCGTTCCGGATCGATGACGTCGTGCCCGTCGGTGTGGCCCGGATCGCCCGACACCCCGCACTTGTCGGCCATCAGCGCGAGCAGGTCCCGCTGCCCCCAGGACCACTCGGGGTCGAGCCCGAGCAGCACGCGCGGGTCCCGGGCCTCGAACAGCCGGTAACTGCGCAGACTCTCCTCGCGGGAGGTCGCCACGGGCCCGGCAAGCCGAGCCGCCAACAGATGCGCACGCAGGGCGCCGGTGCTCAACACGCTTGAAATGCTGGCGCATTGCCACCCAGCCCACCCGCAAAACCCCGAAACACCCCACAGTCGGAGTAACGCCCACGCCCCGTCGAGCCACCCGCCGCGGCCCGCCTAGGGCAGCAACCCCCGCAACGGGAAAGCCGCCTTGCGGGTCGCGAGGATCGCCTGGTCGAGCCGGTCGGCCGGGTCGTACCCCGCCTCCCACTCCCGGTACGCGACGGGCCACCGCCCATCGGTCATCCGCACCGGCCCCAACTGCCGCGTACGAGCGAAGACTTGCTGCCGCCACCCCTCGGGAATCACCGTCTCGGGCGCGATCTCCCGCCCGCCGGCGATGCCCACCAGATGCGTCCACGACCGCGGCACCACATCGACCACGGCGTATCCGCCGCCGCCCAGCGCGACCCACCGGCCGTCCGCGTACGCGTGCGCGAGCTCGTGACAGGCCACCTGCACCGCGCGCTGCGCGTCCAGCGAGACCGCCAGGTGCGCGAGCGGGTCCTCGAAGTGGGTGTCCGCCCCGTGCTGGGTCACGAGGACCTGCGGCCGGAACTCCGCGAGCAGCTCCGGCACCACGGCGTGGAACGCCCGCACCCAGCCGGCGTCCCCGGTCCCGGCCGGCAGGGCGACGTTCACGGCCGTCCCCTCGGCGGGCCCGGCGGCCCCGGTCTCCTCCGGCCATCCGGTCTGCGGGAACAGGGTCCTGGGATGCTCGTGCAGCGAGATCGTCAGGACCCGCGGGTCCTCCCAGAACGCGGCCTGCACACCGTCCCCGTGGTGCACGTCGACGTCCACGTACGCGACGCGCTCCGCGCCGAGCTCCAGCAGCCGGGCGATCGCCAGCGCCGCGTCGTTGTACACGCAGAACCCGGAGGCGGCGCCCGGCATCGCGTGGTGCAGCCCGCCCGCGAAGTTCACCGCGTGCAGGGCCTCACCGCGCCACACGGCCTCGGCGGCCCCCACCGACTGGCCCGCGATCAGCGCGGACACCTCGTGCATCCCGGCGAAGGCCGGATCGTCGACGGTCCCGAGCCCGTACGCCTGGTCGGCCGCCGCCGGATCCGCGGACGCGGCCTTGACCGCCTCCACGTAGTCCTCGCGGTGCACGAGCCGCAGCGTCGAGTCGCCGGCCCGCTTGGCCGCGACGACGTCCACGTCCCGGTCGAGCCCGAAGGCATCCACCAGGCCCCGGGTCAGCTCCAGTCTGACCGGATCCATCGGGTGCCCGGGTCCGAAGTCATACCCCGCTACCGCCGGGTCCCACATCAACTGCGCGCGGCCGCTCATGCCCGCCACCGTATCGGCCCGCCCCGCCGCCGAAAGAAGGGGCGTACACGAGTGTCACCAGGACAAGCGCCATCGGCACCAGCATCGCCCCGCGATAACTCCACGCATCCCCCAGAGCGCCCACGAGCGGCGAACCCACCAGAAAACCCACGTAGTTGAAGATATTGAGCCGCGCCACGGCGGCATCGGACGCCCCGGGGAACATCCGCCCGGCGGCGGCGAAGGTCTGCGGCACGATCACACACAACCCGAGCCCCAGCAGAGTGAACCCGAGCATCCCCACCCAGGGCCCCGGCGCCACGGCCACCACACCGAACCCGGCAGCCGCCACCACGGCCCCCAGCCGCACCACCAGCACCGCCCCGAACCGCCGCACTCCCACGTCGCCCATCGCCCGCCCGACGAGCGTCATGACCATGTAGACGTTGTACGGGACGGTCGACAGCTGCTCCGAGCTCCCCAGCACGTCCTGCAGGTACTTGGCGCTCCAGTTGGAGACCGTCGAGTCACCGATGTACGCGAAGGACATCACCAGGCACAGCGGCAACAGCATCCTGAAGACGACCCGCCCCGCCTCCTGCGCACCGCTCTCCTGGCCCTCTGCGGCCTCCTGGGCCCCTCCACCGTCGACGTACCACCGGCTCCCCACCAGGCACAGCACCAGCAGCACCACGGACACCGGCAGATAGGACACGAACAGCGACAGGTCCCAGTGCGCCCCGACCCACGCCAGCGACGCCCCCACGATCCCGCCCAGGCTGTACGAGGCGTGGAACCCGAGCATGATGCTGCGCCCGTACGCCCTCTGCAGGCTCACCCCGAGCATGTTCATCGAGGCGTCCAGCGCCCCCACGGCAAAGCCGAACGCGGCGAGCGCGACCCCGGCCTCCACCAACGAGTCCCCGGCGCCGACCCCGAGCAGCGCCAGGAGCACGACGGGCTGCGACCACCGCAGCACCCGGCTGGGCCGCACCCGCTTCACGAGCTGTTCGGTGCACACGCTGCCGACGCCGGCGAGGATCGGCACGGCGGCGAGGAAGACGGGCAGCAGCCCGTCCGATATCCCGTACTGGTCCTGGATCGCGGGAATCCGCGTCACCAGCAGCGCGAACGCCGCGCCCTGCGCGAAGAAGCTGAACGCCAGCGATCTCCGCCCCCACCGCAGCGCACCTGATATGCCATCGATCCCATCGGTCATGGCGGCACAGCGTATGGCCCCGCCCTACCAGTGGGTAGATGGATCACAAAACCATGGACCGACCGTGACCTCAGGCCAGCAGCCGCGGCAGCTCGCGCATGTCCGCGAAGAGCCCGTTCACCCCGACGAGCCGCTCCGCCGGGGTCATGGCCGTGAACCCGTACACGTCCATCCCGGCGGCGACGGCTGCCTGCACCCCGAGCGGACTGTCCTCGACGACCACGCACTTCTCCGGAGCCACGCCCATCCGCTCCGCGGCGTACAGGAACAGATCGGGCGCCGGCTTCCCCCGCCCCACGTCCTGCGAGCTGAACACGAGCCCGTCCCCGAACCACTTGTCGAGCCCGGTCTTCCGGTGCCCGACCCGAATCCGCTCATGACTCCCGGACGACCCCACGCAGTACGGCACCCCGTCGGCGGTCAGCTTCTCCAGCACCTCCACGACACCGGCGACCGGCTCCAACTCCCGCTCGAAAGCGGCGAAGACCCGCCCGTGAAACACCTCGTCGAAGTCCTCGGGAAGCCGCTGCCCGGTCCGCTCCAGGACGAGATCGTGTACGCGGTGCATGGCGGCGCCCATGTAATCCCGCAGGGACTCCTCGTACGAGGTCGGGTGCCCGAGCTCGGTGAGATAGCCGGCCAGGAGCGTATTGGAGATCGGCTCGCTGTCGACCAGAACACCGTCATTGTCGAAGATGACCAATTCGTAGCGCATATCCAG
>NZ_JASERH010000123.1:0-32994 GCF_030766975.1 Streptomyces sp. KL116D | reverse complement strand
GAGTCATGGTGTGACGCGTGTCAGTCGAGGGTCAATGGGGGTGCGTGGGGATATTCCGTGGAGGGGCGGCCGGGGCGAACGGCACGTACCGTGCCGAGTTGCACTCCGCTCCGCCACTGGGACCCTGCCGCCCGTCGGCGTCACGGCCCTGGGACCGAGGAAGGGAAAGAGTGAACGACGGCGGCAGGAGGGGACGAGGAGGGGACAGGAAAGCGTGCCCGTGCTGAAGTCGCGGCGGTGGATGCCTGGCTGTCGGCTGCCGGGTGGCACCCGGGGCGCCGGTGTGACGACCGAGGCCCGTCTCCAGATCCCTCCGTCCGCCCGAAAGGGCGGCTTCGCTGGCGCATAGCGCGTGCTCTCGGCGTGCCGCCCAAAGGCTCGTACTGGACCGTAGCCAGCCTTGCGCCCGGTGCGGCGAGAGCGCGTGCCGCGTCGTAAAGGTATGGATCTTGGGAGACAGGGGGCCCTAGCCGCGCCGAGGTGGCGGGCGTCCTGGCGGACTTCCGCGCCGACGGTGGCCGTCTCGGGACCGTCGAGCCTCGCTCGCGTTCCTGCGCGAGCATCGTCAATGGTCTCGTGGCGCCTCCGGCACGCCTCCACCGACGACCGGGTGCGGGAGTTCGCCCCGCGCCTCATGTACCGGGGGGCGCCGCGGAGGACGTCCAGGAACTCGCCGACGGACTGGGGACGAAGCTCTTCCCGTCGCGCACGACACCTACGACGGGGGACGGTCCTCCGACGAGTCCGGCCGGTTCTTCTTACCTGCACCAGCAGCGGCGCGTACTTTCTCGGCGACGAGAAGTACGCGGCACTCGATGAGCTATTCGCGGGGCATGCTGGAGAACGGAGGACCACTACGCCTGAATCGCGTGCGCCGACCGTCGACGCCGCTCCCGCGAGGCAGCGAGCATGGCCCGTCGGCCCGGCGCCCGACCGCCGCCCTTCAGGCGCCAGCCCTCTCAGACCCTTCTTCAGGCCAGTGCAGGCACCGCCAGCGTCAGCGTCCCGGCCGTCGTGTCCAGCTTCGCTCCTCGATCCCGAACGGCATCGGTCAGCGCCCCCGTCCCCGTGCCCGAAGCCGAACGCGTCGATCACCGGCACCCCGAGCTCAGTCTGCAGCCGGTCGGGAGAGCAACGCCGGCAGGTCCGGGATCGTCGCACTCCGCCCAGGAGCCGAGCAGCACCCCGGCCACCCTCGTCGAACCACCCGGCCCGCGTGGAAGCTGGTCAGATAGCGGTCGAGCCGGTACGACTCCTCGCCCACGTCCCTTCCAGGCACAGCAGAAGCCCGCCCCGCATGCCGGACCGCCGGGCGAACGGCGTGCCCGTAGGCCATCGACGCGAGCAGCGAGAGGCACCTGCGCGAGCGGTGACGCCGCGCGCGGTGCCGGGGCACCAGACCCGGCCCCTCGGGCGCGGCGATCGTCCGCACGGTTCGGCTCGGCGTGGCCCCTGGGCCCCTTCAACGGGCGTTCTTGAGGAAGTCGAACGCGCCGGCCATCGGGCCGTGCAGGTGGCGAGCCCGAGGCGCAGGGCGAACGCCCGTGCAGGGCGGGTGGGCGTCGCTGCACCGACGAAGACCTTTGGGGCGCGCCGCGCGCATCGCGTCCCAGTCGAGCAGGTCGACCATCCGCTGGGCGCGCGCAGCCGCCGCGGGCGCAGATCACCGCGTCGGTCGTCCGGGTCGCACCAGGCCGCGCTGGAGGTCGGCGGGCCCGGTACGGCGTCGGTGCCCGCGAGGTAGCCGGGCCCGGGGTGGACGGTCGACGGACGTGCGCCGCGGGCGCGTGCTCGAGGTCCCAGCCGCTGCAGGATGTCGAGCCCGGTCTGCAGCCGGTCGGCGGGGACCGGCCCGCTCGCGACGACGGCGACGCGGGCGCCGGGCACGCAGCCGGGCGGCGGGCAGCGGGGCGAGGGGCCGGCCGTCACTTGGTGAGCTCCAGCGCAGCGGCACGTCCGATCCGGATGGAGGCCGAACGCGACGCAGCTAGACAGTTCGGCCTCCAGTGCGCGCGGCACGACGGTGCCGGCGCGGCGGAAGCCGTGGCCCTCGCACTCGAAGGCGGAGGTAGGCGTGCGGCACGCTCGCCGGCCCTCGCGCTCCACCTGCGAGGAGCGCTCGGCTACTGGGCGGGCGGGCAGATCACGTCGTCGGAGGCCCTGGAGGAGCAGGGAAGCGCGAGCCGGTCGGCGCTGGGCGCGCGAGCGGCCCGCGGTAGCGGGCGGGCACCCGGCGCGCGGGCCGACGAGCGTCTCCAGGTAGCGTGACTCGAAGTCGTGGGTCTCGCCGCGGCTCCAGCCGGTGAGGTCCAGACCACGGATCGGGTAGTTTGATGGTGCCGCAGGCGTAGACGCCGGTGGTGGCGCGAGGGAGGCGCCGCTGGTCCAGCCGCCGGCGCCGCCGCCGCGCGACGGCGAGGCGGTCGCCGGCGGTGCCTCGGCGGCGAGGGCGCGCGCGTCGGCGGCGCGAGTCCTCGACGCCTGACGACGCCCACTGCTCGCGGCAGCCGCGCGGTACTCCCGGCCGTGTAGCCGGTGGAGCCGCCGTAGCTGACCCGGCGACGCCGATGCCGCGGGAGGTGAAGTAGGCGATCTCCAGGTCGAGGACGAGTGCGTGGCCGGTGGGGCCGCCGTGCGCCCACACGTGACGATACGGCGGGAGTCTTCCGTCGTCGGGGGCGACGCGGTCGTTGTGCGGCGGGTAGATGTGGGCGTGGACGTCGCGGCCCGTCGGGCCCGTGAAGGTGCGGATCTGCTCGGGGTAGTAGGCGGGGTCGACGGGGTCGGTCGTGGGCGGCGCCGATGATCGCGCGCGCGGCCCGGTGCCGGTGTCGAGCTCGACGACTCGGTAGCCGAGCTGCGCGGGGCTGGCGGCGACGCCGACGACGCGGGCGCCGTGCACCGCGTCCGGCGTGGCCCCACGCGGTCCATGTCAGCCGCGCCGACGAGCTCGCTCGGTCTCCGCCCGAGGATGCTCGAGCGAGCGTTGGCGCCGACGCCGTGCGACGACGGCGACGAGTCCGCCCGTCCAGCGGCTTGAACCAGCTCAGGCCGCTTCCACAGCGGCCCGCCGAACTCCTCGTCGCGCGGGCACAGCGGCGAGCCGCGGCGCGCGTGCTGGCGAGGGCGCCCTGCGGCGTGGTGGGCACGGACGCGGGAGCCGGTGCGGACGTCCGCGCCGCGCCGGGCGGCAGCGTCGGCGGGCGGCAATTCTCCCAGCCGCCGCGCACGTCGAGCCGGCAAGGTTCCACCAGCCGCTCGCGTCACCGGAGTACAGGAGGGTCCTGTCGGGGGCCCGACTCTGACCTGGCAGACGGATTCTTCGGGCCCGCCCTGCGACGGTCTGCGCGGGGGCCGAGCACGCCGTCCGCGCGGACCTCGGCGAGCAGCAGCTCGGTGCCGTCCCACGGCATCAGCGAGTGTGGTCCCAGGCGATCCAGGCGGCGCGCCGTCCGTCCGGGCGCGGAGCCGGGCCCGGTCACGAACCGGTGCGCGCCGTCGGTCAGTTCCCGCACGGCGTCGCGCGCTTCGGCGGCCCGAGCCGTCGAGCGGGACGGCGGCGACCACGGCGCCGTCGCCGGGCTTCGCCGGTGAACTCCTCCAGACGCACCAGACCTCGCCCCGGTCCGGCGCTGCGGGTCGGCCCAGCGCAGGCCGCCGCCGACCGGCGAGACGGGGGTGAGCGGGCGCGGTGCCCGCGGGGTCTCCGCGGGCTCGTCACGCGTACGGCGCTGGTCGCGAAGTTCACGAAGACGACAGAGGCGGCCCTCGATGCGCTCGGCACCGGCCCAGGGGCGGCCGCCGTACTTCGATGACGCGGCTGCGGACGTTCCACGGCGCGGGCAGCACCGACTGCTCCGTGCCGTCCGGGCGGCGCCGGACCAGCGACGCGGCGGCCCGCCTCGGTGGGCCGCGGCGTCGGTCCACCACGCCTCGTCGCCGACGAAGCCGACGTACTCGGGCTGTCCGTCGTGCGCCGCGGCCAGTGCGGCGTCGATCGGCGACGGCCAGGACTCCGTATGCCTGGTGTGTGCACCATGTCCCCGCCCCCATTTGTTCCGAGGCCCCCATGTGTCTTCGCGTCCGCCATGTTTTCCTAGTCCGTCGCCGTGCTCGCCGTGTCGCTATGCCGTGCGCAGGAAGCGGTCGAGGACCCGCACGCCGAAGTGCAGCGCCTCCACCGGCACCCGCTCGTCCACACCGTGGAAGAGCGCCTGGTAGTCGAAGCCCTCGGGAGCTTGAGCGGCGCGAAGCCGTAGCCCGTGATGCCGAGGCGGGAGAACTGCTTGGCGTCCGTGCCGCCGCGACATGCAGTACGGCACGACGTGCCCCTCGGGCGCGAACCCCTCGACGGCCGCCCGCATCCCGCGCGAACGTGGGCGAGGTCGACCGGCGCCTGGAGGGCGACCTCCCGGTGCTCGTACTCCCAGTCGACGTCCGGTCCGGTGAGGGCGTCGAGGGTGGCCCTGAACTCGGTCCTCGGTCCCGGCAGCAGCGGCCGTCGACGCGCGACGGCTCGCCCGGCGCATCACGTTGATCTTGTAGCCGGCGGACAGCATCGTCGCGCTGCTGCTGTTGCGCACGGTCGGCGCGACGAGGTCGGCGGCCGGACCCGAGCCGGCCGAGCAGTGCGTCGACGTCGAGGGTCCGGCGCGTCCACGTCGGCCTCGATGCCGTAGACGGCCGCCATCTCGGACAGGGCGGCGCGGACCGTGGGCGTGAGGCGCAGCGGCCACTCGTGCTCGCCGATGCGGGCGACGGAGGCGGCCAGCCGGCTGCACCGCGTTCGCCCGGTTCACCTTGGAGCCGTGGCCCGCCTTGCCGCGCGCGGTGAGCTTCAGCCAGCCGGTGCCGCGCTCCCCGCCGCGATCGGGTACAGCTGCTTGCCGCTGCCGTCGTGGAAGGTGAAGAGCGCCGGACTCGCTGATGCCTTCGGTGCAGCCCTCGAAGAGGCCGGCGTGCCGGTCGGCGAGGAAGCCCGAGCCGTCCTCGGCGCTGGCCTCCTCGTCGGCGGTGAACGCGATGACGATGTCGCGCCGCGGCCGGTACCCGACGCGGGCCCACTCGCCGTACGGTCGCGAGGATCATCGCGTCCATGTTCTTCATGTCGACGGCGCCCCGGCCCCCAGACGACGCCGTCGCGGACCTCGCCGGAGAACGGGTGCACGCTCCAGTCGGCGGCCTCGGCCGGCACCACGTCCAGGTGGCCGTGGACCAGGAGGGCGTCGGCGGACGGGTCGGTGCCCTCGATGCGGGCCACCACGTTGCCCCCGGCCGGGGTGCGCTCCAGGATCGTCGGCTCAAGGCCCGCGCCGGCGAGCAGCTCCGCCGCGTACTCGGCGGCGGGCCGCTCGCTGCAGTCGCCGCCGCCCCGGTTCGTGGTGTCGATCCGGATCAGCTCGGAGGTGAACGTCACGACCTCGTCGAGCGCCTGCTGGTCCACGGTCCCGGAAAATGCGTCAGCCATACTGTTCCTCCACCGCGGCCGAGGCGATCGTGGTGACCGCCTTGAAGGTGCGGATGCCTTCGTACATGGTCTCGTGCGTGTAAGAGATCCTGCGCTCGCCGGTCCGGCGCACTCCGGGGACGACGGTGGACGCCATGGCGAGGTGCTCGGCGTCGAACTCGACCTCCACCGTGAACGGGCCGCCGCGGACCGGCTCGTGGCGCACCGCGATCGACGCGGCGTCCTTGGCCGCGGCCCGGATGTCGGCGGCGGTGCGGGCGGGGGGTGCGGCAGACGGCCGCGTACCGGGAGACATGGTCCTGACGGCGACCTTGCGGGCCTCCGGCGCATAGCCGAGGGCGTCGTCGCAGGCGTGGTCGTCGCCGGTGACGAGGACGACGGGGACGCCGTACTCCGCCACCACGTGGGCGTTCAGCAGGCCCTCGCTGGCGCGGACGTCGTTCACCCAGACGCCCGTGATCTGGTTAGCCAGGTACGTGTGCGCGAGGACGCCCTCCATGCCGGCGCCCGCGTGGTAGCCGATGAACGCGATGCCGTCGACGTCACCGTGCTGGACGCCCTCCACCATGGAGAGCGCCTTGTGGCGTCCGGTGAGCATCTCCACGCGGTCGTCGAGCTGCTCCAGGAGCAGGGTTGCGCATCGTCCAGTGCGCCTCGTTGACGAGCACCTCGTCGGCGCCGCCGTCGAAGAAGCCGAGCACCGCCGCGTTCACGTCCGAGGTGAACATCGACCGGCAGCGCTCCCACTGCGGTGTGCCCGGCAGGACGTCCGCCGGCCAGGTGACACCCGTGGCGCCCTCCATGTCGGCACTGATGAGGATCTTCATGGCCAGAACCGTACGCGGATCCGGGCACACCTCACCAGGCCTGTGGATAACTCTCAGTGGCATAGACCAATGTCACACTCGTAAGGCGCAGTTCCCGCTCGTCAGCGCGGTGCGGGCCGCACCGGCGCCGGGCGCGCGTCCCGGTGTCAGGCGGCCCGTCCCACCACGAGCCAGGTGGACGGCAGCTCGATCCGGCTGCCGTCGGCGGTGAACTCGGTCGTGGTCAGCGGCAGCTCGCCCGAGGCGAACACCTCCAGGCCCGCCTCGGTGACGTAGTCGCGCACGGCGGCGTCGGAGACCTCGCCGGGCGCGATGCCGTGCGCGAAGACAGGGGGCGAGCTTGGGCGGCGGCCCCGCCGGGTTCCTGGCGAGGCTCCTGGAGGACCGGCCGGGCGCGCTCCGACAGTTCGACGACGAAGGCGCGGCCGCGGTCGCCGACGAGCGCCGCGACCGCGTCGATCAGGGCCTGCCGGTCGGCGGGCTCGCACTGGTGCAGCACGCCGCGTACGTACACGTTCACGTCGCCCAGCTCGGCGTGCATCGGTCCGACCTGACCGGCGTCGGTCGCGTCGATCTGCCGGTAGTCGGCCTGTTCGGCGGGGTCGGCGCGGCGGGCCCGATCGAGGGCGGCGGCGGACAGGTCGGCGCCGACGACCTTCGGGTAGCGGTCGGCGAGGAACCGGGTCTGCGTCCCTGTTGCCGCATCCCAGGTCCACGAGGGGCAGTCCGGCGGCCGCCAACTCCGGTTCGAAGAGGGGCCAGGTGGAGTCCCGCGGTGAGGGCGGGCTCGGCGTCCCAGAAGACGCCGCCCGGCTCCTCGGGGGCGTCCTCCCAGAAGCCCTCCCACGCCTTCCTGTAGCGCTCGGTCACGCTCATGGGACCTCGGGGAGCACGGCGGCGGACTCGACGGAGCGTCAGCTCGGTCTACCGCTCGGAGCCCGCCCCCACAAGTCGCGCGCACACACCTTCACCCGCCGTTCGAGAGGTGTGCGCCGGTCGGCCGCGCGTCAGCCGCGCCGTCGGGGCCGTCAGCTCGAACCACACCGTCTTGCCGGTCGCCGTACGGCTCGTGCCCCATTCGCGCGCCAGGTGCGCCACCACGCGCAGGCCGCGTCCGAACTCCACGCCCGGGCCCGCGCCGAGCAGGCTCGGCAGCGTGTGGTCGGCGTCCTCGACCTCGCACAGCAGTGTGCCCGAGCGCACCAGGCGCAGCCGGACCGGGCCGCCGCGGGCATGCCGCACGGCGTTCGTGACCAGCTCGCTCACGATCAGCTCCGCCGTCCGTTCGATGCTCAGCAGGCCCCATTCCAGGAGCTGTTCACGGACCAGCTCACGGGCCCGCGGCACCTCGGACGGGTCCGGCGCGAGCTCCCAGTGCGCGACGTCCCCGCTCTCGATCCCGGCCATCCGGACCAGCAGCAGGGCCACGTCGTCCTTTGCGCCCGCCGCGCGCGCCGAGCGACCGGATGATGGTGTCGCAGGCGTCGTCCATGGAGGCGGCAGGGTGGGCGGCGGACTCGCAGAGCGTGGCGAGGCCCACGCCGATGTCCTCGCCGCGCACCTCCACCAGGCCGTCGGTGCACGTCACCAGGCGGTCGCCGGGCGCGACCGGGACCCGTGCGGCCTCGAAGGGCACTCCGCCGACGCCGATGGGCGCGCCCGTCGGCAGTTCGAGGAGCTTCGCTGCGGCCGTCGGCGGCCCGCACGATCACCGGCAGGATGTGCCCCGCGTTGGCCAGGTGCAGCTCGCCGACGATCGGGTCGTAGACCGCGTACAGGCACGTCGCGAGATAGGTGTCGCCGAGCCGCTGCGCCAAGTCGTCGAGGTTGCGCAGGAGTTGGGCCGGGGGCAGATCGAGGGCGGCCATCGTCTGCACGGCGGTGCGCAACTGCCCCATCATCGCGGCCGAGTTGAGGCCGTGGCCCATCACGTCGCCGACGACGAGCGCGGCCCTGGCGCCGGGCAGTTTGACGGCGTCGAACCAGTCGCCGCCGACCCGGCCGAGCAGCGTGCCGGGCAGATAGCGGGTGGCGATGTCACAGCCCGGCATGTGCGGTTCGATGTGCGGCAGCATGCTGTCCTGGAGCGTCTCGGCGACGGACTCCTGGTACGATGTACATGCGCGCGTTGTCGAGCACGAGCCCGGCGCGCGCGGCGAGTTCGGCTCCCGGTGACGCGGTCCATGTCGTTGAAGACGGGCCGCTCCTGGTGGCGGAGCAGGATCATGAACCCGAGGACGACGTTGCGCGCCTTGAGCGGGACGACGAGCATCGAGCGGTGCGTGATCAGCGGCCGGATGTCGCGCTTCTCGAACTGCGACGCGATCGCGTTGCCCATCTCTTCCGAGATGTACGGCACGAGCACCGGGTCGCCGCTCGTCATGCACTGGAAGAACGGGGTGTGCACCGGGAACGGCATCGACTCGCCGACGGGCACCACGTCGTCCCAGCGCCCCGGTTCGTCGGTGTGCTCCAGGGCGACGCGGTGCCACATGGTCGTGGCGTCCGGCGAGGCCCTCCGGGAACCCTTCGCCCGCGACGACCTGTTCGCGCAGGTACGTGCCGGCGACGTCGGTGAAGCGGGGCACGACGGCCCGGCTGACCTCGAAGACGGTCCGCGCCAGATCGAGGGGACGAACCGATGCGCCCGCTCACCTCGTTGAGAATTCGAGCCGCTCGCGCACCGCCGCGTACTCGATGTCCTCGGCCGTGTCGTCGAGCGGTGCGCGCGGCGAGGGCACTCCCGTCGCCGCCGCCCGGGCCGCCGCGGCCCGCCGCTCCTGGCGCTCGGTGCGCCGCGAGACGCCCCAGTCCGCGGTGACGGGGACCCGGTCGTGCTGGCTGAACTCCAGTACGGGATAGCCGAGAGTTCGAGCACCTGGGAGACGATCCGGGCGCTCTCGCCGACGCTCATGCTCGGCAGGATCTCGGGCAGGCCGCGGGGCCAGCTCGTCGGCGGCCAGGGAAGTCGGTGTGCAGGGCGAAACCGGGGGCGATGCGCTCCCGGTCCCCGCTGACACCACTGTCTCCCTGTCGCCGCCGTCCCCGCTGAGCCGCTCGGCGTCGGCGGCGAGCACCAGCATCCGCTCGGGGCCGGGGCCCACCAGCGGGTACGCCCACCACAGCACGTCGATCCGGTTCCGCGGCCCCGCGCTGGTGTCGAGCCTGGCGCGGCCCGCCGCCGGGTAGGAGGTGTGTCCGCCGAGCGACTCCTCCAGATCGTGTCCCGCGAGGTCGAACGCGCCGCGCGCGGCAGGTCGGTGGGCTCACGCACGTCCGGCAGCGCGCCGGACACGGGCATCAGGTCGGTCGCGGGCGGCCCACCGCCTCGTCCCTGGCCGGGCCGAAGAGCCGGCGGGCGCCGGTGCCCAGTGCGAGACGCGGCCCGCCTGATCGATCACGACGACCGCCAGCGGAACGCGGGCCTGCGGGGGTCGACCGGTGCCGTGCATCACCGCGCTCCTTCCCTCCCGGCGCGCCGGGGGGACGCGCGCCACCTCTCTTCCACGGTACGGCTCCGCCGCTCAACGGAGAGGCGCTTACCCATGAATTGGGCGAGCCCCCGTAAGGGCGCGGGGCTAGTCCTCGTGGCCCAGCTGGAGGTCGCGTTCCGTACGGCCGCCTCCCGCGACCTGGAGCACGGTCGCGACCGGAGGTAGCCCGCCGCGATGACCGTGTACTCGCCCGACGACAGGTCGACGAACCGGAACGTGCCGTCGGGGCCCGTGGTCAGCGTGTCCACGACGTTGCCCGCGGCGTCGAGCAGGGTAGACCCGGGCCTCCTCCACGGGCCGCCCGCCACTGGCCCGCACCGTCCCCCGCAGCACCGCGCCACCCGCCAGCTCCACGTCCTGGCGGGTCTCCCGGGAGGCCATCACGGTCACCGGGAGCGCGGCGGGGCGGGGACGCAGGGGGCGCTCGCCGCGAGGGTGTACTCGCCCGCCACCAGCTCGGTGATGACGTAGCCGCCCTCGCGTCCGCTGCGGGTGGTGGCGACGACCTCGCCGTGCACGTTCGTCAGCGTGACGGTCGCCTCCCGTACGGGAGCTCCGTCGGCGGTCAGCACGCAGCCGGCGAGCCGGCCCGCGCCGCCGAGCACCACGTCCAGCTCGACGGGCCGCTCGCCGACGGTCACCGTGACGGCCTGCGGCTGGTGCCCGCCGGCCGCCGCGATCAGCTACGTACGAACCGGTGCCGGGCGTCGACAGGGCGTACCGGCCGTCCTCGCCGCTGGCGCCGCGCCCGATCTGGGTGCCGCCGACGCTCGATCAGGGTGAGCGCGGCACGCGGTACGGCGGTCCCGTCGGAGTGCTGCACCGTTCCGCAGACCGGGACTCCGGCGGCGTAGGACACCCCGCTCCTGCTGCGGGACGACGGGGTGCTCGGCCGGGGACGAGGGCGAGGAAGGGGGCGGCGCTGGACAAGAGGGGGTCTCGCTGAGAAGAAGGCGAGCAGGCCCAGGACCAGGACCGGCACCAAGTAGAGGAAGATGCGGGGGCATCGCGTCGGCGTACGCCTCGATGTACGGGGGCGCGCAGGGCCTCGGGCATCGCGTGCACGAGCTGCGGGGTGATCGACTCGGCGTCCGGGCAGCTCGCCGCCGGTCGGCAGCCGGTCCGCGAGGGAGTCGGCGAGCCGGTCGGCGAAGAGGGTGCCGAAGATCGCGGCGCCGACGCTGCCGCCGATCTGCCGGAAGTAGTTGTTGGCGCTGGTGGCGGTGCCGAGGTCGGCGGCGCGCACGGAGTTCTGCACGGCGAGCACGAGCACCGGCATGATCAGGCCGATGCCGGCGCCGAGCACCGCCATGTAGACGCTGTACTCGAGGCGCGGGGTGTCCACTTCGAGGCGGGACAGGAGGTACATCCCGAGCGTGGACAGGGCGCCGCCGAGGATCGGGTAGAGCTTGTAGCGGCCGGTGTGGCTGATGAGCTGTCCGGAGACGATCGACGCGCCGACGACGCCGCCCATCATCGGGAGCATCAGGAGGCCCGACTCGGTGGCCGAGGCGCCGCCGACCATCTGCAGGAACGTCGGCAGATAGCTGGCCGCGCCGAACAGCGCGACGCCGACGACCATGCCGACCAGGCCGCTGAGGTTGAAGACGGAGTCGCGGAACAGCCGCAGCAGGATGATCGGTTCGGCGGCGTGCTTCTCGGCGAGGACGAACAGCGCGGCCGAGACGACGGCTCCGGCGGCGAGCCCGATGATGACGCGGTCGCCCCACTCGTACTCGGTGCCGCCCCAACTGGTCAGCAGGACCAGGCAGGTGGAGGCCGCGGCGAGCAACAGGGCGCCCAGGACGTCGAGTCGGGCCTTCTTCTGCGGCTTAGGGGAGCTTGAGGACGACGGCGGTGACCGCGAGGGTGAGCAGGCCGAACGGCACGTTGAAGTAGAAGCACCAGCGCCACGAGAGGTGGTCGGTGAAGTAGCCGCCGAGCAGCGGGCCCGCGACCGACGCGAGGCCGAACGCGGCGCCGATCAGGCCCATGTAGCGGCCGCGTTCGCGGGCGGCACGATGTCGCCGATGATCGCCTGCACGCCGATCATGAGGCCGCCCGCGCCGACGCCCTGGACGGCGCGGAACGCGATGAGCTGGTCCATGCTCTGCGCCCGGCCCGCGAGCGCGGAGCCGATGACAGACGACGATCGCGAACTGGAAGACGCCCTTGCGGCCGAAGAGGTCACCGAGCTTTTGCCGTAGATCGGCAGGCCGATGGTGGACGTCAGGGAGGTAGGCGGTGATCGCCCAGGACATCTTTGTCGAGACCGTGCAGCTCGCCGACGATCTTCGGCAGCGCGGTGGCGACGATCATCTGCTCCAGCGCCGCGAGCAGCAGCGCGAGCATCAGACCGACGAAGACCATCCGGACCCGCCGCGGACTGGAGTCCGTCGCCGGGCAACTGCGGTGGCGCGGCGGGCCGTCGGGGCCCGGTCGGGGTGGCCGGTTCCGGCACGGGGGCCGTCACCGGCCCCCGACCGACCCCGGTCACCAGCGTCGTCGTGCCCACCTGCAGCTCCCTCGTCGCCCCTTGCGCCGCCCATTTCTCGCATTGCGCGACAACGGGGGCAAGCGCGACGATTCGCTGTTCGAGACGGGTTTCGTCGACGAACGCGCCGGTCGGAGCCCCTACGGCGTACAACCGGCGCGAAACGAAAAAGCCACTCGAAACGGTGAGCGGCAGATCAGTGTGCGCGTGTCCGGTTCCACGCGGTCACTTCTCGACCTCGGTGGCCAGCTTGGCGAGGACGGCGTCGTAGATGCGGCCGAGCCCCTTCGGCGCGAAGGTCTTCTCGAAGAAGCCGCCGATGCCGCCCGCGCCGTTTCCCACACGGTCGTGACGACGACCTGACCGACCGTCGCCCGCCGGGGTCACCCGCCACGTCGTCACCATCGAGGAGTTGCGGTCCCTTCTCGACGAGCTCGCTGTCGGTCGGCTCCGCCTCACCTCGAGCAGGCAGTCGCGGATGCGCTTGCTGGTCGCCTGGAGCTTCCAGTGGACGAGGGTGCCCTCGCCGTCGCCGCCCCGCGGACCTCGTACTCGCTGAAGTGCTCGGGGAGCAGCTTCTCGCGTGTGCCGTTGTAGTCGGCGAGGGCGTCGAACACGTCGTCCGGCTTCGCGGCGACGACCCGTTCCGTGGTGGCCTCGACCTGCGCCATGACTCTTCCTCCAGCACTTGGTTCCTCAGGGGCTCGCCAAAGCCAACCACCCCCGTACCTGCCACAAATCCGGGTCCTGGCGGGCATCACCGGACGGCCCGCACGATCAAGGAACATGTGTTCTATTGTGTGGCCAGTGCTACCGAGGAGGCGTCATGCGCTGGGAGAACCTCACGGACCCGACGGGGTCCCACGGACGACAGGGCCGACCACGGCCGGGCGCCTGACGCCGCGCTGTTCGGCGCGGACGCGGTCGGTCCGCCGCACCGTCGACACCCCCTGAGTTCGCCGGGTGACGTTCCACGAGATCGGGCCCGGTCGATCGTGAACCGGGTGCCTGCGTCCCGGATGCCGTTCTGAGTGGACCGTCAACCCGTACCGGGGCTGCACCCACGCGTGCGTCTACTGCTTCGCCCGCAACACCCACAGCTACCTCGACCTCGACACGGGCCTCGGCTTCGACAGCCAGATCGTGGTGAAGGTGAACGCGCCGCAGCTGCTGCGCGGCCACCTCGCCTCGCGCCGCTGGCACGGCGACCACATCGCGATGGGCACGAACGTGGACTGCTACGCAACGGGCCGAGGGGCGCTACCGGTTGATGCCCGGCATCATCGATGCGCTGCGCGACGCACGCGAACCCGTTCAGCATCCTGACGAAGGGCACGCTGATCCTGCGCGACCTGCTGCTGCTGCGCCAGGCGGCCGACGTGACGGACGTCGGCATCTCGGTCTCGGTCGGCTTCTGTGGACCAGGAGCTGGGGCGCACCGTCGAGCCGGGCACCTCGCGCCCGAGCGGCGGCTCGACGTCGTCCGGGCGCTGACCGACGCGGGGATCGGCTGCGGGGTCCTGATGGCGCCGGTGATCCCGTTCCTCGGCGACCACCCGGACCAGCTGCGGGCCACGGTGCGGGCGGTGGCCAGGGCCGGCGCGACGTCGGTGACACCGCTGGTGCTGCACCTGCGCGCCGGGGGCCCGCGAGTGGTTCCCATGACGTGGCTCGGCCGGCACCACCCGTATCTGGTGCGGCGCTACGAGCGGCTGTACGCGGAGGGCGCCTACGCCCCGAAGTGGTACCAGCGGCGGGTGACCCGGCAGGTGCACGAGCTGGCCGAGGAGTTCGGGATCGGGCCCTCCCGGGCGGGGCGCGCGCGCCGGGTCCGGGCGGCCGCCCCCGAGCCGGCCGAACCTGGGCCGACCCAGCTGTCCCTGCTCTGAACGGCCGTTGCGCACAATCGGGTCAACTTCCGGCAGAACGGATTCTTCCGCGCAGCTCGGGGACGATGCGGCCGGGGGCCGTGGACTCACGGCCCCGAACCCCCCTCCGTCCTGGGAGGCCTCATGAAGAAACGCGCCGTAGCCCTGTGCGGCATCGCCGCCCTGGCCGCAGGCACCGTCGTGACCGCCCCGGCCGTGGGCGCCGACGCCGGGCCGGCGCCCGCCCGGCCGCGCACACGGCCGTTTCCCTGGAAGAAGTGCGGCACGAAGGACTACCCGACGCTGCAGTGCGGGTCGCTGAAAGTGCCGCTCGACCACGCCGCACCGCACGGCCGGCAGATCACGCTCGCCCCCTCCCGCGTCCCGCACACGGCGAAGACGTCCCAGGGCCCGCTCCTGGTGAACCCCGGCGGCCCTGGCGGCAGCGGGCTCACCTCGCCGCTCGTCGCGTCGAGCCTGCCGGCGAAGGTCGCGGCGCAGTACGACGTGATCGGCTTCGACCCGCGCGGTGTCGGCGCGAGCCGCCCCGCCTTGACTGCAGGCCCGGCCACTCTCACGCCGGTGCGCCCGCCGAGCGTCCCCTCCTCCGGGGCGATCGAGGACGCCAACCTGAAGCGGGCGGCCGCGTTCGCGCAGAGCTGCGCCGACAAGTACGCGGACCTCCTGCCGTACATCGACACGGTCAGCGCGGTCCGCGACATGGACGCGATCCGCGCGGCGCTCGGCGCGAAGCGGCTGAACTACTTCGGCTACTCCTACGGCACGTACCTGGGCGCGGTCTACGCGAAGTACTTCCCCGAGCGGGTGCGGCGCTTCGTCCTGGACTCGATCGTCGACCCGACCGGCGTCTGGTACCAGGACAACATGGGGCAGGACTGCGCCTTCAACGCCCGCCACCAGGCGTTCCTGGCCTGGGCGGCGAAGCACGACGCGACGTACCGGCTCGGCAAGGACCCCGCGAAGGTCGAGGCCGCGTGGTACCGGATGCGGGACGCGCTCGCGAAGAAGCCCGCGGGGAAGAAGGTCGGGGCCGCGGAACTGGAGGACACGTTCCTGCCCGGCGGCTACTACAACGGCTACTGGCCGCACCTGGCCGAGGCGTTCGCGGCCTACGTGAACGACAAGGGACGCCGATCCGCTCGTCGAGGCGTACGAGACCTTCGCCGCGGTCGACGCCGGCGACAACGGGTACAGCGTCTACGCCGCCGTCCAGTGCCGTGACGCGCACTGGCCGCGCGACTGGAACCAGTGGCGCGACGACAACTGGCGGGCGCACGAGAAGGCGCCGTTCTCCACGTGAACAACGCTCGGTACAACGCGCCGTGCGCGTTCTGGCCGACGAGGTCCCTGCACCCGACGGACGTCGCCAACTCCGCCGTCCCGCCGGTGCTGCTGTTCCAGGGCCACGACGACGCGGCGACCTCGTACGAGGGCGGCGCCGTGGTCCACCGGCTGCTGCGCGGTTCGAGCCTGGTCGTCGAGCAGGGCGGCGGCAACCACGGCATCACGCTCAGCGGCAACGCCCGTTTGGACCCGGTACCTGTCGGCCCATCTGGCGTCCGGCGACGCCGCGCAGCGGTGGCGAGATCGACGCGGTCTGCGCCAAGCTGCCCGACCCGGAAGCCGCTGACGACGAAGGCGTCCACGGGTCCCTCCGACGGCACCGAGCTGCACGGCCTCCTGGGGTACAGGCTGATCCCTCGTGCGGTACGGGGGTGGGTGAGGATGACCGCATGACGACTCACCTCACCCACATACCGGCCCGACGGCTGCGGCACCGGCCACGGCGTACACCCACGTGGTCATGGGCACGCCGGCTGATCGCCGTGTCCGGCCAGCCTCGCGCTCGACGAGAAGGGGCGCGCTGGTCGGCCGCGGCGACCCGTACGCGCAGGCGCGCCAGGTGTTCGAGAACCTGCGGCGCTGCCTCGCGTCCGCCGGGGCCGGGTTCGACGACGTCGTGAAGCTGACGTACTAGCGACGGACATGGCCTGGATGCCCGCGGTCCGACGGTCCGCGACGAGTTCCTCGACCCGGCCCAGCGCCGGCGGCGTCGGCGGTCCAGGTGGCGGCCCCTGGTGGGGCCCCCGAGTTCCTGATGGAGATCGAGGCGTTCGCGGTGGTGCCGCGGTGACGTCGGCGGCGCCGCTGCTGATCCGGCCGATGACGCTCGACGACTGCGACGCGGTGGCCGAAGTGCGGGCGCGCGCTGGCGGCAGTTCGCGTACGCCGGACTGATGCCGCAGACGTACCTCGATGCGATGAAAGCGTGGGTTCGACGCCGCGCGCCGGCGCGAAGTGTTCGGTCGGGGCGGCGATCTGGTCGCGGAGCGGTCGGGATCGGTGATCGGCTGGGCCTGCCATTTGGACCGTCCCGCGACCGCGACCTACCGCCCGGCGAGGCCGAGTTGTACGCGCCGCGCCCGCGGGCCTGCCGGGTCCCGATTCTCGCCGCTGACACATCGGTAGCTCCCGCGTGCGGGCACGTCGTGGAGTGCTCGTCGCAGTTCCTCTGCGCCCCTGGAGCGCGCGCTGCACCTTCGCCCCGCCACATCCGCATTCACGGTTTCCGGCAGCTCCCGCCAGGGCCGCCGAGGCCGCCACCGCGAGGCGTGGGTGGGCGCACGCGTCCAGGTGAGGACCTCGCGGGCGCGGGGGGTCCGCGAGGCTGCCGGAGGCCCCGGACGCAGGCAGAGCCACCTGCGGTACGGGTCGTGCCAGTCGGCGGCGCAGCGTCTCGATCAGGGCCGGCGCCGATCCGGGCGCCCTGGAGCTTTCGGGCGGGAGCAGGCGGACCGGTGGAGGGCGGCCGCGACAGCAGCTCAGCTCGTGGCCAGGCCGCCGCGGCACGGGCGGTCCGGGGGTCGTTCAGCGCCAGGCCCGGGCCGCCGCCGCAGCGCTCCGGGCCGTCCCGGTGGCTGAGGAGGAGCGACGAGGGACTCGAAGGCCCGGCGGTCCCCGCCAGGCCGAGCCGGTACGCGGCCAACTTCGCGGGCCCACAGGGGCTGTTCCGGCGCCGTCAGCACGGCCTGCCAGATCATCGCGGTCGTCCGTCGCTTCGCGAGCTTCGGAAGGCGTAGTGGCGTCCCGCCGGATTCCTTTCCGGATGCGCTCTGTCACCGCGGTTCGCTCTTCGTCCATGACGTCGAGGGTAGATTCGCGCCGTAGCCTGCGGCGGACGTAGATCACAGAGAGACTGGCCAACGACAAGGGCTGGCGCGCTCGTTACCCGGCGGTCAGCTCAGGTGAGCGGGACATACTCCGCAGCACAGCGCTCCCGGTGGCCTGGTGACGCAGCCGCCCGGAGTGTCAGTCGGTCCAGTATCGACGGCTTGCGGCCAGGGCCGGGCTCGATTCACCATCAGCGGCAGCGCGCTCAATTCGTACGCCACGGGCCCACGTCGGCATACCTGGCGTCGCGCGCGCCCTCGGTCGTCACGCTCCTGGAGTCGGATGGATCGCTCCCCGTCCCCGTCGCCGTCGTCGTCGCCTGCTTCCTCTCTCACCACCGCCGCCGTCGTCGGCCTCGGCACGATGGGCACCGGCATCGCCGAAGTGCTCGCCCGCGCCGGCCGCGAGGTCATCGGCATCGACATCAGCGAGGTCGCCACCGCGCAGGCCGTCGCGTCCCTGGAGGCGCGCGCACGAGCGCGCGGTGCGCCGCGCGAGCACTCCTCACCGAACAGCAGCGGGCCGGACCTGCTGGCCCGGTTCCGTACGTTCACGGGACCTGCAGGCAGGCCGCGGCCGACGCGGACCTCGTGACCGAGGTCGCCCCTGAGTCGTGCGAGATCGGGCAGCAGATCTTCCGCAGCCCTGGGCGACACCGTGCGGCCCGGGACCGTCCTCGCGACCGGCGCACCAACGCGTTCGTCCGTGACCCGGCTCGCCGCCGACTCGGCACGGCCGGCCGAGCGCGTCCTCGGACTGCACTTCTTCAACCCGGCCCCGGCGATGAAGCTTTCCGTCGAGGTCAGTCTCCAGCGTGCTGACCGCGCCGACCGCCGTCGCCGCCGTCACCGATCTCGCGATCGAGCTGGGCAAGGAGCCCGTCGCGGTCGGCGACCGGCCCGGATCCGTCGCCGCACGAGCCTGCTCTCGGCTACCGAACCAGCCGCCGCCAGGACACGCGAGGCCAAGCACGCCTCGCGCGCGAGGACATCGACGCCGCGATGAAGCTGGGCTGCGGGCCGCATGGGGCCGCTCGTGCCCGTGGCTTCTCGTGACCTGGATCGGCACTCGACACGGCCCGCACCGGTCCTCGACGCCATGCACGCCGAGTCGCACGACCGCTCGCACGCGCCCCGATCCCTCGTTGCAGCTCAGCAGAGGCGGGCCCTGACCGGGCGCAAAGGCGGGCCGCGCGGCTTCTACTCGTACAGAGCGCCGGGCAGTTCCGTGGTGGTGCTGGGACGCGCTGACGCCGCTGGCCGACGCCCTCGCCGCCCCGCTGCGCACCAGTCCGCCTCGGTGGGTGTCGCGGGCCCGGGGACCCGCGGCCTCCGGGATCGCCGAGGTCGCGAAGCGCCGGCTACCAGGTCGGTGCCTGCGGCCCGCAGCGAGGAGCGAGAAGGCGCAGCAGGCCGAGCGCCCGCACCGGCACGTCGCTCCAGCGTTCTGTCGAGCGAGCGGCCGGATGAAGGCGGGAGGCCGCCGAGGCCGCGCCGCCCTGATCACCTTTCCGGCCGGTTCGTACGACGTTTCTCTGCCGACGTCGACCTCGCCTCGGAGGCCGCCTGCCGAGGACCTGAGATCGGCAGCAGCTCTTCGCGACGCCCGACAAGATCTGCAAGCCGCGCGATCCTGGCGACGACCACGCGTCCTCGCTGCCGCCAGCCGTCGCCTCGCGCCCGCGCCACCTCGCGGCCGCAGGACGTCATCGGGATGCACTCTTCAACCCGGCGGCGCGATGAAAGCTCGCCTGAGGTCGTGCGGACCGTGCTGACCTCCGACGACGTGCACGCCACCGTCCGCGATTCGACCCTCACGGTGCGCAAGCACCCGGTCGACTGCGACCGCGCCGGGTTCATCGTGAACGCGTTGCTGTTCCCGTACCTGAACAACGCGGTCAAGATGGTCCAGGAGCACTACGCGTCGCTCGATGACATCGACGCCGCGATGAAGCTCGGGCGGCGGCTATCCGGATGGGCCCGTTCGAACTCCTCGACGTGGTGTGACGCCTCCTCGCCATCGAGAAGGTGCTGCACCGTCAGAGCCTCGCGACTCGCACCGCACCGCTGCTCGAACACCTGGTGGCCGTGGGCTGCCTCGGCCGCAAGATGGCCGTGGCTTTCCGCGAATATGCCCGGCGCTGAGCCGGGTACGGAGGCCGGAGCCGGCTGGGCGGGCTGCTCGAGCATCGGGCGGCCCGCTTACCGGGAGCGACTTGGAACGTACATGCAGTACGTTCGGGGGCATGACGCCCGTTTCCCAGGCCGACCAGTCCTCCCGTACACCCGCCACGACCGGCGCCTCCGGTGCCTCCTCGACGCGCCCGAGAGCGCCGCGAGCAGCGTGCGCGGCCCAGCGGCTCAAGATGCGCCGCGAGCTCGCGGCCGCGGCGATGGAGCTGTTCGCCACTGAAGGGGTACGAGGCGACGACGGTCGACGAGACCGTCGCGCGGGCCGGCGCTCGCCCGCCGCACCTCTTCCGGCACTTCCGCTCCAAGGAAGCAGGCGATCTTTCCCGGACCACGACGACACCCTGGTGCGCGCCGAGGTCGTGCTGAACGCGGCGCCGCCGCTCGAGCACCCGCTGGACACGGTGTGCCGCGGCATCAAGGAAGTCATGAAGATGTACGCGGGCTCGCCCGCGTGGCCGTGTGCGCCACCAGCTCACCCGCGAGGTGCCGATCGCCGCGCCGTGGCCGAGACTCGCCTCGGTCTCCCGCCACGAGCGCCTCTCTCTCTCGCTACCTCCTGGGCCACTTCGACGAGCAGGCCCACCACACGTGACGGCGTCGACGACCCGCTGCGCCTGCCGAGGTCGCCGCGTCCGGCAGCGTCGTGACCGCCCACAACCACGTGCTGCGATCGCTGGCTGCGGCCGGCGGCCAGGGCGATGTGGAGAGCCAGCTGGACCACGCCTTTCGCCATCGTGTGGCGCACGTTCGGCACCGGCATCGGTGCGGGCCGCACGCCCGCCGCACCGGCCCCCGCCGCGCAGGTGTCGCACACCGATGAGGTGCTGGTGACCGTGGCCCGCACGGATCGCGCCGCTGGCGGAAGTGATGCGGACGATCGAGGAAGCCCCTCAGGAATCGGTGAATCGGTAAACCAGCTCCCTCGCCCCATAGCCGGTAGCCGGAAATTCGCAACCGGCAGGGGACTTCCAGGACCGATGACCGGCCACGTGCAGTGCGGTGGTTCGCCCTGCGTGCCCGACTGATTGTCCACCCCATCCACCGCAGCTGTACGAACCTATTCGGTATCTCCCCGGTGCACTGAACCCTGTGGCATGCTGACGCGCTTTGAGCCAATCCGACCGATTCGCGTCCGCGGCGTCCATATCCGCGATCCAGGGGGAGACCGGATATCGGGGGACCGGGGATCAGGGGACTTCAGTGGGTGCTTCAGAAGAGCGATTCACGCATGCCGCGACGCCGGTCGTAGGCATCATCGGACTCTGGTATGTCGGCCTGCCGACCAGCGCCGCCCTGCCTCGACCTGCGCGCGCGATCGGCGTCGCCGACGCGCGACGGCTCGCCGCGATCCGCGCGTACGACGTGGATCTGCTGCCCACCGACCATGCGCGCCTGCGCCGTCAACCACCCAGCCAGCGCTCTCTGTTGACGTCGGATCCGAACCGAACTGCGGGGCCGCCGAAACCGTGTTGATCTGCGTACCGACGCCGGTCGACGACCATCTCGTGCCGGACCTGCGGGCCCTGGAGGGCGCGTACGCTCCGCGGTCGAGCAGGCGCCGCGCCGGCAGGCCATCGTCCCGACCTCGACCAGCCGCGCGGGCACCACCCGCGACCTGCCGCCCGCCCGCTCGCCGAGCGGGGCCTGGCCGTGCCGCAGGACGTGTGCGTGGCGGTACGGCGCTTTCGGAGCGGATCGACCCGGGCAACGCCGCGCGCACACGCAGGGACACCACACCCCGGGTGATCGGCGGTGAGCCCGAGTGCACCGGCGCGCGGCGGACATGCTGCTGGCGCACCGGTGCCCTCGGGTGCACGAGGTCCTTCGCCGGAGGCGGCGGAGATGACCAAGCTCCTGAGAACACCCTTCCGGGCGGCGAACATCGCCCTGGCCAATGAATTCGCCACCATCTGCGGGAGAGTTGGGGCCTGAGGCCATCGAGGTCATCGAGGCCGCGGCGACGAAGCCGTACGGGTTCATGCCGTTCTTCCCTGGGGCCCGGCGTCGGCGGGCACCGCATTCGTGCGACCCGCACCACCTGCTGTGGCAGCTGCGTGAGCGGCGGGTCGCCTCGCCGCTGATCGACACCGCGACGACCGCCATCGCGACCCGCCCCCACCAGGCACGGCGGGCCTGCGAGGTCCCGCCGACGCTGGGACGGCGCTGCGCGTCTCGATCTCTGATCGTGGGCGTCGCCTACAAGCCCGCGGTCGCCGATGTGCGCGAGTCGCTGCCGGTGGAGATCCTGGCCGGGCTGCGCACGGCCGGCGCCAGGTGGCGTACGCGGATCCACTGGTGCCCGAACTGACCGTCGAGGGGCAGCCGTTGAAGGCGGTGACGAACCCCGCGAACTGCCCTGGGACCTGGTCCTGATCCACCTGTGCAGCCGCTTCAGGACCTGTCTGGGATCCCCGACCGGGTGCCGGTCCTGGACACCACGTACCGGCTGCAGGACTTCAAGCTGCAGGGCGGTCGTATGAGCCTGAGACGGAGCCCTCCCCGATCCGTGGGCGGCGCCCCTGCCGCCCGTGACGACCGCACCCTCACCCTCGCTCCCGCCGCGCGCGCGGGCGGTTCCGGGACGCCGGTCCGCGGCCGCCTGCTCGCTTCTGCGGGACCGGCGGACCCGGGCGTGCGGCAGGCAGTGCACGGCGGGCTCGGTCGTGGTGATCGTAGCTGCCGCCGCGCTGCTCAGGGCTGGCGCGAGGCGCCGCGCCTGGTGCAGCGGCACCGCTGCTGCTCGGCTACGGGTTCACGGTCCTACCGGTACGATCGCGATGCTGTTCATCGCCTACGCCGCTACGACGACCCGTCGCGCACCGCACCACCGCCCCCCGCCGCCTCGACCGGTTCCCGCGCTGCCCGACGTCCCGCGGGTCAGCTTTCTGGTGGCCGCGAAGGACGAGGAGGAGGGCATCGAGGAGTGCGTGCGCTCGATGGCCGGAAGCGATCAATTCGACGGAAGTCGTCGTCGTGGACGACGCGTCCGAGGACGGCACGCGCGTGATCCTACGGCTGGAGCGCGAACTACCGCTGAAGGTCCTCTACTTGAGGAGAACGTCGGCAAGAAGCACGCTCTGGTGAAGGCCGCCGAGCAGGCCACGGGCGAGGTCATCGCGTTCACCGACTCCGACTGCGCCCGCTGGCGCCCGACGCCCGCAGCGCTGCGCGTCACGGCGCTGGTGCACCACCCGAGCTGGCGCGGTCAGTGCCACGCCCGCGCCCTCAACCCCGACGCGACTCACTGCTCTCCCCGCACGCAAGACGTCTGGTACGAGGGGCAGTTCAGAGTCGCGAAGGCGGCGGAGGCCACCTTCGGCTCGGTGTCGCGTGTCGGGACCGCTCGCCGTTCCGCCGCGACGCCATCTACAACTATCTCTGCGTGGGGCGGGCGACCGGCTGGCGGCGAATTCCGCTTCGCCACCGACCGACAACTGACGGGATATGTTCTCGGACAGTGCTGAAAGGCCGGAAATTGAAGAAGCGATATTCGACTCGCCCTTCGTCAAAGCTAGCCGACCACCCTGAACTGCTGTAGGGCAGCAATGGCTATGTGCAATCGGCGAGAGTGTGGACGACGGTACCCGCACGATACTAACCGCTCATGCGGCAGCAAGTGCGCTGGAAGAAGAGTTTCATCCGTAATCTCTTTTCTTCACCGGGACATTCATGGCGCAGGGGACTCGGACCCGCCGTCCTCTTCTACGGGCACGTGCTGGGGTGCTGTGCGCGCCCCTGATGGCCGCACGCCACCTGGTCTGGGCGCCGCACCACGGGCTGTGGTTCCTGACCTGGGCCTGTATCTCGCGGGGATCATCCTCAAGGGCACGGTCTGGGGCTCGCCTTCAAGGTCGACAACCCGGGGACGCGAACTGGCGCTGCCGGCCGCTGATGAGCCTGCTGTCGTCGCTGCTGTCGTGCGCTGCTGCCGTACTCTTCGCCGCTCACGATCCGGCGCGGCGTGTGGTCGAGGAGTCGGTCATGAGGCAGCCGGTGCGCGCGGGCCGGATCACGGCTGCAGCGCTCACGGCGGCGCTCGTCGCGCCCGTGTACCTGGTCCTCACCCGGGGAGCTGGCCGCCATGGCCTTCATCGACGCGCACCCCGGGTGGACGGTGCGGGTCGCACGGCGCGGGTGCGGGGTCGTCCTGACGCGCCACCGTGGTCGTGCTGGCCGTGCCGCCCTGGCGCCCTGGCGGCTGTACCGGTACCAGCGGTTCGTGACGCGGCAGGAGGACACCTCGGCCGCTCCGGTCGACGGGGCGGCACGGGAGCGCTGGAGTGGGCATGGCGGCCGGGCTGCCCGAGTGGCCGCGCCCGTCGTGCTCACTCACCACGACATCGCGAAGCGGCAGTCCGAGCAGTACGTCGTCGGCCCCCAGGCCTTCGAACGGCAGAGAGCGGTCGTCGGCGGCCGGCGCACCGCACGCTCGCCACCGTCGACGAGTTCCAGAGGTACCTGCTCGGCGGCCCGAAAGCCGTGCTCGGTCCTGCTCACCTTCGACGACGCACGCACGGCCTGTGGACCTACGCGGACCGCATCATCCCGCCCGCCACCGCATGCACGCCGTGTCGTTCCTGATCAAACCGGCGAGGTCTCGGTGAAGCGGCCCTACCACCCGTCCTGGCGGGAAGTCGACCGGATGGACAACTCTCCCGGCCGCTGGGACTTCCAGAACCACACCCACGACCTGCACACACCCGCAGCCGCATCGGGCCCGGACGGCGAGACCGGCTCGCTGCTGATCAACCGCCGCTACCTGGCCCTCCACCGGGCGGCCGGAGTCGCAGGCGCGCTACGACAGCGGGGTGCGCGCGGACCTCGACACGTCCCCTGAAGGAGTTCAGGGGCACGGGCTGGCGACGCCGCGGCTGTTCGCGTACCCGTTCTCGGAGAACGCGCGCCCCGGCGACCATGCCTCCGCCTACGTCCACGATCTGCTCAACCGCCTCTTCGCTCGCGGCCCTCTCGGACAAGACGGGCACCGCGCAGCCGGTCGGCCGGCGCTCACGGTCGCCCAGCAGTACCAGCGCCTCGAGGTCTTCGCTGGACACCACAGCGAGATGCGCTGCTGCGGCAGGTCACGGCCCGTACGCCGGTGCCCGCGACCGGGGATCCGCTGCGGGCGCCGCAGCGCTGGACGGCACGACCGGAAGCCCCTGACCGACCTGCGCTTCCTCACCGGCAAGGGCCCCCACCCGCGCAGTGGCCTACCGGTACGCGGCCTACGCGCGTACGGGTCCGCCGACTGGGGACCACTACATGGTGACCGCCGACGTACGGGCGCTCGATCCGCGCGGTGGCGGCGTCAGCGTGTCCGCCCGGGTGGGTTCGCCCGCGCAGGTGGCGGCGCGCGTCTCGTACGACAGGCTCCAACTGGTGCTCGGACAGTCAGTGGCGGCGGAGCGTCAGCTGCTGCCCGGCGCCCGGCACACGGTGCGGGTGCGCGCGGCCGGGGCCCGCACGACGGTGACCGTGGACGGGACGGCGCAGGTGTCCACGCAGCACGCGTGGCGGGGCCCTGCGGGCACCGGCGCGGCATCGCCCTCATCCTGTCCCGGCGGGGCGTGCCGGACTGGCCCGCGGTCGGCCGGGTGCGACTCGCCTCTGACCGCCGCGACGCGACCCGGGCGCGCGCTTCGACGGCGTCGGGCCGTGGCTGAGAGCGGAAGCGCCGCACCGGCGCTGGGCTGGACGCGTTCCGCGGTCGTGGTCGGCGGGGGCCGGGTGCAGCCGGTCGGCACCCGCGGATGGTCGGGCTGCCGCGTACGACGGCACAGCAGGAGGTGGACGGGACTACACGCCGGTGCGCGACGGTCACCGGACTGACCGGAGCGAGGCTGCACGCCAGTGTGACCGTGCGGGCGCGCGCCTGCGAACAGCTCACCGTCCGGATGTCGAAGGGCTGTACTCGGTGCTGACGTGGGACCGGACAGGGTGGCGGGTGACGTCGCGCAAGCCTTCGCGCGGGCGGACCGGCGGACCGTGACCATCACGGTGCGGCCTTCGACGTCACGCTGGTGCGGGTGGCCGGGCACGTCCGCCCTGGAGGTCCCGGGGCGTACGGCGGCACGGGCGGCATCGCGCCATGGAGCGCGTACCGGGGTCGCGTCGCTGCAGCCGTGGCCCAGGTCTCGACGCGGCGTCGCTGCTGACCGGGCCCGGCGGGCACACCAGCGGAGGGTGCCGCCGCTGGTACGCCGTTGGCCCGCGGCGGTGGGCGGCTGATCGCGGCGGCGCTCGCACTGATCGCGGCCCCGCTGATGGCGTTCGGTCTGTCCGGCGGCGACACGGGGATCGGGGCGTTCCGCCCCGCTTCCCAGCAGGGCCTGGTCGCAATGAGTTCGCGTGCTGGCACCACCACGGGCGCACGTCCGCCACTCCCCGACTGGACCATGACGAGCGGCTCGCCGTTCGGCGGGACGGCGCGGGGCTGGACCGGCGTGCCCGGCGGCGACGGCCCGGACGCGCGCGCTCGGCCACCGGCATCGGACTCGGCGGTGTTCCGTGCTCGCCAGCCGCAGAAGGGACTTCGGGCCGGACGACGGTGTCGGCTGCGGCTGCGCGTGCAGCGGATGGACGACGACGGGGCGCACCCCGTCGCGGCGGTACGACGGGGGTGCACATCTGGCTGCGCTTCCACAGCGAGCAGGGAGACGTACGCGGTGAGCGTGGCACGCCGGGACGGCGAGGTCGCGGTGAAGAGCGCAAGACGCGCGGGGCGGCACGTCGAACGGCGGCATCGTACGTCACCAGCTGGCGCACGCCCGTGCGCCTGCCCCGATGGGGAGTTGGTACCCGGTGAGCACCTCGGCCGGCACCCCCGCCGACGGCCGCGTCCGCCTCTCACCCTCGATCTGGCGGGCCGCCGTGTGCTCGACGTCGTTGGACTGACGAGCCCGGGAGCTGGCGGCCCGGGGCGGTCGGCATCCGGGGCGACAAATACGGAGTTCCTGTTCGCAGGCTTCGTGGCGTGGGGCGGCCCGGTAGGCCGTCCGCCGGGGCGCGCGCCGTCCGGGCAGCGCCGTCCTCACCCGTCCCACCCCATCGAACACATCCGGAGAAAGAGGCGTCCAACTCGCCATGACAAGGTACGACACCTACCCGCGCGGGCCAAGCTCGCCGCACTCGCCGTCCCTGGCCGCTCTCGCGGCCGTCCTGGTCCCCGCGGCCACCGCCGCCCACGCGGCCCCGCCGGTGACCGCTCACCTCACGTTCGACGACGGGACCGCCGACCACTTCACCACCGTAGAAGCCGATCCTCGGACGACCACGGCATGAAGGCCACGTTCCACGTGAACAGCGACCGCCTCGGTGACGCCGTGGCATCTGAGACAGCCGCCTTCAGGTGAAGCAACTCGCGGCCGGCGGACGGGGAGAGTCGGCGGGCACACCGCCACCCACGCCCGGCTGCCGGACCTGAGCCCCGACGACCAGCGCCGCGCGAGATGCTGCAGCGACCGGCGGCCCTGCTGAAGCTCTCGGTCTGAGCGTCAAGAACTTCGCCTACCCCTTCGGCGCCGACACGGCGGCCGCAGGGCTGCGTCGCCGACTGCGGCTACAACTCGGCGCGCGCGACGTGGGCGGCCTGGTCACCCTCCTGGGTCGTGCGGCGGCGGGTGTCCGTACGCGACGGCGGTCCCGCGGAACCCGTACACGCGGTCCGCACGAGGCGACTCGGTGACCACCTCAGGCCAGCTTGGCCACGCTGCAGTGTTACGTGACCCGGGCGGAGGCGAACGGTGGCGGCTGTGCCGATCGTCCGCCATCACGTGTGCAACGGCTGCGAGCCCACCTGGCGCGACGACGCCCGCACTCTGGACGCCTTCCTGGACTGGCTCGCCGCCCGCGGCTTTGCATCGGCGGTCGACGCCGCGGTCGACGCTTCGGTCCGCCGCGGCCCGGCGTCCGGGTCCGGCACCTCGACGCTCCAGAACGCCTCCCTGGAGGCGTGTCGTCGGGCGGCGCCGACCTGCTTCCAGCTGGGGCGGCCGGCACCAACGTACGTACCTCGACGTACACGACGGACGCCCGCACCGGCTCACGCGCGCAGAGAGTCGACGTCACCTCCTGCACGGACGGCGACCGCAAGCTCGTCACCCGTCAGGGGACACCGGCGCCTGCGCCCCGGCCGTCACCGCGGGCCGCAGCTACGCTGCGGCCTGCGGTTCAAGGGCAGCTGGCCGGCCGGCGCTCCGGTGAAGATCAGCGTGGCCCTGCGGGGGCACCGGCGCCTGGGCGTACTGGACGGGCTCACCGGCGTACGCACCGTCGCGTCGGTCTGGCAGCACGCGGTGTTCACGACGCCGGCCGTCCTGTCGGGCAGCACGGCGATCAGTTTCGGCCTGTCCCTCCCGGCGGTGGGGAACGATCAGGGTGGACGACCTCTCACTCGTACAGACCTGAGAACGGTTCACGCGGGCAACGACGTGGCACTGCGTGCCACGTCAAGCGCGCGCTTCTCCTGCGCCCCACCCGCCTTCCCCGACCCTCAGTGATCGATCATCGGTGATCCCCTTGTGACGGTCAGAAACCCTCTGACCACGGATGATCGATCATCGCTCGCCTGGAACCGTAAAGATGATTTCATCTGAGCGCAACCAATGGCACGCAGTGCCTTGCCCAGCTGTCACGGTGTGCCATACGTTGCCAAGGTGTCGGGCGGCCGGCGTGCAGAGAACTTCCGCACAGCGGCTGTCACGAGCCCGCGACAGACCGTGACCCGTGCGCGACGCCTGCGATCGCAGGCAACCTTCCAAGCGCCACACCAAGCGCTGCCACAGCACCATCCGCCGAACCGACTCTTGGCACACCTCAGTTCCCCTGCAGCCGCACCCGACTCAGCGTTCCCCTCAAGACGCTCACTGCCGGAGCATCCACCGTGAAGGACATCCTGGACGCGATCAGTCGCAGACCGCCACGTCTGCCGACTTCGCCGCCCCTGCCGCTCCCGACTCGTACCGCGCGATCACCGTGCACAAGGACGAGACGGAGATGTCTGCAGGGCTCGGAGTCCCGCGAAGGACCCCCGCAAGTCGATCCACCCTGGACGACGTGCCGGTGCCCGAGCTCGGTCGGGGCGAGGCCCTGAGTGGCCGTGATGGCCTCCTCGGTCAACTACAACTCGGTCTGGACCTCGATCTTCGAGCCGCTGTCGACCTTCGGGTTCCTGGAGCGCTACGGCCGGCTCAGCGAGTCGACCAAGCGCCACGACCTGCCGTACCATCATCGGCTCCGACCTGGCGGGCGTCGTGCTGCGCACCGGCCCCGGCGTGAACGCCTGGAACCCGGGCGACGAGGTCGTCGCGCACTGCCTCAGCGTCGAGCTGGAGTCGAGCGACGGCCACAACGACACGATGCTCGACCCCGAGCAGCGCATCTGGGAGCTTTCGAGACGAACTTCGGCGGTCTCGCCGAGATCGCGCCTCGCCTAAGTCCAACCAGCTGGATGCCGAAGCCGGACCACCTCGGCTGGGAGAGGCCGCCGCTCTGGTCTGGTGAACTCCACCGCCTACCGCCAGCTGGTCTCGCGCAACGGCGCCGACGCATGAAGCGGGGCGACAACGTCCTCATCTGCGCCTCCGGCGGCCTCGGCTCGTACGCCACGCAGTCTCGCGCCGGCCGGCGGCGCCAGCTGATCTGTGTCGCGTCTCCTCGAGGAAGGCCGACATCTGCCGGTCCATGGGCGCGCCGAAGCGGTCATCGCGACCGCAAACGCCGAGGGCCAAGCAAGTTCTGGAAGGACGAGCGCACCCAGGACCCCAGCGTAGTGAGGAAAGCGCTTCGGCGAAGCGCATCCGCGGAGTTCACCGGCGGCGGAGGACATCGACATCGTGCTTCGAGGCACGGCCGCGAGAGACCTTCGGCGCCTCGGTCTACGTCACCTGCAAGGGCGGCACCATCACCACCTGCGCCTCGGACACTCGGGCTACGTGCACGAGTACGACAACCGCTACCTGTGGATGTCGCTGAAGCGCATCATCGGCTCGCACTTCGCCAACTACCGCGAGGCGCGGGAGGCCAACCGCCTGATCGCCAAGGGCAAGATCCACACGCCGACGCTCTCCAAGGTCTGCTCCACAGGAGGACGGTCGGGCAGGCGGCCTACGACGTGCACCGCAACCTCCACCCAGGGCAAGGTCGGCGTCTGCGCTCGCCGCGAGGGCCTGGGCGTGCGCGACCACGAGAAGCGCGCCCAGCATCTATCGGCGTACCATCCTCCGCTTCCCGCAGCGTCTGAACACCCCAGAGGAGCAGCGGCCTGGGCGACTGAGCGTCAGAAGGACCGGCCGTGGCTGATGCGGACCTACCGCCGGTCACTCCCACGGCGGGAGGCTCCAGCGAGGCTCGTGCGCGGCGCAACCTCGCCAAGGCAGACGGGCCGTCGGTCGCCTCGACCTGCCGGCCAGACCGGGTACGACCCGGCCGCGGTCGCTCGCCCGCGGCGAGGTCGGCCGGGTCGGCGTCGTCTCCCATCTCGGTGACATGCGGCGCCTGTTCCAGGACATCCCCCTGGAGCAGATGAACACCCGAGCGACTCATTCATCAACGCCACCGCCATGTGGGCTTCTGGCGCTCTACCAGGTCGTCGCGGAGGAGCAGGGCGCGGACATCGCGACGCTCCAGGGCACGACGCAGAACGACATCGTGAAGCGAGTACCTGTCGCGGGGACGCACGTCTTTCAAGCCGGGCTCCCTCGCTGCGTCTGACGACCGACAGCGCGATCGCCTGCCACGGTGTCCCACATCGTAAGTGGAACCCGATCAACATCTGCTCGTACCACCTTCAGGGAGGCGGGGGGCCACTCCGGTTCACAGGAGATCGCACGCGATGTCTTTCACCGCCATCGCGGTTCCTCTCGATGCCGCACGGGCGATCTCTCCTCAGGGCAGGTCCCCGCCGAGAAGTCTGGGGACGTCAGGCCCGCATCTCTCTTTCTTTCTGGGAACGCGCGTCCAGCCATCACGGAGGAGATGTGCAAGATAGCGGGCGCGTCTCGGGCGGATCTGGGACTCAGACTCACGCGCGAGCGGTACGGCATCGAGAACCTCGAAGCAGCGCCGTTTCCGGTACGGCGTGCAGGCGAAACTCGCTGTCTGGCTCCGGACCGAGGCGCAGCCGCCGGAGAACAACGTCCAGCGGATCGTGCCGTGATGCTGGCCGTGACGCTGTCGAAGGACGCGCGCCCGGGCCGTCCAACTGCCCGCCTGGAACGAGGCGTTGGGCCTGCCCCGCCCCTGGGGACCAGCAGTGGTCACTGCGCATCCAGCAGGTCCTGGCGCACGAGAGCGACCTGCTGGAGTACGAGGACATCTTCGCGGGCTCGCACGTCATCGAGAAGAAGGTCGACGAGCTCGTCGCCGATTCCCTCGCGGAGATCGACCGATCCAGGAGATGGGCGGCGCGATGGCCGCCGTCGAGTCCGGCTACGCAAGTCGCAGCTCGTCTCCTGCGACGCCGAGCGCCGCGCCCGGATCGAGGGCGGCGACGAGAAGATCGTCGGCGTGAACATCTACGAGTCGACCGAGCCGAACTTCGCTCACCGCCGACCCGGGACGCCGCGATCATGACGCAGGACCACCAGGTCGAGGCGAAGGTCGTCGGGGCCACCGGCGACTGGCGCACCACGCGCCAGGAGTCGAGCGACCGGCAGGGGCATGGGCATATGACCCGTTCCACTACCCGACCACTTCGGCCAGGCCCTGGAGCGCTCATTAGGGAGGCCGCCGCTTCGCGGGCAACCGAGAACCTCATGGAGGCCACTCGAGTGCGCCCGCGCCGGCGTCACGACCGGCGAGTGGTCGGAGGCGCTGCGCGAGGTGTTCGGCGAGCTCCGGCGCCCACGGCGTCTCGTCGGCGCCGGTCGCGGTGACCGCCGGAGGAGGGCACGCCGCTCGCCCTTCGTCCTCTCGCGAGGAAGGTCCGGCCGGCACCGCGACGTAACCGGCGGCCGGCTGCGTCTGCCGGTCGGCAAGCCGGGCCTGGACGGCCACTCGAACGTGGCGCCGAGCAGATCGCCAGTGCGGGCCCGCGACGCCGGGTTCGAGGTGGCCCACCAGGGCATCCGGCTCACTCGAGCAGATCGTGTCCGCCGCGTGCTCGCCGTGAGGACGTGCACTGCGTCGGCCTTGGTCGATCCCGTCCGGCCGCATCGCCGAGCTGCGCCGGACGCGTCCTCGGACCGGCTGCGCGGGAGGCGGGCGCGACATCCCGGTGATCGTCGGAGCGCATCATTCCGAATGCAGACGCCGAGGACCTGAAGCGGGCGGGTGTGGCCGCCGTCTCCACCCCCCAAGGATCCTCTGGCACCACGGAGATCATCGGCCGTATCGTCGACGAGATCCGAAAGCGAACAAATCCTCGACCCGTTGGAGGTCGCACGACCAGCTCTGTCAACCTGCCTCTCTGGCCGCGCCGCTCCTGTCTCGCCGTCCCGGGCAGCAATCCGCGCTTCCTGGGAGAAGGCCCAGGGCCTGGCCGCCGACCAGGCCTTCCTTGGACCCTGAGGACGCCTGCGCCCCGCTGGCCGCCGGAGTGCCCGCCGGCACACCATCGTCAAGTTCCCTCAACGAGGGTGACTCGGACGGGCAAGACGCGCGTCGCGGGTCAACGACTGGACGACCGAGCGGACCTACTCGCGACGTCGTGATCTGTCGTGGAGGGCGCCGGCCAGAACCTCGACCGCATCATGCTGCCGAAGGTCCAGACGGCCGACCAGGTCGTCGCCCTGACCCGCTGCTCACGCAGATCGAGAAGACGATGGGCTTCCGAGGTCGGCAAGATCGGCATCGAGGCGCAGATCGAGAACGCGCAGGGCCTGAAACAACGTGAACGCGATCGCCGAGGCGCTCCCGCGCGCGCGAGACGATCATCTCTCGGCCCGGCCGACTTCAGTGGCCTCCATCAACATGAAGTCCCTTCTGGTCGTCGGCGAGCAGCCGCCCTGGCCACGGCGCGGACGCCTACCACTACATCCCTGACGAAGATCCTGATGGCGGCCCGCGCGAACGACCCTCCAGGCGATCGGACGGCCCCTACCTCCAGATCAAGAACGTGGACGGCTTCCGGGAGGTCGCAGCCGCGCCGCCGCCCTGGGCTTCGACGGCAAGTGGGTGCTGCACGGCCAGGTCGACGCGGCCAACGAGGTCTTCTGCCCCCGCAGGAGTGACTACGACCACGCCGAGCTGATCCTCGACGCGTACGAGTACCGCACGTCCGGAGGCGGGCGGCGCGATGGGCTCGGCAGGGATGCTCGGCGACGAGATGTATCGACGAGGCCAGCCGCAAGATGGTCCCTATTACTCTCGGCAAGTGGGCCGGGCCGCCGGCATGCAGCGCACCCAGCAAGCGGAGGCCCCGGAGGCGTAAGTGAAGCGGCTAAGGCGCACGAAACGCGAAAGCGTTTCACGATAAATGCGAAAAACGGTTAAACACCCAAACCTCCAACTGAACGAAGTAC
>NZ_JASERH010000122.1:0-27828 GCF_030766975.1 Streptomyces sp. KL116D | reverse complement strand
GCCGGGCACCGCCTGCTGATCGCCCTGGGGATCGACCGGAACTGAGGCCCGTGCGTGCCTCCGCCTCCCGCACCGACCCGAACTCCGAAGGGCACGTACGCACCACATGATCGGCAAGCTTCAGCCCGCGGCCGCACCGGCCGCCGTGGGCAACACGCCCGTGCTCCGCATCGACGGCTACTGGGCCAAACTCGAAGGCTTCAACTTCGGCGGCATCAAGGACCGCGCCGCCCTCCACATGGTCGAACAGGCAAGGAATCGGGGTGAGTTGCGGCCGGGCGGCGCCATCGTCGAGTCCACGTCCGGCACGCTCGGCCTCGGGCTCGCGCTCGCCGGGGTGCACTACGGGCACCCCGTCCACGTCGTCACCGACCCCGGCCTCGAACCCATCGTGGAGCGCATGCTCGCCGCGCACGGCGCCCGGGTGCACCTGGTGCGCGAGCCGAGCCCGGTCGGCGGGTGGCAGCAGGCACGGGTCGACGAGGTGGGCCGCCGGCTGGCGCGGCTCCCCGGCTCCTGGTGCCCGGACCAGTACCACAACCCCGACAACCCGGCCGCGTACGCGGGGCTCGCGGCCGAACTCGCCGAGCAGATCGGCACGTTCGACGTGCTGGTGTGCGCCGTGGGGACCGGCGGCCACTCGGGCGGGATCGCGCGGGCGCTGCGCGGCCGGCACGGGATGCGCGCCCTGGAGCTGGTGGGCGTCGACTCGGTGGCGTCCACGATCTTCGGGCTGCCGGCCGGGCCCCGGCTGATGAGGGGGCTCGGTTCGTCCATCCACCCCGGCAACGTCGACCACGCGGCGTACGACGAGATCCACTGGGTCGGCCCGGCGGAGGCCGTGCGCAGCGCCCGCCGGCTGGCCGGGCGGCAGTTCGCGACGGGCGGCTGGAGCGTGGGCGCGGTGGCGCTCGTCGCGGACTGGCTGGCCCGCACCCGGCCGGCCGGGACCCGGATCGTGGCGGTCTTCCCCGACGGTCCGCAGCGGTACTTCGACACGGTGTTCAACGACGAGTACTGCGCGCGGCACGGACTGCTGGAGGGCCCGGTGCCGGACGCGCCGCGCGCGGTGACCGTGCCGGGGGAGCCGGTGGCCGCCTGGGCGTTCCGCCGGTGCGCCGCCCGGGTGGGGGTCAGCTCCTGATGCTCCTGCTGAAAGCGCCCCGACTCGTCGACCGGACACGGCAGTTCGAGCCCGCGGTCCGGCTGCTCTACGTCAACCAGTTCACCATCAACCTCGGCTTCTACATGCTGATGCCGTACCTCGCGGCCCACCTCTCCGGCGAACTCGCCCTCGCCACCTGGTCGGTGGGGCTTGTCCTCGGTGTGCGGAACCTGTCGCAGCAGGGCATGTTCCTGGTCGGCGGCGCGCTGGCGGACCGGCTCGGGTTCAAGCCGATGATCGTCGCCGGGTGCGCGCTGCGGACCGCCGGGTTCGGCGCGCTCGCCTTCGCGGACACCCTGCCGGTGCTCGTCGGGGCGTCCGTCGCGACCGGGCTCGCGGGGGCGCTGTTCAATCCGGCGGTCCGGGCGTACGTCGCGGCGGAGGCCGGCGAGGAGCGCAGGATCGAGGCGTTCGCCCTGTTCAACGTCTACTACCAGGCGGGCATCCTGCTCGGGCCGCTCGTCGGGCTGGCGCTGACCGGGGTGGACTTCCGGCTGACGTGCGCGGTGTCGGCGGCGCTGTTCGCGGTGCTCTCCGTGGTGCAGACGCTGCGGCTGCCGGTGCGGCGGCGCACCGGCACCGACCGGGAGAGCGGGCAGTGGCGGACGGTCCTGGGCAACGGCTCCTTCTGGCTGTTCTCGCTCGCGATGACCGCCTCGTACGTCCTGTCCTTCCAGGTCTACCTCGCGCTGCCGCTCGCCGTGGAGCGGCTCGTCGGCGGCGGTACGGCGGGGCGGGCGGCGACGAGTGCGCTGTTCGTCGTGTCGGGGCTCGTCGCGCTCGCCGGGCAGCTGCGGATCACCGACTTGTGCCGCAGGACGTGGCGGCGCGAGCAGTGCCTGGTCGCCGGGCTCGGGCTGATGGGCGCCGCGTTCCTGGTGCCCGCGGCCGGGGGCGCCGGGTGGACCGGGGTGGCCGGGCTGCTGGTGTGCGCGGCGGGTCTTGCGGCGGCCACGGCGGTGCTCTACCCGTTCGAGATGGACACGGTCGTCTCCCTCGCGGGCGGGCGGTGGGTCGCCACGCACTACGGGCTCTACAACACGGTGTGCGGGGTGGGGATCACCGTGGGGAACCTGGGCGCGGGCCTCCTCCTCGACGCCGGCCGGGGGGTGCCCGCGGTGCCGTGGCTCGTGCTGGCCGGCGTCGGGGCAGCCGGGGCCCTGGGGCTGCGCGGGCTCGGGCGGTCCGGGCGGCTCGCCTCACCGGGGCCGCGGACCGTCTCGCCGTAGGAGCGGGCGTTCTCGGCTCGGTGCGGGTTCGCTGTGGCCGGCCGCGCGGTTTCCCGCGCCCCTGAGCGGCACCATCCCCCGGTAACCCGTACGGAGCAGCCCTGGTCGCCGCCCGCGCCCGGTCCGGGAACCCTTGGTGAGACGCCGGGAACCCGGGCGCGGACAGGAGACGAGCGGTGGGGCAGCGGCGCGGAGGAAGGCACCGGTATACGGCGGACACCGTCGGCGTCCGTGCCTTCCTGCGACTGCTGCCCGTGCTGCTCATCCTGGGCGGGGCCCTGTACGAGTACCTCACGCCGTCCGGCTTCGCCGGGTCCCCGCTGTTCAGCGCGGCGCCGCTGGTGGCCGCCCCGTTCTTCTCGCTGGGCAGCACGATCCTGGCCGGGGTCGGGTCGATCGCCGCGATCGTCGCGGTCCACCTCAGATACACGAACGTCTTCCACCCCGACGTCATCACCGAGATGGTCACGGTGGCGACGGTGTGCGTGCTGGCCTGTTTCATCAACCGGATCGTGCGCCGCGGCGACGAACAGCTCGCCTCGGCGCGGCAGATCGCGGAGGCGGCGCAGTTCGCCGTGCTGCCCGAGCCGGCCGGGCGGATCGGCGGGCTCGCCATCGCGGCGCGCTACGAGGCGGCGCAGGCCGGCGCGTTCATCGGCGGGGACCTGTACGCGGTGCAGGACACCCCGCACGGCGTCCGGCTGGTGGTCGGCGACGTCCGTGGCAAGGGCATGGGCGCGGTCGCCGCCGTGGCCGTCGTCATCGGCGCGTTCCGGGAGGCCGCCGAGCAGGAGGGCAGCCTGGAGGCGGTCGCCCAGCGGCTGGAGCGGGCCCTGGCCAGGGAGGGCACCAGACGCCGCGGCGTCGACGACTACGAGGGCTTCACCACGGCCGTGCTCGCCGAGCTCCCGCACGGCCTCGACCTGGTCCGGGTGCTCAACCGCGGGCACCCCGACCCGATCCTGCTGCACGACGACGGGACCGTGCGGGTGCTCGGCCCCGACGAGGCGGCGCTGCCGCTCGGCATGAGCGAGCTCGGCAGCTGGCCGGACCGGGCCACGGAGGCGGAGTTCCCGCCGGCCGCCACCCTGCTCCTCTACACCGACGGACTCTCCGAGGCGCGCGACGAGCAGGGCGTCTTCTACGATCCGGCGGCCCGGCTCACCGGCCGCATCTTCCCCGGACCCGACGCACTGCTTTCGGCCCTCGTCGACGAGGTGCGGGAGCACACCGGAGGGGGCGCGACGGACGACATGGCGCTCCTCGCCGTTCGACGCCCTTGATCATTGTCACGAGGTGTGACCGAACGACCTCCCTGCGCATAACAATTGATACACCGTCAGAAAAAGGTGAAGCTCCGGTGCGGACGAACGGGCGGCCAACTCGCCCGATTCCGCCCGGTCGTGCCCCGTTAAGTCCAGGCCAAAGACGTGAACGATCAGTGGGAACGGCTTGGAAATACTGTCGGCTGTCTATTAACGTTCGATAACGCAGCGCGGTCGTCCCAGCCGTCACAAGAGTCGGCTCCGCGCGCACGCGCTTAATCCCGCAAGGGAGCCGGGGAACCACCAACTTGGGGTGAATCGGACATCGCTGATGCTCGCGATGTCGGTAGGAGACCTTCCTGCTCCGAACCCGTCAGCTAACCCGGTAGGCGAGAAGGAAGGAAAGGAGCGCGCCCCAGTGGCGTCCAACCGGCCTGCCCCCGAGTTCTCCTACCCGCCGAATGACGACGAGTTCGGCACCGCCCAGGAGACTTGGGAGGAGTGGAACCCCACCGAGGAATCCGTCCGCCCCGTCCGCGGCAAGCACCGCGTGGCCCGGCAGCGTGGCGGCCTCGCGCGCAGTTCCACGGTTCTCGGCGTCGGCGTGATCGCCGCCGTCGGCGCGGGCGGCATCGCCACCGCGCAGGGCGGCAAGCCCGCCGTCCACATCTCCATGCCCGACCTCTCGGCCGTCAAGGACTCGCTGCCCGAGGCCAAGTCGCTGCCCGGCGTGGGCGCGCTGATATCCGACGACTCCGGCTCCGACGACGCCCAGGCCCCGTCCACCGCCCCGCTCACCACGGTGGGCAACGGGCAGGAGGACGCCGGCGAGGCCCTGCGGGCCCGCATCCTGGCGCAGGCCGAGACCCAGCAGGACGCCGCCGACGCCGCCGCGCAGCAGGCGGCCGAGGAGGCCGCGGCGAAGAAGGCCGCCGAGGAGGCCGCCGCCAAGAAGGAGGCGGCCGACGCCAAGGCCGCCGCCGAGAAGAAGAAGGCGGAGGAGGCGGCCAAGCGGAAGGCCGAGGCCGAGCGCCTCGCCAAGCTGGCCAAGAGCTTCAAGCTCCCCGTCGCCTCGTACACGCTCACCGGCACCTTCGGCCAGCCCGGTTCCATGTGGTCCTCCGGCTACCACACGGGCCTCGACTTCGCGGCCTCCACCGGTACGCCGATCTACGCCATCCACTCCGGCACGGTCACGGAGGCCGGCTGGGCCGGCTCGTACGGCTATCGCACGGTCCTCACCCTCGACGACGGCACCGAGCTGTGGTTCTGCCACCAGTCCTCGATGAACGTCAGCGTCGGCCAGAAGGTCACCACCGGCGACGTCATCGGCCGCGTGGGCGCCACCGGCAACGTCACCGGAGCCCACCTCCACCTGGAGGTCCACCCCGGCGGCCAGGCCACCGGCGTCGACCCGGCCGCGTGGCTGCGCGGCAAGGGCCTCACCCTCTGAGTCCTGCCCGCTTCCGGGTGTCTCCTCGAACCCCGGCGGTCCTGGCGGCAACCCCCCGACGCCAGGGCTGCCGGTTCTGCCTGCCCTGAACGCCGTGTTCCGCAGAGGTGTTGAATCGGGGCATGACGTCCTCCGCTTCTTCCTCTGCTTCCTCTTCTTCCTCCGCACTCCGCAAGCTGGGCTCCTCCGACCTGGAGGTCTTCCCGCTCGCGCTGGGCGGCAACGTCTTCGGCTGGACCGCCGACGAGGCCACGTCCTTCGCGGTGCTCGACGCCTACGTCGCCGGTGGCGGCAACTTCATCGACACCGCCGACTCGTACTCCGCGTGGGTCGAGGGCAACCACGGCGGCGAGTCCGAGACCATCATCGGCAAGTGGGTCAAGGCCCGGGGCAACCGCGACGACGTCGTCATCGCCACCAAGGTCGCCCGCCACCCCGACTTCCGGGGCCTGCGCGGCGCCACCATCAAGGCCGCGGCCGACGCCTCCCTGAAGCGCCTGGGCACCGACCACATCGACCTGTACTACACGCACTTCGACGACGACGAGACGATCCCCGTCGAGGAGATCATCGGCGCCCTCGACGAGCTGGTGCGGGCGGGCAAGGTGCGGCACATCGCCGCGTCGAACATCTCGCCGGAGCGGCTCCAGGAGTCCCTCGACCTCTCCGACCGCGAGGGCCTCGCCCGCTACGTCGCCCTCCAGCCGCACTACAACCTCGTCTCGCGCGACACCTACGAGGGCGCCCGCCAGGACATCGCCTCGCGCGCGGGCCTCGGCGCCGTCCCCTACTACGCGCTGGCCGCCGGCTTCCTGACCGGCAAGTACCGTCCCGGTACCGCCGTCGACAGCCCGCGGGCCGCCGGCGCGGGCAAGCACCTGGAGACCGAGCGCGGCCGGAACGTGCTGACCGTCCTCGACGAGATCGCCCAGGAGCGCGGCGCCGAGATCGCCACCGTCGCCCTGGCCTGGCTCGCCGCGCAGCCCACCGTGACCGCGCCGATCGCCTCGGCGCGCACGGTCGAGCAGCTGCCGGCGCTGCTCGCGGTCGCCGACCTGGCGCTGACGGACGCCGAGGTCGGCCGGCTCACGGCGGCCTCCGCCTGACGGTCCCGCGTCAGCGGAGATAGGGGTTGTACGCGGGCGCCCGGTTCACCGGCGGGCCCGCGTACACCGGCGGCAGCCAGACCGGCGCCGCCACCTGGGAGCCGTACGCGAGCGCGGCCCGCGCGTAGCCGCGCCGCTCCCACAGCGCCTCAAGCAGCTCCCTCTCCCGTGCGACGAAGTCGGCGCCCGCCCGGCCCTTGCGGCCGCGGTGGCGCAGCAGCGCGAGCGACGTCGCGTACGACTCGTACGCGACGACCGCCTCCGCCGCCGGCCGGCCGCCGTAGTGCGCGGCGAACTCCCGCGCCAGACGCCGGGCCTTGAGCGAACCGAGCGCGAACGGCTCGGGCGTCGCCAGCCAGCCCGCGGCGACATAAGCGGGCAACTCCTGCCGTACGGTGCGCAGTTCCCGCTGGCGCACGAACACGGCGAGCCAGGTGACGAGCCCGAACACCGGCACCATGAACGCCGCGTACACCGCGAAGAAGCCGTACTCGCCGAGCGACGACGAGCCGTTCCAGAAGGCGTGCATGCCCATCGCGGCCAGCAGCCCCGCGGCGGGCAGCAGCATCCGCCGGGCGCGGCCGCGATCGGGGGCGGTGAGGGCGGCGATGCCGAAGCCGATGCCGGTGAGCACCGTGAACAGCGGGTGCGCGAACGGCGACATGACGATGCGGACGAAGAACGTCGCGGCGGTCACCGAGCTGAGCCCGGGGCCGGTGCCGGAGAGCTGGTCCGTGCCGAAGGCGTTCCCTAGGTAGAGGATGTTCTCGGTGAACGCGAAGCCGGTCGCGGTGACCCCGGCGATCACGATGCCGTCGACGATGCCGCTGAAGTCGCGTCTGCGGAAGAGGAAGACGAGCAGCACGGCCGCCGCCTTCGCGGACTCCTCGACGATCGGTGCGATCACGGTGGCGCCGAGGGTGTCGGCGCTGGACGGGTCGGCGGTGGCGGTCTCGATCCAGCGGGTCGCGAAGCTGTTGGCGACGATCGCTATCAGGGCCGCGGCGCAGGCGCCCCAGGCGAAGGAGAACACCAGGTTCCGCCAGGGTCCCGGCCGTACCCGGTCCAGCCAGCGGAACGCGGATATGAGCAGCGGCACGGGCAGCACGGCGAGGCCGAGCCCGACCAGGAAACCCTCCGTTCCGGTCTGCTCCCGCACCAGGGCCACGATCACCGCGCCGGACAGCGCGAGCAGGGTCGCGAGGCCCGTCGCCCGTACGCCCTTCCGCTCCCACCAGCGCGGATGCGGTACCGCGCCGCTCGGGTGTGGGCCGAGGGCGTCGTCCTGAGGAGGCGGGTAGGTCGGATACGGGGCCACGGATTGACCCTAACGAGGGACGGGCCCCACCGCGACGGGGCATCCGGGCCGCCGCCTTCCCCTGCCGGGGAGATGCCGCACGCGGTGCGCACCTCAGGGGCGCGGGGAACTGCGCGACCAGCCCCCACAGGCCCGCGGACGGACTGCTTCCGGCGGAGCCGGTCAGCGGCGGTCAGTGCTGGTCAGTGCCGGTCAGCGGCGGTCAGCGGCGGCGGAACAGGAGGTCGTGCACCACGTGGCCCTTGTCGAGGCCCTGTCCCTCGAACCGGGTCAGCGGGCGGAAGCCGGGCCGCGGCGCGTAGCCACCGTCCGGCTGCGTGTTCTCGTAGTCGGGGTGGGCCGTGAGCACCTCGAGCATCTGCTCGGCGTACTCCTCCCAGTCCGTCGCACAGTGCACCAGCGCCCCGGGCTTCAGCGGGCCCGCGACCAGCGACAGGAACTCCGGCTGGATCAGCCGCCGCTTGTGGTGGCGCTTCTTCGGCCAGGGGTCGGGGAAGTAGACGCGGAGCCCGTCGAGGCTGTCGGCCGGGAGCATCGCGCGCAGCAGGATGATCGCGTCGCCGTTGGCCACCCGCACGTTGTCCAGGCCGTTGCGCTCGGCCAGGCCCAGCAGGTTGCCCTGGCCCGGCGTGTGCACGTCGACGGCGAGGATGCCGGTCGACGGATCGTCCGCCGCCATCTGCGCGGTCGCCTCGCCCATCCCGAAGCCGATCTCCAGGACGACGCGGTCGACGCCGGGGAACAGCTCGGCCAGGTCGAGGACCCGCTGCCCGTCGATGTCCAGGCCCCACCGGGGCCACAGCCGCTGCAGCGCGTCGGCCTGCGACGTGGTGACCCGGCTGCGGCGCGGCTGGAAGCTGCGGATGCGCCGCTCGAAGTGCGACCCGGCGGGGTCGGGCTTGGGCCCGTCGGGAAAGCGCGGCTCGTTCGGGCGCGCGGGCGGGGCGGAGTGCTGGGGCGATTCGGAGTCAGACACAGTGGGGCGATTTTACGGGTTCGGGGGCGGCACGCCGATCCGCCGGTCCATCGATCCGTCGGTCTGCCGATCCGCCGGTCCGTCGGCTGCCGATCCGCTGCCTGCCGGTCTGCCGATCCATGATTCGTCGGTCTGCCGATCCGCCGGCTGCCGGTCCACGATCCGTCGGTCTGCCGATCCGCCGGTCCACCGGTCCACGATCCGTCGGTCTGTCGGTCTGTCGGTCTGTCGGTCCATGATTCGCCGGCCTGCCGATCCGCCGGTCTGCCGGTCCACGATTCGCCGGTCGGCCGGTCCGCCGATCAGGAGCCGAGGGCGTCGAGCGCGAGCCGGGCCACTTCCCGGCCGATCGGCAGGGAGGCGGTCGCGGCGGGCGACGGCGCGTTCAGCACGTGCACCGTGCGGGCGCCCTCCCGTATCAGGAAGTCGTCCACCAGCGTCCCGTCGCGCAGCACGGCCTGCGCGCGGACCCCGGCCGGGGCCGGCACCAGATCGTCCGCGGTGACCGCCGGCACCAGCCGCCGCACCGCCTGCGCGAACGCCGACTTCGACGCGGAGCGCCGCAGCTCCCCGGCCCCATACCGCCAGTGGCGGCGGGCTATCCGCCAGGAACCGGGCCAGGCGAGCGTGGCAGCGAGCTCCTTCGGCCGGACGACGCCCCATCCGTAGCCCTCCCGGGCCAGCGCGGGCACGGCATTGGGGCCGACGTGCACACCGCCGTCGATCCCGCGCGTCAGGTGCACGCCGAGGAACGGGAACGCCGGGTCCGGCACGGGGTAGACGAGGCCGCGCACCAGGTCGGGCCGGCGCAGCTCGAAGTACTCCCCGCGGAACGGCACGATCCGCATCTCGGGGTCGTCGCCCGCGAGCCGGGCCACCTGGTCGCACTGGAGCCCCGCGCAGTTGACGAGGACCTTGGCGCGCACGATGTCCCCGGCCCGCGTGCGCACGGCCACGCCGCGCTCGGGGCGCCGGTCGATCTGCACGACGTCCGCGCCGTACCGGATCTCGGCGCCGGACTCCTCGGCGAGCCGCTCGGCCACCGCGCGGTAGTCGGCGATGCCGGTGGTGCCGACGTGGATGGCGGCGAGGCCGCGCACCTCCGGCTCGTACTCCTGGATCTGGGCGGGGCCCAGCTCGCGGACCGGAATCCCGTTCTCCCTGCCGCGCTGGACGAGGGCGTGCAGGCGGGGGAGCTCGTCCCGCTCCGTCGCGACGATCAGCTTGCCGGTGACGGCGTGCTCGATCCCGTACTCCGCGCAGAACTTGACCATCTCGGCGGCGCCGCCCACCGCGAACCGCGCCTTGAGCGAACCGGGGCGGTAGTAGATCCCGCTGTGGATCACCCCGCTGTTCCGCCCCGTCTGGTGCCTGGCCGGGCCCGGCTCCTTCTCCAGGACGACGATCCGGGTGCCCGGCGCGGCCCGCGACACGGCATAGGCGGTGGACAGCCCGACGATCCCCCCGCCGACCACCACCACGTCCCCGTCAAACGCACGCGACCCCACCAGGCCTCACCTCCACGTCTGCATCTTGCCCGACCCCACTGACAATGCTCCGCGGACCTGGCCGAGAACCGGGCGTACGCAGGGACCGTGCGGACACGGCCTAGGCGGGCGCCATCAGCAGCGGACGGGCCCGCTCCCGCAGCTCCACCACCCGCGGCTCGTCCCCGTACGGCTCCAGCCGGTGCAGCAGGTCCTTGACGTACTCCGTGGTCCGCGCCGACGAGATCCGCCCCGCCACCTCCAGCGCCCGCGTGCCCTGCTCGCACGCCGCGTCCAGGTTCCCGGACTCCAGCTCGGCCACGGCCGACACCACGAGCCGTAACCCGTGCGACCGCACGAACTCCTCGGTGGGCCGGGACAGCGCCTGCTCCGTGAACCGCCGCACCTGCCGCGGCGCCTTCAGGTCCCGGTAGCACTCGGCGGCGTCCGCCGCGAACCGGTCGTAGGAGTAGAAGCCGAGCCAGGACGGGTCGCTGTCGCCGTCCCGCGCCCGCTCCAGCCACCCCTCGGCCGCCCGCAGCGCGGCCCCCGCCGCCTGCGCGTCACCTGCGCGGGCGTGCGCGCGTGCCTCGACGAGCCGGAAGAAGCTCATGGTCCGGGCCGTGGCGAGCCCCCGGTTCCGCTCCACGGCCGCCTGCGCCAGGTCCACGCCTTCGTCACCGAAGCCGCGGTAGGTCGCCTGGAGCGACATGGAGGCCAGTACGTAACCGCCCAGCGGGACGTCCGCCGCCGCGCGCGCGAGCCGCAGCGCCTGGATGTAGTACCGCTGCGCCGCCTCCTGCTGCCCCGTGTCGAACGCCATCCACCCGGCCAGCCGGGTCAGTTCGGCCGCCGCGCCGAACAGCGAGCGCCCCACGTCGTCCGAGTACGAGCCGAGCAGCAGCGGCGCCGCCTCGACCCGCAGACACTCCGGCACCATCGACGAACGCCAGTCGCCGCCCCCGTACTTGGAGTCCCAGCGCCGCGCGTCCTCCGCGGCCTCCCGCAGCTTCTGCACGTCGCTGTGCCCGACCTTCTGCGGCGCGCTCTCCTCGGTCCCCTCGAAGGAGCGTGCCTCCCGCGCCACCGACGAATCGGCCGGGGTTATCAGCCATCTCGACGCGGGCGTCGCGTACGCGCTCACCGCGAAGGAACCGGCCAGCGACTGCCAGATGCCACCGCCGCCCGCCCGGCGCCCGGCGAGGTCCAGCCGGTACAGCTCGGTCGCCGACTTCACCGCCGCCCGCACGTCGCGCGGGAACGCGAGACCGACCTCGGGCGCAGGGTCCGCGTCGGCCAGGCCGATCTCGTGCAGCGGCACGGGCCGGCCCAGCTTCTGGCCGATCGCGGCGGCGATGAGGTGCGGGGCGGCACCCTGCGGCACCATGCCCTTCGACACCCAGCGCGCCACCGACGTCTTGTCGTAGCGAAGCGTCAACCCGCGTTGTCCGCCTAGGTCGTTGACGCGCCGCGCGAGTCCTGCGTTGCTGATTCCCGCGAGGGCGAGAACGGCGCCGAGTTTCTCGTTCGGCCCGCGTTGCTCCCTGGACATGAGCCACCCCTCGACACAGACGGCTGCCGCGTCTGGCGGCTACGCCGAAAAACGGCCCGACTCGGCCTGGCATAACCGCGCGGCATTCGTACACCCAGCGTAGTTCGCCGCATGCCAAGCGTTAAGGGTCGTAATTTCAGATGGCGGGATTGTTGTCCGTACTGAAGTACGGCGCAGGCCACGCCGTGTGACCGTGTGCTCCGGGCGTGGTGCCGTGCGCCCGTGCGTGCGCTCTTACTCGGTCATGCGGGGAGCGCTTCCATGGGACCTGCGTGGGTCGGCCCGCTGTACTGGATCCAGTGGGCTGGGGGACACCGCCGCCTACATCCCCGCGGGCGGCGGACCGGTCCGGGAGGCGATGTGCGCCTCCCGGACTGTGCGTTGCGCGCTGTGGCCGAAGCGGGGAGCCCACCTCCGGCCATCACAGGCCGATTTGGCCGAATCTCGCCCCTGTCGTCCTGCCCTGACCGGGTAGTGCCACGGTTCAACCACCGCTCAAAAGGGGCGCATTAGGGGGAGCACAAGCCATCTCCCGCTCCCCACTTGCCCCCTCTTCGGCGTCGCCTTCGTGGCAGCATGGGGACCCCTTGGTTGTCCACAGGTTGTGGAGGCGGCGATGCGGTGGTTGGTGGGGTGGAGCAGTACCGCCGCCGGACCCATGGAATTCGGTTCCGCCGGAGCCACGGGAGCAGGAGGCGAAACGGTACACCCGGTCGGCTCCCAACTCCTGTGGGGCGACCCGGATCCGCTCTGGGCGGTCGGCGACTGGCGGCCCGACGAAGTGCGCGTCGTGAAGGCCGACGACCAGACGCGGATCGCGGTCCTCGGCGTGTGCGGCGCCTCCGACGAGCAGTTGCGCGTCGGCCTGTTCGCGGCGCGCGGCGGCGCCCTGCGCCATCTCACCGCGTGGCCCGGCAGCTACACGGCCGTCGTCCAGGTGGGCCGCCGCGTCACGGTGGTCGGCGACCTCGCCGGCGCCCGGCCCGTGTTCTACAGCCCGTGGGCGGGCGGCACCGCGTACGCGACCGCCGCGCTCCCGCTCGCCGACCTCATCGAAGCCCACCTGGACGTGGGCCACTTGGCGGCGCTCCTCGCGGCCCCCGACGTCCCGGAGGCGCTGCACGACTCGACCCCGTACCAGGGCGTGCGCCGCATCCCGCCGGGCCACGCGCTGATCCTGCGCGCGGGAGCCCGCGAGATCGCCGGCTACGAGGCCGTGGCGTCCCTCGCGGTGGCCGGGCCCACCACGGACCCGGACAGCGCCGTGGACGGCGTCAGGGACGCCCTCGTGGACGCCGTGCGGACCCGCCTCGCCGCCCCCCGGCACGTGCCCGGCACCGACCGGGACCCGGGCCCCGTGCCCGGCATGGGCCCCGCCGAGCGCCGCGCCGCCCGCGGCATGCCGGTGCCCGGGATCGGCGCGGACCTCTCCGGCGGGCCCGCCTCCGGCACCCTCGCCCTGCTCGCCGCCGGCCTGCCGGGACTGCCGGGCACGGTCCTCGGTCACGGCACGGGAGCCGGTGAGCGCCTGCTGGCGGTCACCTTCAACGACATCACCGCCACCTCGACGACCAGCCACGAAGCGGAACTGGAGCGGGCGGGCGCCATCGCGGCCAACCCCCGCCTGCACCACGTGGTGGTCGCCGCGGGCGAAGAGGCGCTCCCGTACGCCGAGCTGGACGGCCCGCTCACCGACGAGCCCAGCGCCACCCTCGTCACCGCCGCCCGCCACCGCGCCCGCCTCGCCTCCGGCAGTGCCGACCACTTCACCGGGTACGGGGCGCGCCAGGTCCTGGACGCCCACCCCGCCCGCCTGGCCGACCTCCTCATGGACCGGCGCCGCCGCCACATGGTGCGCCCGATGGCGGCCCTCACGAAGGCGGAGGGCGGCTCGCTCACGGTCCCGGCACGTGTCTACGGAGCGGCCAGGAAACTCGCGCGCACGCCCTACAGGGCGGGCGTCGACGTCCTCGCCGACCGTCTCCTGCACCGCCGCTTCGAGGAGCCGACGGGCGCCGTGGGTGCGTCCCTAGCCGCGCTCGCCTGGGCCAGACCGGGCCCGGCGGCGCGCTGGCTGACCGGGGAGGCGCTCGCAGAAGTATCGGTTCGCCTGCAGGAGGGCGTCACCCGCCCGGGACCGGGACCCGGCCAGCGCCCGGGGGAGTTCCGGGCCCGCGCGGCCCTCGCCCGGCACGCCGCGGACCTGCGCATCCTCGAACAGGCGGCGGAGGTCCGCTTCCAGCGCCTGCACGCCCCCTTCCTCGACAACCAGGTCGTCCGGGCCTGCCGCGGGCTCCCCGAAACCCTGCGCGTCCAGCCGGGAGCCCGCGCGGCGATCCTGCGCACGGTCCTGGAAGGTGCCGGCGTCAGCGACCTGCCGCCGGGCTGGGGCGCCCCGTCCCACGCGACGGCGACGGCCGCGTCCCGCACCGGGCTGCGGCTCTCCGCCGACCACCTCATCGAACTCTTCGACACCCCGCTCCTGGCCCAGACCGGCCTGATCGAGGCCCGCGTCGTCCGCAAGGCGCTGCGCGCCGCCGCCGACGGCGAACCGCTCCCGCTGGACGGCCTCGCCGACCTGGTCGCCCTCGAACTGTGGCTGCGCCGCCTCCTGGCCCGCCGCGGCACCTGCTGGACCGGCACCCCGGCACGCGCGCGTGCCGTCCCGACGGGCAGCGTCGTCCCGGAGCGGGCACTGGGGGCGGGGCCCCGGTAGCGGCCGGGGCGGGCGGGACGGTGGGCGTGTGACGATCGCGGCCGTCCGTGTCGGAGGGCGTGTGACGGGGCTGGCTGCCTGTGTCGGAGGCTGTGCGACGGGACCGGCCGCCCGGGACGGAGGCCGCGCGACGATCGCGGCCGTCCGTGTCGGAGGGCGTGTGACGGGGCTGGCTGCCTGTGTCGGAGGCTGTGCGACGGGACCGTCCGCCCGGGACGGAGGCCGCGCGGCGGGACGGGCTGCCTGTGTCGGAGGGCGTGTGACGATCGCGGCCGTCCGTGTCGGAGGGCGTGCGACGGGACCGGCCGCCCGGGACGAAGGCCGCGCGACAGGACCGGTGCCCGGCGCCCCGCGGTAAAGGCTGGGTGCCCCGGCCCTCGACCGGCGACAATGCCCGGGTGCAGTACACGATCCTCGGCACCACGCAGGCACACGACGACAAGGGCACCGCCGTACCCGTGGGCGGTCCCCGCCTCCGCGCCCTGCTCGCCTCCCTCGCCCTGCACACCCCGCACACCGCGCCCACGGACGCCCTCATCGACGACGTCTGGGCGGACGACCCGCCCGCCGACGCCCCCGCCGCGCTCCAGGCGCTGGTCGGCCGGCTGCGCCGCGCGCTCGGCAGGGAGGCGGTCGCCTCGGAGCCCGGCGGCTACCGGCTCGCCGCCACCCGCGCCGACATCGACCTGTACGTCTTCGAGCGCCTCGTCCGCGAGGGCATCGCCGCCCTGGCCGACGACCCGGCGACCGCGGCCCGGCTGCTGCGCGAGGCCCTCGCCCTCTGGCACGGACCCGCGCTCGCCGACCTCCCCGACCACCCGGCGGCCACCCGCCCCGAGGCGCAGCGCCTGGAGGCCACCCGCGCGCGCGTGGAGGCCGATCTGCGCGGGGGCCGCGGCCCCGAACTCGTACCGGAGCTAAGGGAACTCACCACGACCCACCCGTACGACGAGCCGCTGCACGCCCTCCTGATCCGTGCCCTGCGCGCGGCCGGCCGGGGCGCCGACGCACTTGCGGCCTACGAGGAGGCCCGCCGCACGCTGGCGGACGGCCTCGGCGCGGACCCCGGGCCCGAACTGACGCGACTGCACGCGGAGTTGCTCACCGAACCGGCACCGGCTCCAACACCGGTTCCGGCTCCGGCAACGGCACCGGCTCCGGCAACGGCAACGGCACCGGCCCCGGATCCGGTCGCAGCCCCACCCGCCACAGCTGCCCCACCCGCCCCGCCCGCCGCATCTGCCGCAGCCGACCCTTCGGATCCCGCCGCATCACGGCCCCCCGTCCGGACCGGGAACCTGCGGCCCCGGCTGAATTCCTTCGTCGGCCGGGAACCCGAACTCGCGGCCATCCGTTCAGACTTGCAGGGAGCACGCCTGGTCACGCTCACGGGCCCGGGCGGCTCCGGCAAGACCCGCCTGGCCGAGGAGGCCGCCGTCCCGGCCCCCCAGGCCTGGCTGGTCGAGCTGGCGCCGCTGGACGACCCGCGAGCGGTCCCCGGCGCGGTCGTCAGCGCACTGGACCTGCGCGAGACGGTCCTGAAGACGAGCGAGTTGTCAGGCCCGCAGGACGACCCGACCAGACTCCTCATAGAGCACTGCGCCCAGCGCAGCCTGCTCCTGATCCTTGACAACTGCGAACACGTCATCGACGCGGCCGCCGAGCTGGCCGAGACCCTGCTCACGCACTGCCCGCGCCTGACGATCCTCGCCACCAGCCGCGAACCCCTCGGAGTCCCGGGGGAGTCCGTCCGCCCCGTCGAGCCGCTGCCCCCGGACCCCGCCCACCGCCTGTTCACCGAGCGGGCCGCCGCGGTCCGGCCCGGTTTCGACCCCGCCCAGGATCCCCAGGCCATCGCCGAGATCTGCCGCCGTCTCGACGGGCTGCCGCTCGCCATCGAGCTGGCGGCGGCCCGCCTCAGGCTGCTCACCCCCCGTCAGATCGCGGACCGCCTCGACGACCGCTTCCGGCTGCTGACCGCCGGCAGCCGCACGGTGCTGCCCCGCCAGCAGACGCTGCGCGCCGTCGTCGACTGGTCCTGGGACCTGCTCGACGAGCGGGAGCGCACCGTCCTGCGCGAGCTCTCGGTCTTCGCCGGCGGCTGGCACCTGGAGGCGGCCGAGGCGGTCTGCTCCCCGGAGGAGGTCGCCGACACCATCGGCTCCCTCGTGGACAAGTCGCTGCTCATCGCCGCCCCGAGCGGCCACGGCGTGCCCGGCATGCGGTACCGGATGCTGGAGACCATCCACGAGTACGCGACGGAGCGCGCCGCGGCCGACCCCGGGCTGCGCCTGGCCGCCGAGCGCCGCCACCTCGCGTACGTGCGCGCGCTGGTCGCGGAGGCCGACCCGAAGCTGCGCACCGGCGAGCAGCTGCCGTGGATCCAGCGCCTGGAGACCGACCTCGACAACATCAGGGCGGCCCTGGCGCGCGCCACCTCCTCGCCCGAGCTGACGGACGAGGAGACGGCGATCGCCCTGGTCCTGCACATGAGCTGGTTCTGGTGGCTGCGCAACTACCGCCCGGAGGCGACCGCCTGGGTGCGCGCGGTGATGGACATGCTGCCGGACCGCGCGGTCCCGGAGGACCCGGAGCACCCGCTGTACTGGCAGCGGATGAACCTGCGGCTGTTCGACCTCTTCATGGTCGCCGACGCCTACCCCCGGGAGGCCGTCAGCGACGACGCCGACCGGAAGTACGTCGCCCGGATCCAGGCCGCCTTCGAGGCACCGAGTCCGCAGGGCGCCCGGTTCCCCGGCATCATCTGGCCGTTCTCGCTGTTCCTCCTGGACGAGGTGCGGGACGTCCGCCCGGCGCTGGACGCCGCGGTGCGCAACTGCCGCCGGTTCGGGGGCGACTGGGAGATCGGCGTCATGCTGATGTTCCGTACCCACATGGCCGTCGACATGCCGGGCCACATGCGGGGCGTGGACGACGACCTCGCCGAGCTGCGGGAGATCAGCGCCCGGGTGGGCGACCGCTGGATGCGCGCCCAGGTGTGCAGCGCGGCGGGCGAGGCCGCCATGGCGCGCGGCCGCTTCGAGGAGGCCAAGAGCGAGTACGACGAGGCGTTGCGGCTCGCCTATGAAGTGGGGGCATACGCCGAGACGCCGTTCCTGATGGCCCGGCTCGCCGAGATCGCCTATCGCAAGGGCGACCACGAGACCGCCCGCAAGGCGCTGGACGTGGCGAGTGACGAGGCGGACCGCAGCGGGTCCGTCGACTCGACCGCGTTCATCCGGCTGCTGCGGTCCCACCTCGCGCTGGCCGACGGCGACGTGGAGCGCGCCCGTGAACTCTGCGACGAGTCGGCGGCGGTGGCCGCGGGCGGCACCCCGCCGCCGCAGTTCGCCGCGGCCCTCGGCATGGCGGACGCCCGCATCACGGCCGCCGAGTCGGGTCCCGCGGCGGGTCTCGGGGTCCTCGTCGGAGCGCTGCGCGGCGAGGTGATCGAGCACTGCGCCGAGTCGGTCATCGCGGGCCTGGTCGACGTCGGCGCCGAACTGCACGCCAGGGACGGCGACGTGGAGCGGGCGGTCCGGCTGTTCGCCGTGGCGGACCGGCTGCGCGGCGACCGGCCCCGGCCGATGCCGGAGCGGGCCGAGTTCGGCGCGGTGGAGACCCGCGCGCGCGAGGAGCTCGGCGACGTCCGGTACGAGGCGGAGCGGGCGGCCGGCGCCGGGCTCGGCCGCGAGCGGATCCTGGACGAGCTGGCGCCCGGCCCCGACGGCGGCTGATCAGCTGCAGGTGAACCGGGAGTCGGCCCAGTCGGCCAGCGCCACCGCGCCGAACGGGGTGTGCGGTTCGACCACCAGCCGGATCGTCCGGGCCCCGGCGAGACCGACGTGCACGGGCACCGCCGGATCGTTGCCGTGGACGACCTCGGAGCGCCAGGCCCGCACCCCGTCGACGTAGACGGAGAAGCGGACGGCGCCGAGACCCATGGTCATGCCGTCGACTCCGGCGAACGCGCGTCGTACGCCGTGCAGCTGCGGTTCAGGTCGATGGTGACGGAGGACTGGGCGTGCACCGAGACCCCGTTCGCATAGGTCCTGTCGGCGATCGACAGTCCGTAGCGCTGCCACACCCAGCTGCTCTCGCCGAGCCGCATCTCGGGCTCGCTGCTGCCGTCGCCGACGGCGCCGTACGCCAGCTGGTTCCACTGGTAGACGGCCGGGGCCGGCGGGGAGTCGGCTTCGGGGTCGGCGTGGGCTTGAGGGCGGCGTCGGCTTGGGCGTCGGCTTCGGCGGCGGGGTCGGCTTCGGCTTGGCTTCGGCGGCGGGGTCGGTGTGGGGGTCGGCGTCGGCGTGGGCTTCGGCTTCGCAGGCGCGGGCGGCTCCGGCGTGGGCGTCGGGGTCGGCGTGGGCGTCGGCTCGGGCTCGATCGGCTGCGAGACCGGCGGCTTCTCCTGCCGCGCCTCCGGCTCGGGCTTCTTCGCTGCCGCCGGTCAGCGCGATCGCCAGGGCCGCGGCCGTCGCGGCCGCCACCACACCCGCCGCGATACCAGGGCCTTCGCGGGCGCTCCGAGCCCTCGGCCGCCGCTCCGCCGGCCGCGCCACCGCTCGACGAACCGCCGCTCGCGGCCGCGGCCGCACCGGCCCCGGCGCCCGCCGCGCCCGCGGCGCCACCCCCGATGAGCGCGGCCACCTTCGCGTACCCGGCGGCGCCGAACCAGCCGATGACGGCGATCGGCATCGACACCGGGGATGCGCTGGCGACTCCTTGATCTGGCCCGCCGCGAGGCGGCACTTGCGCACTCCTCCAGGTAGCTTGCGCAGGCCCCGCTCGGCCCGGGTGCGGAGGCTGCCGCGCGCGTAGGCGCCGAGCCGGTCCGCGTAGCGGGCGCACTCCTCGGACTCGGTGAGCGTGGCCGAGACGTGCGCCTGAGGTAGGCCTCCTTGAGGCCCTCGCGGGCGCGCTTGGCGAGCACCCGCGTGCCGTTGGCGTCGAGCCCGAAGAGAGTGGCGACGCCGCTGGGCGACTCGTCCTCGACCTCGGTGTGCCACAGCACGGCCTGCCAGCGCTCGGGCAGCGAGCGGAAGGCCTGCATGGCCATCGACTGCTCGGCCTCGTGCATGGCGCGCACATCGGCGCCCAGGTCGAGGGTGTCGTCGTCGGAGACCTCGTTGGAGCGGGCGGCCTGCTGGGCGAAGACCGCGAAGTCGTCCACGAGGTGCTCGCGCTTCGCCGACTTCTGTCCAGCCCGCGGCGACGCGGCGCACGGTGGTCAGCAGATAGGCGCGCACCGCGTGCTCGAGGCCCGCTGCCGCCGCGCACGGCCTGCAGCATGCGGGCGAAGACCTCGGCGGTCAGGTCGTCGGCGGTGTGCCCGTCCCGGCGGCAGGTGCGCGCGTAGCGGCGGACGGCCGCGGCGTGCCGGCGGTACAGCTCCTCGTACGCCGAGTCGTCACCGCCACGCGCATCCGGCCGATCAGATCGGCGTCGGACGAGGGCAGCGGCGCGCCGGACCCGGCTGCCGCGGCTCGCTGCGCCGCGCTCTCCCGCTGCATGGGGACGGAGACGTCCGCGGGCGCCGGCGCGGCCTCGCCGGACGTACGCCCGGGACCGCCCTGATTCGGAACCTGCTGCGGAGGAGCCCCTCGGGGACTCGCACCTCCACCGTCGGACTGCTGCTCGTCCCGCCCGTCAACGCTCATCGCGGAAAGCCCCGACCGCACACTCTGACCCGACCACCGGGAAAGAGTGCCACACGGGGCTCACCGTGGTGGTCGCTGCACAGCAACCACTCATCCGTGGAGATTTCCCGTACCCGAGCGCTACCTTTCACTCGTCCGTGGCAGGCCCAACGGGCATGTGGTAAAAGCAGTTGACCGCGAGCGACCGGTTCGGTCACGCGCGGTCAACCATCGTCACCCTGCCGGGCCGTCACGCGGGCCGGGACCGCAGCTCCTTCGAGCAGGATGTCCAGGAGCCGGGCCGATGCCGCCGCCTGGTGCGCGGCGTCCGGCAGCGAGGGCGCCGCCGTCGCGATGACCAGCAGCATCGTCCGACACCGTGACGTCGGCCCGCAGCTCGCCGGCCTCGCGCGCCCGGTCCACGAGCCGCCCCACGACGTCGAGCAGCGCCGTGGCACCGGCGTCGTCCGCGGGCAGGGCCTCGTCCACCGGCGCCGTCCGCTGCTCCACGAGCCGCAGCTCGGGCGCCCCGCCGCGCTGCTCGGGCACCCGCGTCTCGTCCCGGCCGCCGTCGGCCCCTTCGTCGGCGACGCCCACCCGCAGCACCTGCGGCGGCAGCAGCCGGCCGGCGCCGGAGGCGACCGAGGTCGCAGGAAGCGGAGAGCGCCGACCACGGCTCGTCCTCCTGACCGAGCGCCGTGCGGGCCTGGTCGGTCAGCCGGGAGGTCTCCTCCTCGGCTATCCGTCGCACCAGTACGTCCTTGCTGGGGAAGCGCCGGTACACGTGCCCACACCGACACGGCGCGCCGCGCCACGTCCTCCATGGGCGCCCCGTACCCCAGCTCGCCGAAGACCTCCCGGGCCGCGCGCAGTACGTGCTCCAGATTGCGCTGGGCATCCACGCGCAGCGGCGCGGCTCGTGAACTGTGCGCCCGCGCCGCGCCCGTTCGCTCCGCCCGAGGCGCCCGTAGGTGCCACGGCCGACGCTGAGGTCCAATGAGAGTCCTGAATGTGCATATGTGTTCTGGTAATGACGTCTCCCCCGGAGACACTCCCCGTCATTGTCAGCCGGAGCGTGAGGAACAGACAGCGATTTCCGGGACAGTCCCTGCGGTCCCGTCAGTGCATCCCCGACACCCCGACAGCACACGAACATAGTTGAGCCGGAGTCAATTCAGAAGGGGCAGGTTCCGCACGGAGCGCCCCCGAACGGAGTACGCGCGCGATTCCGCCAAGATTGCACCCCTCCCTCCCACCCCTCCCTCCCTGCTGACCTGCGCACCTCTCGTACGCGCCGCCCGGCCGCCCAACCGGTGTGCGGCCCTCCGCCCGGTCACACAATTTGCCGGGGCTGTGGACAAACGCAAGGGTCCGATGCGTCATGGGAGGGTGAGGGAACCTGCGCGCATTCTCGTTGTCGGCGGCGGCTACGTCGGGATGTACACGGCCCTGCGCCTCCAGAAGAAGCTGAAACCGGAGCTGCGCAGCGGTGCCGTGGAGATCGTCGTGATCACCCCCGACCCGTACATGACGTACCAGCCGTTCCTGCCCGAGGCGGCGGCCGGCTCCATCTCGCCGCGCCACGTCGTCGTGCCCCTGCGCCGCGTCCTGCCGCACTGCGACGTGATCGTCGGCGAGGTCGTCTCGATCGACCACGCCAAGCGGACGGCCATGTACACGACGCCGGCCAGCGACGAAGAGGGCACGGGCCCGGCCCCGCTGGCCTACGACGAACTCGTCCTCGCACCTGGCTCGATCTCGCGCACCCTGCCTCGTCCCCGGCCTCGCCGACCACGGCATCGGTTTCAAGACGGTCGAGGAGGCCATCGGCCTGCGCAACACGCGTCATCGAGCAGCTGGACATCGCCTCCTCCACCCGCGACCCGGCGATCCGCGACGCGGCGCTGACCTTCGTCTTCGTGGGCGGCGGGTACGCGCGGGCGTCGAGGCGCTCGGCGAACTGGAGGACATGGCCCGGTACGCGGCGAAGTACTACCGCAACGTCAAGGCCGAGGACTGAAGTGGATCCTCGTCGAGGCGTCCGGCCGGATCCTGCCCGAAGTGGAGCCCGAGATGGGCCAGTACATCGATCCGCGAACTGCGTGGCCGGAACATCGACGTGCGCCTGGAGACCCGCCTCGAATCCTGCGAGAACCGGGTCGCGGTGCTCAGCGACGGCTCCCGCTTCCCCACCCGCACCGTCGTGTGGACGGCCGGCGTCAAACCCAGTCCGCTGCTCGCCGCCACGGATCTGCCGCTGAACGAGCGGGCCGCCTCAAGCGCACCGCCCAGCTCGCCGTCGACGGCGCCCCGCACGCCTGGGGCGCGGGCGACGCGGCGCCGTCCCGACATCACGGCCGACGGACCGGGCACGGAGTGCGCGCCCAACGCCCAGCACGCCGTCCGCCAGACGAAGACCTCGCGGAGAACATCGCGGCGACGCTGCGCGGCCGGCCCCTCACGACTACGAGCACGCGTACGTGGGATCCGTGGCCTCGCTCGGCCTGCACAAAGGCGTCGCGCACGTCTACGGCCGCAAGCTGAAGGGCTACCCTGCGTGGTTCATGCATCGCGTCTACCACCTCAGCAGGGTGCCCACCGTGAACCGGAAGGCCCGCGTCCTGACCGAATGGACGCTCTCCGGCCTGTTCAAGCGGGAGATCGTCTCGCTCGGCTCCCTGGAACAGCCGCGCGCCGAGTTCGAACTCGCGGCCGGTGCCGTCCCTCCTGAGGACCCTTCTGCGGGGCCGTCACCGGAACCTCCCGGCCGTCCGAAGGGGTCGCCGTGACCGGCGCGTTGACGCCCTGGGCGCCCCGGCCGACGCACTGTTGACCGGAGCGCGGAACTCCCTTGCCGGACCGGCGTCTCGACGTTTGTCAGTACGGTCGGCACAGACTGGTCCACACGACCATGGGCGGGCCCATCGCCCTCCCTCGACCCCACGAGGCTTGTCCCACAGTGAACTTCACGCGCTGGAGCGCCCGGCTCCGGAACGCAGCGCCGCGCGGCGCGCGCGCCGACCACGTGTGGCCTCAGCGAGGCGACGGCGCGGTGCCCGCGGCCCGCGCCGAGCACCTGCCCGACGAGCCCCAGGAGGGCGCCACCGCCGAGGGCGGTGTCGACGAGCTGCCGGCCCGCGCCGTCCTCGACCGCATCCCGGCCCTCGTCGCGCCGGGTGCACGGCCCCGAGCACCGCATCGCCGACGTCAACGACGCGTACATCGCCGCCTTTCGGCGACCGCCCCTGCGGCGAACCGGCGCGCGACGCCCTGCCCGAACTGGACGAGCTGAGCCTCCTCCCGCTCCTCGACCAGGTGCTGCGCAGCGCGAAGCCCCGCACGGTGAAGTCCCGCAAGACGTCCGGCGGCCACCGCTCGTACACGGTGACCTGCACCCCGCTGGAGACCGCGGAGGGCCCCGGCGTACTGATCTTCGCGGCCGACGTCACCGACCACGCGGAGGCCGCCGAGCGGCTGCGCACCAGCGAGCGCGAACAGCGCGAGACGGCAGTCACCCTGCAGCGCAGCCTGCTGCCGCAGGAGTTGGAGGAGCCCGACGACCTGCGGATCGCCGCCACGCACCAGCCGGGCGGCACCGAGGCCGCGGTCGGCGGCGACTGGTACGACGTGATCACCTCGGCGGCGGCCGCACGGCCCTCGTCATCGGCGACGTCATGGGCCGCGGCGTCCGCGCGGCCGCGGTCATGGGCCAGCTCCGCACGGCGGTCCGCGCCTACGCCCGTCTGGACCTCCCGCCGCACGAGGTCCTGCAACTGCTGGACGGTCTGGCTACGGAGATCGACCCCCACCAGATCGCCACCTGCGTCTACTGCCGTCCACGACCCGAACGAGGGCCGCCTCGTCTACGCGTCCGCGGGCCACCTCCCGATCCTCGTACGCGACGAGAACGGCACGATCCACCGCGGCGACGAGCCGACGGGCCCGCCGCACCGGCACCGGCGGCTGGCTGCGCGCCTCGGGCGCCGTCCCGCTCGGCCCCGGCTCCACCGCGGTCATGTACACCGACGGCCTGGTCGAGCGCAGGGACGAGGACATCGACGCGGCGTGGCCGCGCTCGAGCACGCCCTCGCGGGCGCGACCGGCACGCCCCAGGTCGTCTGCAGACCGGCTGATCGAGAGCGGCGGGCGTCACCGCCGACCACGACGACGACGTGGCGGTCCTGGTCCTCCAGCACCCGGCGCGCAAGGGCTCCGACGGCGAACTGTTCCGCAACGCCGCGCTGGAACTCCTCGGCGGCGTCGAGGCCGCCCCGCGCGCCCGCGCCTTCGCCTCCGGCGTCCTGTCCAGTTGGCGCTTCACCCCGGAACTCACGACCTGGGCGTCCTGGCGGCCAGCGAACTCGTCGCCAACTCGCTCCAGCACGGCACCCCGCCGATGCGGCTGCGGCTGCGCCGCACGGACCGCCGGCTGATCGTCGAGGTGACCGACGGGGACGACCACCTGCCCCGCAGGCGCGCGCGCGGACCCGGGCGACGAGTCGGGCCGCGGCATCGCCATCGTCGCCACGATCGCCTCGAACTGGGGCTCGCGGCGGACACCGGGCGGCGGCAAGGCCGTGTGGTGCGAGTTCGTGCTGCCGACCGGCACGGCCTGAGCCATCCGTGCAGCACCCCCGCACTTGCGTCCCTGCAGTGCTATCAGCGTCGTGATGACAGACGCGGCAGCAGACACCCCGGCTTCCGGCTCACCGGCAGCGCCCCCGAGCGCTATGAGCAGTACGTCGCGCGCTCATGGCACCGTTCGTCACCGCCCTCTGTCGACGGCGTCGGCCTGAACTCCCGGCGACACCGTCTCGACCTGGCCTGCGGCACCGGCTTCAGTGGCCCGGCGCTCGCCGCGGCCCGCGTCGGCCCCACCGGCCGGGTGCACGGCGCGCGGACGCGTCCCCGGACATGCTCGGGGTCGCCACGGTGCACAGCCCGCACCTGTACCCCGACATCGAGTTCACCCCCGCCTCCGCCGACCGGCTCCCTACGACGACGCCTCCTTCGACGCCGTCCTGTGCCAGCAGGGCGCGCGAGTTCTTCTCCCCGACCTGGTCGCCGCCCTCACCCAGGCCGCCGCCGGGTCACCGCCCCGGCGGCCGGTTCGCGGCGACGACCTGGACGGACCTGTCCGCCTCCCCGTACTTCCTCGCGCAGCACGAGGTGATCACCCGGTACGCGGGCGCGGAGGCCGCCGCTCCGTGCACCGAGCCTTCCGCTGCACCGGCGACGTCGTCTCACCGAGGTCCCTGCACAAGGCGGGCTTCCAGGACGCGACCGCCCGCACGCTCACGCGTCGACGTGACCCTGCCCCGCTCGCCACGCACGCCGCCGGTCATCTCTCGGCGATCCCCTGGGGAGCCCGGATCGCCCAGGAGCACGGGCCCGAGGCCCTGGCGGAGGCGGGCCGCGCCATCGCCGACCGCTTCACCCACCGGACCGACCCCGACGGCACGGTGACGCTCCCTTCACCGCGACGCTGGTGACGGCGACCCGCTGAACGCACGGGTGGCCGGCACCCGAAGGCACCGGCCACCCGTCCGCGTCACTTCTCCTGACTCACGCCTCCGCGGTGGCGGGCTCCGGGAGCTCTGCATCACCACGCGCTGCCGGCCAGCGACGGCTGGTCCTGCACCGGAGTGAGCCGCTTCGCCGAGCCGCAGCGCCAGGAACGTGATGCCCAGCGAGAACAGCAGGAAGGTCACTGATGTACGGCCGCCCCGTGCAGCGCGGCACCCATCGGCCCGCCCACGGCCGGCGCCCGACGGCCAGCGCGGCGCTGCTTGACCAGCGCGAACGCGGGAGTTGTACTGTCCCCACCATCCCGCCGGCGCCAGATCGGCGACCAGCGGGGCGACGGTCGGCGACAGCATCGACTCACCGAGCCCGAAGAGCGCGTACGTCGAGATGAACGCGGCGGTCGCCATGGCCTGGCTCCCGTGCCCGAGCCCGCGTGAGTCCCTGCGGCGATCCAGGCGACGGCCCAGATGACGCCGACGGCGGCGATCACCCGCGACCGCTCGCGGCGCTCCACGAACTTCAGGACGGCGAACTGCGCGACCACGATCATCGCCGTGTTGGCGGCGAGCGCGATGCCCAGCGTGGACGGCGAGATCCCGGCGGCCTCGACGCCGTACGCGCTCAGTCCCGACTCGAACTGTCCGTAGCAGGCGAAGAACAGCACGAACCCGAGCACGCACAGCTGCACCATGCGCCCGGTGCCCCATCAGCGTCCGCAGCCCGCGTGGCCTCGCCCTCCGGCACGCCCTCGCCGCCCGGGACGGCGCGTGCGGCATCCGCACGGTCAGCACGATGGCGGCCAGCACCAGGAACATCACGGCCTCGATGCCGAACAGCCGCAGGAAGCTGCCCGCGTTGTTCTCGTCGACGATCTGGCCGCCGATGAGCGCCACCGATGCCGAGGCCCAGGTTCTGCAGGAAGAACTGCATGGCGAAGGACCGCGTCCGCGTCTCGGGCGTCGAGCACCACACGATCATCGTCGCGAGCGCGGGCTGCAGCACCGCGGGTGCCCGCACCCAGCACCGCCGCGGCGGCTGATCGCCGTCGGCTCACTGCTCGCGAGCCCCAGCCCGACCGCACCCACCGAGGCCACGACGGAGGCCGCCACCAGCACGGGCAGCGGTCCGCGCCGGTCGATGGCGCGCCCGGTGAAGGGCAGGACGACCAGGCGGCCATGGCGAAGGCGGCCAGCACGATGCCGCGCCGCACCGGCACCAAGATCTCGGACCTCCGCCACGTACACGTAGAGTGAACGGAACCGTGAAGCCGATGTCCGAACGCGCTCAGCGCGCTGCCCACCGCGAATCCGGCGCATCGCCGCGCCCATCGCCCTGGTCACTTTCACCTGCTTTCGCAGTCAGAGGCTCACGTCTGAAGACTTCGAACCTAAAGCTTTAGAAGCTAAACAATACACAGAGAAGGACTTCAACGCCAACCACTTGCGTGCCATACGTGCGCGGCATGGCGGACACCGAGCGGGCCGACAGCCGAGCCGACCCTCGAAGAGCAGATCGCGGCGTACCAGCGCGAGTTCCGGGACCTCGACCCCCAGGTCGAGCAGATCGTCTCCGCGCTGGGCAGGCTCAATCGCCGGATGAATGTGGCGTACGGCCGCCAGACCTCGGAGATCGGCATCAGCAACGCCGACTGGGAGGTCCTCAAGGCACTGGTCCTCTCCGGCGCCCCGTGCCGCGATGGGCCCCGGCGACCTGGCCAGCGCCTCGGCCTGACCCCGCCGCGATGACCCACCGCATCGACCGCATGGTCCAGGAGGGCTGGTCACCCGCGACCGCGACGAGAACAACCGGGTACGGGTGATCGTCGAGCTGACGGACGAGGGCCGCGAGAAGTGGCTGGAGGCGATGCACCTCGCTCCGCCTTCGAGGAGGACCTCCTCCAGGACCTCACGACCGAGCGCGGCGTCCCCGGCGAGGTTCTCACCCGGCTCCTCGCGCCGCGTGGAGGACGCCCAGCCGGACGCCGGCGGCCGCCTCAACGACCTCGACCGAGGTTCACAGCGGTGCTGACACAGCCCCACCCGGACCGTAGCGTTCTTCGGGCTGCCACAGAGCCGTAATGTCGGCCTCCGCAGCGACAGCACCCTCCGCCGCTGAAGCGGCACTCAAACCACAGCACGATCTCCCAACGGGACTGATTTCGGCATGTCCGAATTCATTTCGAAATTGGGTTGCGGCTGTCCTGATCGGTCCGATTAGGAACTGCCGAGCGGATCCGCTAATGTTTGAGACGTCGGAACGGCCCAACAGCCGGGAAGACACAGCATCAAACTCCGCTAACGCGGGGGCGGTTGACTGGGAATCAGGCCCGAAAGGATCTGATAGAGTCAACACCGCAGGAAGGCCGAAAGGCCGAAAAGCGAAAAGCAAGACCAGCAAGA
>NZ_JASERH010000121.1:0-33728 GCF_030766975.1 Streptomyces sp. KL116D | reverse complement strand
AACACTTTAGTTGATTTCGGTGGGTGTTTAGCCGTTTTCGCATTTATCATTGAAACGCTTTCGCGTTTTTCGTGCGCCGCTTCCAGCAGAGCCAGACTGCTTCCCCTCCTGACCCATCTCCGTACGGAGAGCAGACAAGGAAGGTGCCGAAGGTGGCGAGAACCCGACCCCTGGAAGGAACCGGACGCGGGGACATCACGTCCCACCCGCAGCGGGTCCTCGGGACGACGCAAGGACCAAATGATTCGGCTGCGGTGAAGGGCGGAGGTGGGCGAGCGTGACGTCCACGACCGACACGGCGGAGCACCCGGGGTCACCGAGATCTCCGATCTCGCCGAGGCCTGCTGCCACCCTCGCGCACCTCCGACATCCGGCGTCATCTCGACGGCTGCGTGCTCTGCACGCGGACGTCCACGCTCTGGAGGAGATCCGCGGCATGCTCGGCGCCCTGCCGGGTCCGCCGCCGGATGCCCGAGGACGTCGCCACGCGCATCGAGCGCGGCACTGGCCGCCGAAGTGCTTCCTGGACAGTGTCACCACGGTCCCGGAGCTCTGAGCTCGCCGAGACCCCGCCGCGTGATGAAGCGCGGGCCTGTCTCGCGTGAAACCATCGGCGCGCTACGAGCGCCGCCAGGCCCTCGCTGCGGTCCCCGGACCGGCCGCAGGACACGCACGCGCCGCCACGGGTCGGGGCGCAAGCCTCGCTTCACACGGCCGCACCGGCGCCGCGCCATCGGCTCCGTCCTGACGGTGGCCGCGCTCGAGTGGGCGCGCTGCTGATGCAGAGGCACCGGCGGATCCCCGACGGCAGAAAGCGCCTCGACGAGCAGCGCGTCGGACACCTTCGCGCAGAGCACGCTGGGCCAAGGTCTCGAAGCTGCTCGGCAGGAGGCGTCAACTGAGATGGTTCGGCGCCGAGGACACCGGGCCCAAGGCTCCGGGCTCAGGCTCGCCGATAACAGGCGCCTGCGCCGCCCGTCCAGCAGGGGCACCCAGCGCAACGAGGACCCGCTGGCTGTGGAGAAGGGCACAGCACCGAAGGACGCCCTACCTCGTCGTATCCGCGCCACGAAGTCCGACCCGGCGCGTCAGGTGACGCGTTCGTGGTGGATTCCTCCTGCGTGAGACCGGCACGCGTCAAGGGCGAGACTGCTGTACACCCACTCCTACAAGCGTCGCTGAAACGAGCTGACAGACACTCCCGAGCGATGCACCGGACACGTCGTGCGTGCCCCGTAGGATCCGTTGGGTGGGGGTGAAGTCCTGAGAGGCTCGGCAGTACGCAGCAGTCCCGCAGAGACGAGAATCAAGCCGTGAAGCGACGTCCGTAACGTGATCATCATCGGCTCCGGGCCCGCCGGCTACGCGGCGGCGCTGCTACCGCGCGCGTCGCTGAAGCCGCTTGTGTTCGAGGCGCCGTCACCGCAGGTGGCGCGCTGATGAACACGACCGAGGTGGAGAACTTCCCGGGCTTCCAGGACGGCATCATGGGCGAGCTCACTGGACAACATGCGCGGCCAGGCCGAGCGCTTCGGCGCCGAAAGCTGTGCCCCGACGATGTCGTGGCCGTGGACCTGTCCGGTGAGATCAAGACGCCGTGACGGTTCGCCAGCACCGATGCACCGCGCGAAGGCCGGTCATCGTCACCACCGGTTCCCAGCACCGCAAGCTCCGGTCTGCCGAACGAGGACGCGCTGTCCGGCCGTGGCGTCTCCTGGCGTTGCGCGAGCTGCGACGGGTTCTTCTTCAAGGACCAGGACATCGCCGTGATCGGCGGCGGCGGCACCGCGATGGAGGAGGCTGCAGCTTCCTGTCTCGCGCTTCGCCAGAGTCCCGTGACGATCGTGCACCCGCACCGCGCCACCCTGCGCGCCTCAAGGCCACATGCAGGGCGCGCCTTCGCCGACCCGGAGTCGAGTTCGTCTGGGGACAGCGAGGTCGCCGAGATCAAGGGCGACCCGAAAGCTCGCCGGTCTGACGCTGCGCAACCTCAAGACGGGCGAGACGTCCGAGCTGCCGGTGACGAGGTCTGTTCATCGCGATCGGCCACGACCCGCGGACCGAGGCTCTTCAAGGGTCAGCTCGAGGCTGGACGACGAGGGCTACCTGAAGGTCGACGCCCCCTCGACGCGCACCAACCTGACAGGCCGTCTTCGGCGCCGGCGGCGACGTTGCTGGACCACACCTACCGGCAGGCGATCGCGGCGGCCGGCACCGTGCTCGCTGCGCTCTCGAACGCCGAGCGCTTCCTGGCCCGCGCTGGCCGGCGGGTGAGCCGCCGAGGCAGAAGACCCAGACCGCCAGCGTCTGGCCCGGGACACTCCCGACCCTCCCCAGAGAATGTGCCTGCTGTGGCCGGCAGCCTGAAGAACGTGACGGTCGCCTCCTTCGACGAGGACGTCACTCAAGAGCGACAAGCCGTCCTGGGCGGACTTCTGGGCGGCCTGGTGCGGCCCGCGCCGCCAGATCGCGCCGTCGCTCGGAGCCATCGCTCGCCGAGTACGGCGACGCAGATCGAGATCGTCAAGCTCAACATCGACGAGAACCCGGGCACGGCCGCCAGAGTACGGCGTCATGTCGATCCCGACCCTGAACGTCTACTGGGGTGGCGAAGATCGCCCAAGACCATCGTCGGTGTGCCAAGCCGAAAATTTTCTCGTGCTGACCGCGGGGACTTCATCGCCGAGTAGTCAGCGACATATTTCGCGAACGGCAGACGCTGTTTCGTGAAATACGAACGGGCCAGCCCCTCCGGGCCGGCCCGTTCGGCATTCCAGGCAGTCACCCCGCGGCCGTCACGGGGCGGCTTTGGGTTCCTTCTGCGGCGCCCAGGAGCCGGTCAGCGCCAGCTCCATTCCTCACTGCGGGGCTGGTGTCGTACGCAGCTCAGGCGCAGCCGAGGTGCAGAGATGAGGCCGCACCGTCTTGGAAGCCGACCGAGAGCCTTTGGGGCTTGTTCCGCGGGCAGCAAGCAGGCCGGCTCTTTCCTGGGCATCACCGAAAACTGATCGCCTTGAAGCCCCTGCGCAGAAGGTCGCCCGGCGGTATCTGCGATGACCCGGCAGACCCTGGCCCTGATAGCTCGGCATGATCCACGCGGTCATCAGCTGGACGGCGTCGGGGACACCAGGACTCGTCGGGAAGAAGTGCCATAGTACGCCGGGCTGTGAGCGTAAACTGGCCCGACCGGAACGTCATCGGCGTAACGACGACGCGTCACCAGTTACTCCAGAGGAGGACCATGATCCAGGCTTCGCTACCAGTTCGGGGTGCCCGCCTTTACCGCGGCCTCGCCACTGACCGGGTCCAGCTCCCAGAAGACGCGACCGGCAGCGCTTGGGAAGGTCGGAAGGTTGTCCAGTGTGAGCGGTACGAGCCGACGCCCCATGAAGGCGGTTCCTCGCTTCCTTCGCGCGCGCGGCGACGCGGCGGCGGCCGTCCAGAGCGCTCCGCTCCCTGAGCAGGCTGCCGACGAATCCGCCGACGGCACCGGGCCCGAGACCTGCGGTCATCAGTCCGCTGCAGACTCACCGATCGCGCTGACGCCTCCCCTAAGGAGGTGCCGCCGGGTGGATGCGCTCTTCCGTCGCATCGGCGTACGGCGATTCCATCGATACCGCCGAAGAGACCCAAAGGGCGGGCCGTCGTGCGGTACACACCGGACACAGCCCGCTCCAGGTCTCTGCGGTGCAGTGGTCAGTCCTGCTCGTCGTCCTCGGCCGACTCCGGGAGGGCGTTCTGCAGAACCGGTCCCTCGCCGGGGGCGAGACGAGCCGAGGATCCGCTCCAGGTCGGCCATCGACGCGCGAACTCGACGACGATCTTGCCCGCTTCTTCTGACCCAAGTGGCCGACCTTCACCCGCGTCTCGAACCGGTCCGACGAGCCGCGTGGCAGCTCACTCGGCGTCGAGCTTCCGCGTACCGGCCCATCGGCCCTTCGCCCGCGCCGTGCTCGTGGGCCGGGACCCCATCCGGGAGGTCGCGATCTTCCTCGACGGCATCGCACCGAGAGCCCCTCGGCGACGATGCGGTGAGCCAGGCGGTCCCTGCCTCCTCGGAGATCCTCGACGGGCAGCAGACGCACGCGCGTGGCCGGCGGACAGCACACCCGCCGCGACCCGGCGCTGCACGGCCGGAGAGAGCTTTCCCGCTTGAACGCAGTAGTGTTGGAGAGACCTGCGGACGGGACCGGCCGACGCGGTCACGCCAGCTGGTCGTGCGTGCAGTGGAAGTCCTGGAGCAGCTGGTGGTAGGCGGCGGCCTGCTGCAGCGGATTCAGCTGGGCACGGTGCCAGGTTCTCCAAGAGCGCGTCGAGGAGCAGCTTCTCGTCGCTCGGTCGGGCGCACGATGGCCGGGATGCGCTCCAGACCCGCCTCACGGCAGGCCCGCCAGCGCCGCTCGCCCATGATCAGCTCGTAGCGGCCGGGACCCACCTGCCGCACCACGACGCTGCAGCAGGCTCGACTTCCTTGATGGACGTGATGAGCTCGGCAAGGGCGTCCTCGTCGAACACGTCACGCGGCTGGCGCGGGTTGGGCGTGATGAAGTCGAGCGGCAGTTCCGCGAAGTGCGCACTCTGCGGGGCTCTCGAAACCGTCCACCGCGGCCGTCGCAGGTTCCTCGGTTTCCGTGAAACATTCTGCTGCGACAGCGATGCCACCTTGGCCGCCGCGACCCCATCGCTCCGCCGTCAGCACCGGCACGGCGGCGGGAGAAGCCGAAACTCCTCCTGCCGGACTCGCCGGCGTCGTCTTCTCAGGTGTGGGGCAGCCGGGATCAGCGCGCCGAGACCACGGCCCAGTCCCTCCGTCGCTCGCTCACTGAATACCTCCGGCGTGCTCTGCTGGTCAAGTTGAGTGCCCGCGTGGGCATGCTGGGCGTCGTAGTGGATCTCGACCCCGCGCAGCGCCATCTCCCGCGCCGCTTCGAGGTACGAGAGCGCACCGCTCGATCCTGGATCGTAGGTCAGCACGGTCTGCCCGTAGCTGGGCGCCTCCGAGATACGGACCGAGCGCGGGATGCTCGTCCGCAGAACCTCTCCACCGAAGTGGTTGCGGACTTCGTCGGCGACCTGGGAAGCCAGCCGCGTACGTCCGTCGTACATCGTGAGGAGGATCGTCGAGACGTGCAGGTCGCCGAGGTGCCCGCACGAGATCCACGTTCCGCAGGAGCTGGCCGAGCCCCTCCAGTGCGTGGTGCTCGCTGCGAGTCGGGATCAGCACTTCGCGCGCGCGACGAGGCGTTGACCGTCGGCAGACCGAGCGACTGGCGGGCCGTCGTACGAGGATGTAGTCCAGCGGCTGCTCGTACGCCTGGATGGCTCGCTGCAACCGGCTTCACGCGCCACCAGGGAGACCAGCTCGATCTCCGCACCGGCGAGAGTCGATGGTGGCCGGCGCAGAAGAGCCCTTCGACATCAGGGACGGGCTGAACTACTGGAGAGGCGGCTTACTCGACCAACACGTCGTAGATGGACGGCACTTCTGCGTGGTGGTCGATACCCAGAGCCGTGGAGGCGTTGCCCTGTGGATCCAGGTCGATCACCAGCACGCGTGCGCCGTGCAACGCGAGCGAGGCGGCAAGGTTGACCGTCGTGGTGGTCTCGCCGACCCCGCCCTTCTGGTTGGCCACCACCATGACGCGGGTCTGCTCCAGGTTGTGGCGGGCCCTCGCCCGCACGACCAAGAGCTTCTACTGCCAGTTGGGCGGCACGACCGATGGGGTGTCGTCCATCGGAGGCGGTGTTTCGTGACCGTCTCCGCCAAATCAGTACGGGACCAAGGACGGATCGGTCATCGGTCCGCGATGTTGACGTCGGACCTGGATTCACTCTCCTCGACTTCAGGCTCACCCCAATGAAGACAGGAGCCTCCCATGCCTTCGGGGTCAAAAAGAACAGCGAGGCCCGGTCTTCTGTGGATGAATCCCCCTCTGTGGACAACTCCGTTTTGTATCGAAGGTCGGAAGATTGAGTCGCGAGGAGCGAGCCGCTGCGCGTATGCGCGACTGATGATGCCATGCTGGCAGTGAGCGACGTTTTCACGTGAAAGCACGATGCACCACCGCAGTGGTGCGCGCTCCTTGCGACACCCCGAAGATGCGTACGTTTGACAGCTTTTTGTGGGTACCGCTGGTCGTCAGGACGGATCCAGCGGTACTCATCATCACGCCAGAATTGCGCCAGGAGATCACGCCAGGGAATCACGCGGGAAGGTCACTCCCGCACCGCGCGCGACCGGCGATCAGCAGCCGCGGCGCGCCCGTCCCGTACGAGCCGCCTTGGCGCGCTTGGCGCCGAAACCACGCACACCGCCGCTCTCTCTCCGACCTCGACGCGCACCACGGTGGAGCGCGGGTCGACCACGCCCTCGCCGGCGTGAAGGACCGACGTCTCCACGGCACCGAAGCTTTGCTCGGGGCGGCGCCGGCCGCAGGCTCCTCCTCCCGCGGTGTGTCGCCCTTGAGGGGCGAGCATCTCTCCGTACGGCCGCAGCAGGGGCACGCCCCACGCGGCCAGCCGGGTCGAGCGGCGCCACGGCCCGTGCGGTGACGACATGGACGGGCTGCAGCTTCCCGAGGACCTCCTCGGCGCGCGCCCACCACCGTCACGTGATCGAGCCCGAGCGGCTCGACGACCTCGGTGAGGAACGTCGTACGCCGCAGCAGCGGCTCCAGCAGCGTGATCTTGAGATCCGGCCGGACCAGGGCCAGCGGAATGCCCGGCAGCCCCGCGCCGGGCCCACGTCGCAGACGGTGACGCCTTCAGGGACCACCTCGGAGGCACAGCGCAGTTGAGGATGTGCCTCTCCCACAGGCGCGGCACCTCGCGCGGGCCGATCAGACCACGCTGCACTCCCGCGTCAGCGAAGCTCCGCGTACCGCACAGCGTCCGGGAAGCGCTCGCCGACACCGTCCGGGCTCGCTCGCAGGGGAGTTCTGCTGCCTCCGTCACGGGGACCGTCCTTCCGTACCGCACTGCCGCACTGGGGTGGCTGACTAACAGGCTGATAAAGATCGGCCCCGCCTGCGAACAGACGGGGCCGGAGGGCGACGTGCCGTTCAGGCAGGAAGCACGACGACGAAGCGCTGCGGCTCCTCGCCCTCGGACTCGCTGCGCAGGCCGGCGGCCTTGACCGCGTCGTGCACGACCTGCGCTCGAAGGGCGTCATCGGGTTCATCTTGACCGGCTCACCGCTGCTCTTCACCTCGGCCGCGGCCTTGGCGCCCTGCTCGGTGAGCTCGGCGCGCTTCTTGGCGCGGTACCCGGCGATGTCGAGCATCAGGCGGCTGCGGTCCCCCGGTCTCCCGGTGGACGGCAAGGCGAGGTGAGCTCCCTGGAGGGCCTCGAGAACCTCTCGTCGCGCCCGACCAGCTTCTGCAGATCACGGCCGCCCGAGTCGCTGACGATGGACACCGCGGCACGGTCGGCCTCGGCGTCCATGTCGATGTCGCCGTCGAGGTCGGCGATGTCCAGCAGACCCTCGAGGTAATCCGCGGCGATCTCGCCTTCCTGCTCGAGGCGGACAGGGTGTCGCCACCCTCAGGAGCGGCGGAGGTGGTGCCTTCCGTCACGGGATGGACTCCTTCTTGCGTCAAAGGCTTTGCGCCAAAGTCTTACGTCGAGGTCTTACTCTGGACGGGGACTTGGGCCGCTGCGGGCCCTTGCGCTGTCCGGACTTGGCCTTGCTCCGCTGCTGCGTGCCGCCGGCGAGCTTGGCGCCACGCGGCCTGCTGGCCTGCGGCTCGCGTCCTGCGGCTCGTCCGTCTTCTCGAGCGACGTCTTCGGCTCTCGGAGGAGTCCTCCTTGGCCGTGGTCGTCCCGGACTGGCGCTGCGACTGGACTGCCGCTTGCTGCTGCCGCTTCGGGGTCGCGGTCGACGCGGGGCGCCGTCCTCGTCCAGCACCGCGGTCGCCGTGCTCTTGGCCACCCGGGCCCGTCGGCCTGGGCCGCGAGACCGGCCTTGGTCAGACCGTTGATGAACTTGCGCTCGAACTCGCTGCGGTCGCGGCCCTTGGAGACGATCGCCTTGACGACGTTGCGATCGCGGCGGGTGCCGGATCTTCTCCGGCGTGCGTGACGTGCTTGGAGCAGGCGCTCCAGGTAAAGCGTGACTGGGCCTTGGAACCCGGCGTCGGGTTGTTGCGGATCACGTACATCTGCTGGCCCATGGTCCACACGTTGGTGGTCAGCCAGCAGACGAGGACACCGACGGGGAAGCTGATGCCGGAAGACGGCGAACATGACGGAAGACGTACATCAGCATCTTTCTGCTGCTGCATGAACGGCGTCTTCACCGTGGTGTCGACGTTCTTCGTCATGAGCTGGCGCTGCGTGAAGAACTGCGACGCCGACATCAGGACGATCATGATCGCCGTGACGACGCGGACGTCGGTCAGCGTGGCGCCGAGCGAGGCGACCTTGTCGGCGCTGTCCGTGAACTTCGCGGCCAGCGGGGCACCGAAAGATGTGCGCCCTTTGCGCGCGTCGCGCCAGCAGCGGCTCGTCGATGACACCGATCGTCGAGCCCGTCGCGATGCCGTTGAGCACGTGGTACAGGGCGAAGAAGAACGGGGACTGCGCCAGGATGGGGAAGGCACGAGGAGGCGGGTTGGTACCCGTCTCCTTGTACAGCTTCATCATCTCTTCGGACTGGCGCTGCTTGTCGTTCTTGTAGCGCTCCTGGATCTTCTTCATCTCCGGGCTGTAGCGTCTGCATCGCCCGAGTCGACTTGATTCTGCTTCACGAAGAGCGGGATCAGGCAGATCCGGATCAGGACCACCAGGGACACGATCGACAGGCCCCAGGCCCAGCCCGTGTGGGACCGAAGATCTTCCCGTACAGCGAGTGGAACTGGACGATGACCCACGAAACTGGTGTCGTGATGAAGCTAAAAAACCGCACCGTGTCCACTAATCAGGCTCCTTGAGCATGGGACTGGTCTCGGCGGCCAGGCTCTCGGGGAGCCTTGGGCAGGCGCGCCGGCGGCGGAAGGCCCGCCCCTGCGTTCGCGCCAGGCGTTGCGCAGCATTTCGTGCCACCGCGGACGCTTTCGCGGCGGAACATGATCGACACCGCCGAGCGACCACGGATTGCACCGAAGGATCCGCCAGGCGGTGAGGGCTGTCCCCTTGATCGCACCGTGCCGGTCGATGGCCCGTGAAGCCGTAGTGGGAGCACGACGGGTAGTACTTGCACACTGGACCGAGCAGCGGACTGATGGTCCACTGGTACAGCTTGATCAATGCGAGCAGTGGGTACTTCATCGCGTGCTCTCCCAGCAGCCGCTGCAGGGCGGCATCCAGGTCTCGGGCCAGTTGTGCGTGGGTGGCGTCGCCCGCAGGGGGCAACGCGCGTACGACTACCAGGCTACCTGGGGGCAACAAGGCCATTCGGTCGCGCATGAGGTGCCGAAGCCTGCGCTTCACCGCGTTCCGTACGACGGCTCCACCCACGGCCTTGCTTTCACGACGAAACGCACGCGGTGGGGAAACGTCTCCCCAGGCGCGTGCGGGTCCGTTGTTAAACCGCTACGTAGATGGACGACGACAGCGGGCGTCCGGCCGGCGTCCTCGGCGTACCGCGGTCGCGAAGTCTTGCGCGTCGCCTCAGCCGATACTCGGTAGGCAGCACGTCATGACCTGATTACGAAATCAGGCGGACAGGCTGGCGCGACCCTTGCCACGACGGTTGGCGAGAATCGCACGACCGGCGCGGGTCCGCATGCGAAGGCGGAAACCGTGGGTCTTGGCGCGACGACGGTTGTTCGGCTGGAAGGTGCGCTTGCTCACTCGGGGGCTCCAGAGAAATTCGGGTGGTGGCGGGACATCGCCTGGCTGTCACCGTGCGCCCACGAGAAGCTCGCAATACGCCCGAGTGCACCGCTACACAGACTGCAAAGAACTTGCGGACCATGACCTTGCCCATCGGAGGCGGGGCGGCAGCAGCCATCGACAAACTCGACCTGGTTACGGTACGCGCGGCTACGCCATCCGGTCAAACCAGGGTCACGCGGGAGACACTGTCCACAGGCTGGGGACAACAACTTGAACCGCAGCGGTCGCGCTGCGACTACCGTGGCTGAACTCCGATTCGTTCCCTTCTCACCACCCCCACCCGATTTTCTGCCCGACCCGGGCGTCGAACCTCCCACCCAACCCGTCCCAGGAATCACACGTTCGTGGGACCAGCGAGAGAGCGTGCCCTGTGGCTGACGTACCTGCCGATCTTGCCGCAGTGTGGCCACGAGTACTGGAGAAACTCCTCGGGGAAGGTCACGGGCAGGGCGTCGAGACGAAGGACGAACACTGGATCCGGCGCTGCCAGCCACTGGCACTCGTCGCCGACACCGCCCTCCTGGCGGTCCCCAACGAATTCGCGAAGGGCGTACTCGAGGGGCCGTCTCGCCCCGGTGGTCAGCGAGACCCTGAGCTGCGAGCGGCCGCCCGATCCGGATCGCGATCACGGTCGACGACTCCGTGGGCGAGGCCCCCCGCGCCGCCCGCCCCGCCCGTCCAGCAGCACCGCTACGAGGACACCGAGCCCCCGCCGCTCCCGGCCAGGGTCAGGGCCACGACACGTACGAGAGCCGCGACGCGTACGACGGCCGGGACGCCTACGACAGCTATGACGGCTACGACCGTCGCGGCAGGGGACGAGCAGGGGGCAGGGCCCGCGCGGCGACCAGCCCCAGGCCCCCCGCCCCGACCAGCTGCCGACCGCCCGCCCCGCCTACCCGGACTACCAGCGCCCCGAGCCGGGCGCCTGGCCACGGCCGCAGCAGGACGAGTACAGCTGGCAGCAGCCGCGGCTCGGCTTCCCCGGAGCGCGATCCGTACGCGACGCCTCCGCAGCAGCCGCAGCACGACTACCGGCAGCAGGAACGGTCGCCCTACGACCAGCAGGGCTACGAGACCGAGCGCGGCCGCTACGACCAGCAGCCGGAGCGCTCCCCGTACGAGCAGCAGCCCAAGGAGCGCTCGCCCTACGAGGACCGTGCGGCGTACGAGGGAGCGCGGCTCCTACGAGCAGCCGCACGAGCGTCAGCAGCGGCGCGATCCGGGCGAGCACGCGATGGGCGGCCGGCCGGGGCAGGACGGTGGTCCGGGTCACGGCGGACGCGGCGTGCCCACAGGTGCGCCCGGTCCGCTGGCCGCGCAGCCCGCGCCGGCGACCGGTCCCGGCGAGCCGACCGCGCGCCTGAACCCCAAGTACCTCTTCGACACGTTCGTCATCGGTGCGTCGAACCGTTTCGCCCACGCGGCGGCGGTCGCCGTCGCCGAGGCGCCGGCGAAGGCCTACAACCCCCTCTTCATCTATGGGGGAGTCGGGCCTCGGCAAGACGCACCTCCTGCACGCCATCGGGCACTACGCCCGCAGTCTCTATCCGGGCACGCGCGTGCGGTACGTGAGCTCCGAGGAGTTCACCAACGAGTTCATCAACTCGATCCGCGACGGCAAGGGCGACTCCTTCCGCAAGCGGTACCGCGAGATGGACATCCTTCTCGTCGACGACATCCAGTTCCTCGCGGACAAGGGAGTCGACGCAGGAGGAGTTCTTCCACACTTTCAACACGCTCCACAACGCCAACAAGCAGATCGTGCTCTCCAGCGACCGGCCGCCGAAGCAGCTGGTGACCCTGGAGGACCGGCTGCGCAACCGGTTCGAGTGGGGACTGATCACGGACGTCCAGCCGCCCGAGCTGGAGACCCGTATCGCGATCCTTCGTAAGAAGGCGGTGCAGGAGCAGCTCAACGCCCCGCCGGAGGTGCTGGAGTTCATCGCGTCCCGCATCTCGCGCAACATCCGTGAGCTGGAAGGGCGTTGATCGGGTCACGGCCTTCGCGTCGCTCAACCGACAGCCCGTGGGACCTGGGGCTCACCGAGATCGTCCTCAAGGACCTGATCCCCGAGTGGCGAGGACGCGGCCCCCTGAGATCACGGCGACGGCCATCATGGCGGCGACCGCGGACTACTTCGGTCTGACGGTGGAGGACCTCTGCGGATCGTCGCGCAGCCGCGTGCTGGTGACGGCGCGCCAGATCGCGATGTACCTGTGCCGGGAGCTGACGGACCTGTCCCTGCCGAAGATCGGCGCGCAGTTCGGCGGCCGCGACCACTACGACCGTGATGCACGCGGACCGCAAGATCCGCGCGCTGCATGGCCGAGCGGCGCTCCATCTACAACCAGGTCACCGAGCTCACCAACCGCATCAAGAACGGCTGACAGCAGCCCCGGTCACGGCTCTGCCCACGCTCTCCGAAGGGCGCTCCGGAACGACTTCCGGGGCGCCTTCTTCATGTCGACGTGCGCTCGCGGAGGCCGCCGCACGAAGCGCGGTGTTCGATTTCCGGCCGCGTTACGGGTGTTCTCCACAGATGTTCCGGGTTTTTTCCGATCCACACCCTGGGGACCGCGAAGTTGTCCAGACTGCGTCCACAGGGGCTCCTGGTGACAGAGCATCAGGGCAGGTCAGCGGGCTGTGGATTGGTGGACAGAAGATCTCCACAGGCTGTGGACAGATTTTTCTTCCACAGGGTGTGCATTTCGTTGTCCACCGTCGACCCACAGGATGACAGCCCTTGCAGCACAGCGATCCGGAGCTTCTCCACACGGCTGTCCACTGTTCGGCAACGCGACGCGCCTCGTCACCGTGGCGAGTGAAAGGCGTCACACCAAGGGGGTCGGTTGGGCTGTGGGGAACGGGGGTAAAGCTGGGGGACGGCGCTGGGAGAAGTACCCCGAGCCTGTGCATCGGGTGTGCAGAACTTTCGGCCGTCCACAGAAACCGTGAGTTGTCCACCGCCTCGGCCCACAGCCTCCGTGGACAAAAAACCGGCTCTGACCTGCGAACTAACGGTTATCCACGGTTTCCACAGCCCCTACTACTACTCCCAACTAGAGAGCTGGGAATTCGTTTCGAAGTGGGGGCTGTGCACAACTTGCTCGGCAACCCCGGCCGCGGCTCGGCACGACTTGACCGAGGCGGGCAACGACTGTCAGTGCGGTGCGTCAGACTGGTCCCCGGTGTTCTCCCATCGGTGGGCCGAGCGACACCACGTCTGACGACGGAGACCGAGACCAATGCAGGGCGAGAGCAGCCAGCAACGCGCAGGAGGCGGCTTACGGTGAAGATCCGGGTGGAACGCGACGTACTCGCGGAGGCGGTGGCCTCAGGGCGGCACGCAGCCTTCCCGGCACGACCGCCTGCGCCGGTCCTCGCCGGCCTTCTCCTGAAGGCCGAGGGAGGGCGCACTCAGCCTAGTCGAGCTTCGACTACGAGGTCTCGGCACGCGTCTCCGTGGACGCGGAGGTCGACGAGGGAAGGCACGGTGCTCGTCTCCAGGCCGCCTGCTCGCCGACATCTGCCGCGCCCTCCCCAACCGTCCGGTGGAGATTTCCACAGACGGTGTACGAGCGACCGTGGTCCGCGGCTCCTCGCGATTCACACTCCACACCCTCCCTGTGGAGGAGTACCCGGGCGCTGCCGCAGATGCCGACCGCCACGCACCGTCCCCGGCGAGGTCTTCGCCTCCGCCGCGCAGCAGGTGGCCATCGCCGCCGGCCGTGACGACACGCTGCCCGTCCTCACCGGTGTGCGCATCGAGATCGAGGGCGACACGGGTGACGCTGGCGTCCACCGACCGCTACCGCTCGCCGTGCGCGAGTTCCTGTGGAAGCCGGAGGACCCGGAGGCGTCCGCGGTCGCCCTGGTGCCCGCCAAGACGCTCTGGACACCGCCAAGGCCCTCACGAGCGGCGACACGGTCACGCTGGCCCTGTCCGGCTCGGGTGCCGGTGAAGGCCTCATCGGTTGCAGGGCGCCGGTCGCCGCACGACGACCCGCCTGCTCGAGGGCGACCTGCCGAAGTACCGCACCGCTGTTCCCGACGGAGTTCAACTCCGTGGCCGTCATCGAGACCGCCCCCTTCGTGGGAGGCCGTCAAGCGCGTGGCCCTCGTCGCCGAGCGCAATACCCCCAGTGCGGCTCAGCTTCGAGCAGGGCGTGCTCATCCTGGAGGCCGGCTCCAGCGACGACGCACAGGCTGTGGAAAGGGTCGACGCCCAGCTCGACGGCGACGACATCTCCATCGCCTTCAACCCGACGTTCCTGCTGGACGGTCTGAGCGCGATCGACTCCCCGGTCGCGCAGCTGTCCTTCACGACGTCCACCAAGCCCCGCGCTGCTCTCCGGCAAGCCGGCCGTGGACGCGCCGAGGCGGACGAGGCGTACAAGTACCTGATCATGCCGGTGCGGCTGTCGGGCTGAGGTCCCTAGAGGCGGGCCGCTCGGGTGTTCGCCTGAGCGGCTATGCCCACAGGTGTGCGTGAGCGTCCGGGTTTAGGCTCGGACGCGGGTGGGAGAGCCGCGTCACCCCGCGGCTCGTACCGCCCCGCACCACCTCACGCCCCGTCGCAGCGTAAGGAACCACTGATGGAGCTCGGTCTCGTCGGCCTCGGCAAGATGGGCGGCAACATGCGCGAGCGCATCCGCCGCGCAGGCCACACCGTCATCGGCTACGACCGCAATCCGGACCTCGCGGATGTCCACAGCCTCGAAGAGCTTGTGGGCAGGCTCAAGGGTCCGCGCGTGGTGTGGTGATGGTCCCGCCGGTGCCGCGACCCAGTCCACGGTCGACGAGCTGGCCGAGCTGCTGCAGCCCGGCGACATCGTCGTCGACGGCGGCAACTCGCGCTGGACGGACGACGAGAAGCACGCGAAGGAGCTCGCCGAGAAGGGCATCGGCTTCGTCGACTGCGGCGTCTCCGGCGGCGTCTGGGGCCTGGAGAACGGCTACGCGCTGATGTACGGCGGCTCCGCCGAGGACGTCGCGAAGGTCCAGCCGGTCTTCGACGCGCTGAAGCCCGAGGGCGATTTCGGCTCGGTCCACGCGGGCAAGGTCGGCGCCGGCCACTTCGCGAAGATGGTTCACAACGGCATCGAGTACGCCATGATGCAGGCCTACGCCGAGGGCTGGGGAGCTCCTGGAGGCCGTGGACTCGGTGACCGACGTCCGCGAGGTCTTCCGCTCCTGGCAGGAGGGCACGGTCATCCGTTCCTGGCTGCTGGACCTGGCGGTCAACGCCCTCGACGAGGACGAGCACCTCGGACAAGCTGCGCGGTTATGCACAGGACTCCGGCGAAGGCCGCTGGACTGTGGAAGCCGCCATCGACAACGCCGTCCCGCTGCCGGCGATCACCGCGTCGCTCTTCGCGCGCTTCGCCTCGCGGCAGGAGGACTCGCCGCAGATGAAGATGATCGCGGCGCTGCGCAACCAGTTCGGCGGCCACGCCGTCGAGAAAGAAGTGACCCGCCGCAGAAGTAATCCACAGCTGTAGACAACCGCTGTTCAGAACGTTGGGGAGGTCGGCCCACGACCATGCACGTCACGCATCTGTCGCTGGCCGACTTCCGCTCGTACGCCCGGGCCGAGGTCCTCTCGACCCGGGCGTCACCGCGTTCGTGGGCCCCAACGGACAGGGACAAGACGAACCTGGTGGAGGCCGTCGGCTACCTCGCCACACTCGGCAGTCACCGGGTCTCCTCGGACGCGCCCCTGGTCCGCATGGGGGGCCGAGCGCGCCGTGATCAGGGCCCAGGTCCGGCAGGGCGAGCGGCAGCAGCTCATCGAGCTCGAACTGAACCCCGGCAAGGCGAACCGCGCGCGGATCAACAGGTCGTCGCAGGTCAGGCCGCGTGACGTGCTGGGCATCGTCAGGACCGTGCTGTTGCGCCCCGAGGACCTGGCCCCAGGAAGGGCGATCCGCCGAGCGCCGCCGCTTCCTGGACGAGCTGATCACCGCCCGCTCCCCGCGGATGGCCGGCGGGCGCCCGACTACGACCGGGTCCGCGCAGCGCAACACGCCCCGAAGCCGGCCGCCCTCGCGCGGCGGCATCGGCGGCCGCTCCATGGACCTGTCCATGGCTTACAGGGTTTGCGATTAGGCAGGTGGCGTGAGCTTGCCCGCGGCCAACGTGATCATGTGGATCGTCTGACAACAGCACTGACAGAATGAGCGAAGCCTGCCCTTGAGAAACACTTGCTGCTAATTAGAGATATCTCTTGAGAGATTTAAGATTCAGGTGGTGGAGTTTTGTCGAGCAGTCCCATCAAAGAGACTGGTTTCATCAGAAACAGAGTCGATAGAGGTGTTTATTGCTCAGACAAAGACCACGAGCTGCTCTTGTCTGCCGGTATCTAGAAAGGCAATGTGACATGAGTTTGAGTCCCAGCCAAACATGTAAGATGAACCCAAGGACCTGGCATGGCTGAGCAACAGCTGAGCTTGTTCCTGACGCTGATACTTGCTGGCTTTGGACATGCATGAAGATGCTGGTGGCTAAGGCGCTTAGAGAGAAATGTGGACTGATGATTGACATTGCAAACATTGGGTGAGCATGGTAGAGCATCCAGGACGTCGCCTCTGATGGACTTAGTGGCATCTGTGAGCATGACGATCCTGATGAATGCAGCAATAGAACTCAGATATCCTCTTGATGACTTCAGGCTGACTGCCAGGCTGCCTTCCTTCTTCAAGGTTGGTGACATGATGACACAGCATATGATGCTGGAGCACAGAGAGAGCAGGTGGAGGTCTGAGCAGGCAAGTGACCGCGGTCGGGTGCGCGCGCCGACGGCGGGATCCGATGGGCCTCGGCGCGGCCATCAACCGGCTGATCACCGAGCGCGGCTGGGAGACCCCGGCGGCCGTCGGCGGCGTGATGGGCCGCTGGCCGCGATCGTCGGTGACGACCTCGCTACACTGCGTGCGCAGAAGTACGACGAGGACGAGCGCGTCCTGGTCGTGCAGTGCGATTCGACGGCCCAGGGCGACGCAGGTGCGGATGCTGGCTCCGCAGCTGGTCAGACGCCTGAACGAGGACCCGGGCACGGCACCGCGCGGCATCGACATCAAGAATCCCGGCAGTGGCGCCCGTCGCTACGGCCCCTTGCGAGCGCAAAGCACAGGTCACGACGACACCTACGAGCAAAAGCGCGCACACGGTGCAGGAGTTGACACCTCAAGCGCTGAGTGCCGCTATGAGCCTTGCTGAGCGCCTCCATAGGGGGAGTCGGGCGAGACCGGTTGAGGGCGGCACATAGACTCAGGTACTGGGCAAACCCCCATCACTGTCAGTGCTACCGGGTACACTGGAGAGCAATCCCGCCCCACTTGTGGGACGCACCGAGCAACGCTGACTAGGCCTACCGAAAAAACACGCCGCAGCCGCTCCGGCCACCAACCGAGAGCTTGGCTTGTGCTGTGCCAGAAAGGGCGCTTCGTGGCCGATTCCGGCAACCCCAACGAGAACATCCCGACCATCGACGCTGACGCGCACGCGAACGTAGGGGCGACAGACGCCCGTACGACGCGAGCGCGATCACCGTCCTCGAAGGGCTGGACGCGGTCCGCGAAAGCGACCTGGCATGTACATCGGCTCGACCGGTGAGCGTGGTCTGCACCACATGGTGCAGGAGGTCGTGGACAACCTGTCGACGAGGCGCTGGCCGGTCACGCGGACACGATCGACGTCACGATCCTTCCCGACGGCGGCGTCCGCGTCATCGACAACGGCCGCGGCATCCCCGTCGGCATCATCCCTCCGAGGGGAAGCCGGCCGTCGAGGTCGTCCTGACCGTGCTGCACGCGGCGGCAAGTTCGGCGGCGGCGGTTGCCGTGTCCGGCCGGTCTGCACGGCGTCGGTGTCTCCGTCGTGAACGCCCTGTCCACGAAGGTCTCCGTCGAGATCAAGACCGACGGCCACCGCTGGACGCAGGACTACAAGGCGGGCGTGCCGACCGCACCGCTCGCCAACACGGGCCACCGAGGAGACCGGTACCTCGGTCACCTTCGGGCCGACAGCGACATCTTCGAGACCGCCAGTACTCCTTCGAGACGCTGTCGCGGCGCTTCCAGGAGATGGCCTTCCCTCAAGCAAGGGCCTGACGATCAAGCTGACGGACGAGCGCGAGTCGGCCAAGGCCACCGCCGGTGCCGACAGCGCCGAGGGCGCCGACGACCACAAGCGCGACGGTGACGTACCACTACGAAGGCGGCATCGTCGACTTCGTGAAGTACCTCAACTCCCGCAAGGAGCGAGGTCGTCCACCCCTCCGTGATCGACATCGAGGCCGAGGGACAGGAGAGCTCCTTTCCGTCGAGGTCGCGATGCAGTGGAACACGAGTTACAGCGAGGGCGTCTACTCCTTCGCGAACACGATCCACGCACGAGGGCGGCACCCACGAGGAGGGCTCTGTGCCGCGCTGACCGGTCTCATCAACCGGTACGCGCGCGACAAGAAGCGTGCTGCGCGAGAAGGACGACAACCTCACGGGTGACGACATCCGCGAGGGTCTGACCGCGATCATCTCGGTGAAACTCGGCGAGCCTGCAGCCTCGAGGGCCAGACCAAGTCAAGCTTTCGAGCAACACCGAGGCGAAGACCTGCGTCCAGAAAGCGTCGTGCACGAGCTACTGCGGACTGGCTCGACCGGAACCCGGTCGAGGCGTCGGAACATCATCCGCAAGTCCATCCAGGCGGGCCACCGCAAGCGCGTGGCGGGCCCGCAAGGCGCGACCTGACCGTCGGCAAAGGGTCTGCCGAGTCCGCGTCCCTGCCGGGCAAGCTCTCCGACCGCTGCCGAGTCGAACGACGCAAGTGCGAGATCTTCATCGTCGAGGGTGACTCCGCCGGCGGCTCGGGCCAGAATCCGGGCCGGAGCCCGCGGTACCAGGCGATCACTCCCGATCCGAGGCCAAGATCCTCACCGCCGAGAAGGCGCGGATCGACAAGATCCTGCAGAACCAGGGAGACCCAGGCACTGATCTCGCGCTCAGCACCGGAGTCCACGAGGACTTCGACATCGAGAAGCTCCGCTACCACAAGATCATCTCTGATGGCGGACGCCGACGTCGACGGCCAGCACATCAACGACCCGCACTGCTGACCTTTCCTGTTCCGACTTTCATGCGGCCGCTGGTCGAGGCCGGGCGCGTTCTTGCCGCGTCCGCCGCTCTACAAGATCAAGTGCCGTGAGGACTTCGAGTACGCGTACTCGGACCGCGAGCGCGACGCCCTGATCGAGCTGGCGCTAGCAGGCCGGCAAGCGCATCAAGGACGACTCGGTCCAGCGCTCGAGGGTCTCGGTGAGATGAACGACGCCGAGTGAGCTGCGCATCACTGACCACGGACCAGGAGCACCGCGTCCTCGGCCAGGTCACCTCTCGACGACGCCGCAGGCCGACGACCTGTTCTCGGTCCTCATGGGTGAGGGACGTCGAGGCGCGCCGATCGTTCATCCAGCGCAACGCCAAGGACGTCCGCTTCCTCGACATCTGAGTCGGTCTCAGCTGACCGCCGCAGAAAGGATCTTCACCAGCAATGGCCGACGAGAACACCCCCATTACTCCTGGCATCCCTGAAGAAGGGGCGGCGACATCGCCATGCGCATCGAGCCCGTCGGGCTCGAGACGGAGATGCAGCGCTCCTACCTCGACTACGCGATGTCCGTCATCGTGTCCCGCGCCCTGCCGGACGTGCGCGACGGACTCAAGCCCGTCCACCGCCGCGTCCTGTACGCGATGTACGACGGCGGCTACCGGCCCGAAGGGCTTCTGCCAGGTGCGCCCGCGCCGTCGGCGACGTCATGGGCAACTACCACCCGCACGGCGACTCCTCGATCTACGACGCCCTGGTCCGCCTGGCGCAGCCGTGGTCGATGCGGATGCCGCTGGTGGACTCCAACGGAAACTTCGGCTCTCGGGCACGACCCCGCCGCCGCCATGCGCTACACCGAGTGCAAGATGGCGCCGCTGTCCATGGAGATGGTCCGACATCGACGAGGAGACCGTCGACTTCACGGACAACTACGACGGCCGCTCCCAGGAGCCGACCGTCCTGCCGGCCCGCTTCCCGAACCTGCTGATCAACGGCTCGGCCGGCATCGCGGTCGGCATGGCCACCAACATCCCGCCGCGACAACCTGCGCGAGGCCGCGGCGGGCGCCCAGTGGTACCTGGAGAACCCGAGGCCTCGCACGAGGGAGTCTTGGACGCGCTCATCGAGCGCATCAAAGGGCCCTGACTTCCCGACCGGCGCCCTCGTGGTGGGGCCGCAAAGGGCATCGAAGAGGCGTACCGCACCGGTCGTGGCTCCATCACGATGCGCGCGGTCGTCGAGGTCGAGGGAGATCCAGAACCGCCAGTGCCTGGTGGTCACCGAACTCCCGTACCAGGTCAACCCGGACAACCTCGCGCAGAAGATCGCCGACTCTGGTCGAGCGACGGCAAGGTCGGCGGCATCGCCGACGTCCGTGACGAGACGTCGTCGCGCACCGGCCAGCGCCTCGTCATCGTGCTGAAGCGCGACGCCGTCGCCAAGGTCGTCCTGAACCTCTTCAAGCACACCGACCTGCAGACGAACTTCGAGCCAACATGCTGGCGCTCGTCGACGGCGTGCCGCGCACCCTCTCGCTGGACGCGTTCATCCGCCACTGGGTGGGCCACCAGGTCGAGGTCATCGTCCGCCGTACGCGGTTCCGGCTGCGCAAGGCCGAGGAGCGCGCCCACATCCTGCGCGGCCTCCTGAAGGCCCTGGACGCCATCGACGAGGTCATCGCACTCATCCGGCGCAGTGACACCGTGGAGGTCGCGCGAGAGGGCCTCATGGGCCTCCTGCAGATCGACGAGATCCAGGCCAACGCGATCCTCGAGATGCAGCTGCGCCGACTGGCCGCCCTGGGCGCCAGAAGATCGTCGCCGAGCACGACGAACTGCAGCTGAAGATCGACGAGTACAACGCGATCCTGGCCTCCCTGGAGCGCCAGCGCCAGATCATCAGCGAGGAACTCGCGGCGATCGTCGACAAGTTCGGCGAGGACCGCCGCTCCAAGCTGGTGCCCTTCGACGGTGACATGTCCATCGAGGACCTGATCGCCGAAGAGGACATCGTCGTCACCATCACGCGCGGTGGCTACGTCAAGCGCACCAAGACGGTCGACTACCGCTCGCAGAAGCGCGGCGGCAAGGGCGTCCGCGGTACGAAGCTCAAGGAAGACGACATCGTCGACCACTTCTTCGTGTCCACGACGCACCACTGGCTGCTGTTCTTCACGAACAGGGCCGCGTCTACCGCGCGAAGGCGTACGAGCTCCCGGACGCCGGCCGTGACGCCCGTGGGCAGCACGTCGCCAACCTGCTGGCCTTCCAGCCGGACGAGGCGATCGCCGAGATCCCTCGCGATCCCGCGACTACGACGCGGCGCCCTACCTGGTCCTCGCCACCAAGGCGGGCCTCGTGAAGAAGACGTCCCTGAAGGACTACGACTCGCCGCGTTCCGGTGGCGTCATCGCCATCAACCTCCGCGAAGCGGCGGACGGTTCCGACGACGAGCTGATCGGCGCCGAGCTGGTCTCCTCCGAGGACGATCTGCTCCTCATCAGCAAGAAGGCGCAGTCCATCCGGTTCACCGCGACGGACGACGCACTGCGCCCGATGGGCCGTGCCACCTCGGGCGTCAAGGGGATGAGTTTCCGCGAGGGCGACGAGCTGCTCTCGATGAATGTCGTCCGGCCGGGTACCTTTCGTGTTCACCGCCACCGACGGTGGGTACGCAAAGCGGACCAACGTCGACGAGTACCGCGTCCAGGGTCGCGGTGGCCTCGGCATCAAGGCCGCCAAGATCGTGGAGGACCGTGGATCGCTCGTCGGCGCCCTGGTGGTCGAGGAGACCGACGAGATCCTCGCCATCACGCTGTCCGGCGGTGTGATTCGTACGCGAGTCAACGAGGTCAGGGAGACGGGCCGTGACACCATGGGCGTCCAACTGATCAACCTGGGCAAGCGCGATGCCGTCGTCGGCATCGCTCGTAACGCCGAGGCCGGTCGTGAGGCCGAGGAAGTCGACGGAGACGCCGCGGAGGACGCGGACGGCGCCGTGACCGACGAATCGGCCCAGGACGAGAATGCCGTCGGAACGGACGAGGGCGGGCAGTCCTCGGCCGAGTAGCGCGAGAGAGTGAGTCATCGTGAGCGGAGCCACGGGCGCGAGGCCCCTACCGGGGCATCCCCCGGTACGGAAACCGAGGGCGGCCGTGGCTCCGCTCATGACTCGCAGGACTCGCACGAGTCTCATGGATCCCAGGGGGAACTGTGACGGACACCCGAGGTCCGCAGACCCAGCAGTACGCAGCCGGTGGTGGCGGACCCTGCCGGGTGAGAGGCAGGAGCCGCAGCAGGCGGCCCAGCCGTATCACCCGCCGCAGGCGTACCAGAACGCCCCCGGCAGGAGCGGCAGCTCCGGCAGGAGCGGTCCGCAGGCCGCGCACCGGGGCACGCACCACCCCGCGCACCCGCAAGGCGCGCGGCTGCGCGTGGCCAAGGCCGATCCGTGGTCGGTGATGAAGGTCAGCTTCCTGCCTCCATCGCGCTCGGCATCTGCACGATCATCGCGGCCGCCGTGCTGTGGATGGTCATGGACGCCATGGGCGTCTTCTCCACGGTCGGCGGCACGATCTCCGAGGCCACGGGCTCGAACGAGTCCAACGGCTTCGACCTCCAGTCGTTCCTGTCGCTGCCGCGCGTCCTGATGTTCACGACCGTCATCGCGGTCATCGACGTCGTCCTGGCGACGGCGCTCGCGACGCTCGGCGCCTTCATCTACAACCTCTCCGCCGGCTTCGTCGGCGGCATCGAGCTCACGCTCGCCGAGGGACGAGTAGGCGCTTCTCCGCTGCCTACGGGCCGTTGAGAGCAGCTGGAGAGCCGCTGGTGGGCGGGCCAGGACTATCGATTTTTGGGACTGGCCCCCTGGTGCGCTAATCTTCAGAGGTCAGCGCGCGGGACACACACCGCAGAGCGCGGCAGGGGCTATAGCTCAGTTGGTTAGAGCGCATCCCCTGATAAGGATGAGGCCACAGGTTCAAATCCTGTTAGCCCCACATGCGAAAAGACCCCCAGTCGGAATCGGCTGGGGGTCTTTGACATCTACGGCTGACATCAGCCGCTCTGTGCCTGATCTCTGTCCTTCTGCTGATCCAGCTTCGTGGCTTCGTGCGCGGCAAGCTCTTCAGGGGTGCCCACGAAGGCAGGACCGCAGATCCGGCGGCAGGCGGTCGACCACGAGGGCGATGGCTTCCTGCACTGTGGCTACCTGTCCTACTCCACTCGGATCGCAGCGGCCCGAGGGGCCCAATAGGTGCCTTCGGTGCCGGGCGCGATGTAGGGGATGTCCCAAGTCCACCCCTTCTCGGTGCAACGGCTGAAATGAAGCTCCCCCCATGCCCGTCCAGGGGAAGAGCTGCCGCAGACGCGGCTCGGCGTAGGCGGCTTCCAGTAGCTCGGTGTGAACGCGCCTCGTCGTCACGTACCTTCTGCCAGCCCGCTTCGACGATGGGGTTCGATGAGTTCTGGGTCATGGCGCCATCATGCGCCTGCCTCAGAGCCCCAGGACGAGCTAGCCGATCAACGGATCTTCCAGAAGCTCGGCGAGCATCGCGACGGCTTGCCGCTCGTCGGAGCCGACCACATGCGTGTAGACGTCCGTCTTGATGGATCGAGGGCCTGTTCCTGGCCAGTGCGGATCGCGGGGGCAGGGCACACCGTTCCACTCGCCGCCTACGAGCGGGAGGCTGCCCACATGAATCCTGTCTTCACGAGCCTGGTTGCGGTGGTCGGCACCCTTGCTGGTTCCACTCTCACGTTCCTGTTCCAGCGACATATCGCTCGTCAGGGCGAGGTGTTCGCGCGCAGCCAGCAGTTATGGCATGAGAAGACTGCTGCCTACACCGCACTGGCCGCCAGCCTCACGGACTTTCGGCGGAGCCAGAACGACCGCTGGCACTTGGAACGGAGGATCCCGCCCATGCCGATGTCGTCAGGGCACGCGAAGAGTCCTACCAGCGGCGGGCCGACGCTACCGCGGCCTTGTGCCGGGTGCGTCTTGTCTGTGGTTGATTCAGCCCTGAGCCAGCTGGCTCAAGATGCCCTCGACGCCGCAACTGATGTCCATCTGGCGGGGAGTGAGCAAGATCGCGCAGAGCGTGGCCAGACCGCCCGTCTGGCTCTCGACAGTTTCCTGGCTCAGGCAGCGTCACAGATCCTCTAGGGCCGCCGTGCTGCGGGAGCTGCCTACGGGAGGCGTCCTCTTTCGTTGTGCTGCCGTCCGTCCCGGACTCGGACACGCCGAAAGGGGCCCCTCTCAGCCGAAGTGAGCGGCTGGGGCCTCGTGTCCTGCGTGTTGGTGCGTCTACGGGTTCGTGCTGGGCGTTCTCGCGGCTGATCTCAGGGGCGGCCCATCTGAATGCCGCCGTCCGTCTGTCTCGTGCCGCATGCGTACGTAGGACGTACTGCGGCTCTTTGGGCTGTGTGTGCGGTCCTGCGGTGCCCTGCTGTTGTTCTGCGGTCCCGCGTTCCTGCGTTCCTGCGGTCTTTCGAGCCTTCAGTGTTTCTCGTTCACTGCGCGTACTTCATTTGCTGCGCCTACTGCGCCTACTGCGCCTACTGCGGTGCTTCGGCGACTTGGGCGACTTCGGTGTTGCCGTTCCTACAAGCGTGGAGCGTTCAGCCCTGCTCGTCGCGTGGACGGTGCGGGCTACGGCTGGGCCGCGAGTGCCTCGGTCGCCAGGCCCGCGTCGCTGTCGTCCTGCTTTCGGTGTCGGCCGGCGGGCGGTGGCGGCAGCTCGGGGAGGAACCGTGCGCCTCGGCGCGGATGCGCCTGCTTCATCGTGGGTGGCACCTCTTGAGAGGCCCAGTAGAGCGGAGCGGAGGCAGTGGCGCGCTGACCGCGGTGGCTTTGCGGGCGGCCTCCTCCGTCTGTTGCGCGCGCGGCCCGCGGCGGCCGGGAGATGAGTCCGAGCGCCGAGAAGAGCGCGATGAAGGCAGAGATGACGACGGTCCAGCGTCACGACCCGGTTCTTGGTCATGGCCCCTCACTTTCAGGTTGGGCGATTTGCGTACTTTCCTCATGATGTGTATGCGGAGCCTGAAGTGGGACCGGCGCCCGTGCGCGTCGATCTTCAGATGAACACCACTCGGATGGGCGCAAGAAGCCCTGAATGTCGATGAATGCGGTGAATTTCACAGTCTGGGAGTGACTGGAAGGCGATGTTCGGGTTGCAGGGTCCGGTTCGACTGCTGTACGCCTGGCGGGAGTTGGGGTCCAGCCAGGTCACCGATCGATATCGGTCGGTGTGTATAGTCGGGCGCCAGAGGTCCCCTACGTCAACGAAAGACGAGGTCGCGCGGTGAAGAAGCTTCTCCTGGTCGCACTGGCCGCCATCGGCGGGCCTCGTGTACCGCCGAGATCCAGGCGGATCGCGCCGAGCAAGGATCCCGTGGACGGAGGCGACTGACTCCGTGCCCACGGGTTCGTGAGTATCGACAACAGTCATCACAGACCCCGGTCGCAGCAGCGGCCGGGGTTTTATGTTGCCGGGATGTCCCGGGATGCGTAGATCCTCGGTCTTGTGTACGGCGTCGGGCGGGCGCGTTCACGTATGCGACGCCCTCCCTTGCGCGCGCAAATGAGTGGCGGGATTCCGGCGCACGGCGGCAGGACGCGGGCCGGGGCGGCAGGATGCGGTCCATGGGGGAGGCTCATGGGCGGCTGGTGGAGGTGCGGGGCACGCCGAGGTCTGGCGGCAGTCGTCGCCGGGGCGGGGCTGTGCGCGGCGTCTGCGCTGCGCGACCGCGGCAGGGGACACCGATCGCCGCCTCGCCGACGGTCGCGGCGTGACCGGGGCGCGGAGCGTACGGATGCGCCGCGGCTCAAGACGGGCGAGACCTACCGGAGTTCGCTGGGGACCCGGATGGCGCGGCACCGCCTACTTCAGCGTCGAGCTGGACGGCGCCGCCAACGCGTACGCCTCCGTCGTCGCCGTCTCCCGCTGATCCGATGTGAGGGCGACGTACTCGGACGGCATCTCCGTGACGCTGGAAGGATCGCAACGGGCAACCGCTGCGACGCGGAACACGCCACATTCCGTTCCCGGGCGTACCCGCGGCCGATCGCGGCCGTCGCCGAGCGGCTCGTGCGGTCCGGCGGGCTGCGGTGCCAGACGGCGGGGACCTACTACGTGGTCGTGGAACGGAAGGCGGACGCCGAGTCCACGCGGGGGCCCTGGGGGCTCGGCTGAAGGTCGCCACCGAACCGGGCCTCGTGTCGCCGGCGCCCACGCAGGGACCGGAGGTCTGGCCGTCCGCGTCGGTGCAGCCGCCGGCCGGGTCGGGGGCGCAGCGCAGCGGGGGCACCGGCTTTCAACGATGCCCGGGCGTTGACGTCCGGCGTGTGGAAAGGACCGGATCGGGCCCGGGCAGAGCCACTTCTACCGGGTTCCGGTGCGGTGGGGGCAGCAGCTCTTTCCTCGACGCGGAGTTGGGCAGTGAGGCGGGCGACACGGCGCGCAGGGGGACCGTGGCAGGGGCCCCTCGACATGGAGCTGTACAACCCGGCGCGGGCCTCGGTGGCGGCCAAGGAGGCCTCCTACGCGGGGGATCCGACGTCGGCGGCCTTCGATCCGCGCAGCGCCCGTGGCGTACGAGAACCGCCATCTGATGCGGGACGACGAGGCGGCGATGCGGTTCGCCGGCTGGTACTACGTCAAGGTCACCCTCAATCCGGCGATGGCGGAGAAGTTCGGACAAGGCGTCCGGTGCACGCTGCGGGTGACGGTGGACGGTGATGCGGAACGGGCGCCGGACTACGTGCGACGCGGGGGGAGTTCAGGTGACCGAGGGGGACCTGAAGCCGCCGAGAGCGGGAGGGCGGGGGCGGTCTGGAGCGAGGACTCGAAGGGGAGCGGGTCGGGGCGGGCGGGGCCGATGAGGGTTCCCCGTCCGGCTCGGGCTCTGGTTCCGGTCGAGGGGTCCGGTGGGTCCGGTGGGGCTTCCTCGGGTGCGGCGGGCGATGCGGCCGGGGCCGGCTCCGGTTCTGCTTCCTCTTCTACGTCGCCGGGGAGCAGGGCGATGACGGTGCTGGGGGTCGCGATCGGCACGGGCACCGCACTGCTGCTGTGGCTCGGGGTGTGGCGGATGGTCGCGGTGCGGCGGATGCAGGTGAGTAGGTGGCCGTCGGCTCGCCGGGACGGTGCCTCAGGTCCGGTGCCCCTGGGGGCCTCGGGTCGATGCTTCCCTGGGCCCCAGGCCCGATGCCTCCTGGTGCCTCAGGGCCTGGGTCAGCGCCCAGATGCCCACGGCGAAGCAGAGCAGGGAGCCAGGAGAAGGACCGGGATCGTCCCTGCCCTTTAGGGGCGGTCCCGGTCGGCGTTTCAGGGAACCTCTCGGCTTCGAGCGGTGTACAGAGAGTGACGGCTTCGTTCGTGCAGGGGACCAGGGCGGTCGTCGCGTGGGCCGGCTGAGGGGAGAGGGCATGAGGGGCGTGGGTGACGTGAGTGACGTGGCTGGCGTGGCTGGCGTGGGGACATGGGTGGCTTCGGGCGGGAGGGCGACGTGCGTGGGGCGACGGCGAAGGGGTGCGGTTCGGGCGTCGGGTCGGAGGCGTCTGGGGTGGGGCCGGGCTGGTGGTTCCGGCGTCGGCGGCTGGTGCCCGGACGTCGGCTCAGGCATCGGGGCGAGGGAAGGACCGCCGGCATAGGGGGGTACCGGTGGTGGCGGTGGCGGGAGCTGGTCGTCGGGCGTCAGCGGCAGGGGAGGTGGAAGCTTCCCGTCTCCGACATGGAGAGCGGGAGCGGGCGGGCCCGCTCTCTGGATCGACCCCCTGCACCGGTTCTTGTCGGGCTCGGTTCCTGAGCCGGTTCTCGGACCGGTTCCTCCACCGGCTCCCTGGGCCGGCTCCCGGACCGGTTCTCGGAGCTGGCTCTCGGGCCGGATTCGGGAGCTGTTCCCTGAACCTGGTCCTGAGCGGTTCCCGGGGCGGCAGCGGCGTGGACTCGGGCTGCGGCGTGGGCTCGGGGTGTGGCAGGGAAGGGCTCGGCCGGTGGGGCGGGGACCATGCGCGGGGCCGTGGGAGGCGTGGCATAGGGCGTGGGGTGCTCGCCCGCGGGGTCAGACGCGTCGCCGTGGTGTGTACGGGGCGGGCGCGGCGGCCGCAGGTGGCGGGGCCGTTCGCCGAACCCAGGGGGCAGGCCGAAGTTGGTCGAAGACCCTCGACCAGCTCGTCGTCGGGGCCGGGCTCGCAGCAGCTCCGTGGCCGCGAGGAGGGCCTCGCGCGCGCCGGTGGCGGTGCGGGAAGCGGGCATCCGGATCGGGCTGCAGCAGCCCGGCGAGGACACCACAGCGGGCCCGGGACGCCTTGCGGTGCGCCGGGAGTGCCGTGGTCCGCGAAGTGTTCGATCAGCGCCTTGGAGTCGGGCTTGGCGCCTTCGAGGAGGTAGAGCGCGACGAGGTCCCGCGGCGAAGAGGGTCGGCGGGGAAGTCGGGCTCCGCGCCCAGCGCCTGCTCGGGCGCGAAGTAACCGGGCGTCCCCACGACGTAGTTGGTCTCCGTGAGACGCGGCTCGCCCTGCGATGCGATGCCGAAGTCCGAGAGGCAGGGTGCGGCGAGCCGGTGCCGGTGGCCTCGAGCAGGATGTTGGCGGGCTTGATGTCGCGGTGCACGACGCCCTCGGCGTGCACCGCGGTGAGGCCCCGACAGGAGCTGGTCGAGCAGGACGCAGACGAACTGCGGCGGCAGCGGGCCGTAGTCGCCGATGAGATGGGCCACGAGCCGCCCGCGACCAGCTCCATGGTGAACAGGACCTTGTCGTCGTCCGCGGCCCGGCTGGCCGGGGCCAGCACGTGCGGATGATCGATGCGCAGTGCCTGCTCGCGCACGAAGCGCAGCAGCGTGTGGGCGTCTCTGCGCTGGAGGACCTTGGCCGCCACATAGCGGTGGCGCCGGTGATCCAGGCGCGCAGACCGCGCCGCTCACACGGCCGATCCGGATCGGCCAGCTCGTACCGAGCCGGCGAAGACCTCACCATGGTCGTGCGTCGCTGCCCCTCCCAGGCCCGCGATGCGGAAGGCCCCCTCGGACGTCGCGCGGGGTCGGTCACCCCGCGGCCGCCGGCGAGGCGGCCGCGGAGCGGCACCCGGTGCCGCGTCCCCTCGGGGTCAGCCTCTGGTGTGCCTGGTAGTGGGCGGCGCGTCGGACGTGCGCCCGGCGCCGTACACCGGAGGAACTCTGCCAGTTCCGGGTGGGTGGCGAGGGAGTCCGCGGCGTCGATGATGTCGCCGGCCGCCGAGACGGAGCGCAGCAGCGACTGGATCTCACGGACGACGCGCTTCACGGTGGGCGCGCCCGAACTGGTCGACGTCTGGCCGGTGTTGGTGAGCATCGAGCCGCCCTGCGACTTCTCTGATCTCGTCCATGCGCTCGGTGGCCTCGGCCGCGCTGACACTGCCGTCGGCCACCTGACCTGCCAGGTCTGCAGCAGCTGCACGCGCTGCACCACGCCGGGTTGCCGATCTTGGCGCGCTGGCCGCTCATCAGCTGGGACAGCATGGGCGCGGAAAGGCGAGGACGCCCGCCAGGCGGGCCTGGTTGAGCCGAGATCCTCGATCAGCCGACGGAAGAGGCGCCCCCAGCGGCTCCCCGTACCAGTTCCGCTGGAGCTCGGGCTCTTGCGGTAGCTTCCTGCTGTGCGGCGTCCATTGCATCTCCCCATCGCTTCCCCAAGTACGGTGCTTCGCTGCCGCGCTGCGTGGGACATCTTACGGAAGTGAGGTCGCGCCGGGACCCAATCCTTTTGCGGGATACCGTGACCCGGTACTCTGGTCTGCGGTGCTCGCCCGGGGCGTAGATCTTCCCGATGCGATGCGCTGTTTTCGAGACCTTAGCTCCAGTTGGTAGAGCGCTGTCTTTTGCATGGCAGATGTCAGTTCGGCTCCCCTAGGCTCCACGGCCCGAAAGCACCCGGCCAGGTTCCGTCTGGTCGGAGGCTTCGTCGATCCTGGCGGGCGCGCGGTGCAGGCTTCGGCTTCCGGTCCGGGCTCGGCGCCTGCCCTCCAGGGCCGGTGTCCGCCTCTGAAAGCCTCGGCCTGCTGGCCTGCCTCGGGGTCGGGATGTCCTGGCCACTGCCGTCGACGGAGTCGGCAGCGTGGAGTCGGGCACCTCGGTGGCGGCCGGCGGTTCGGCGAGCCGGTCTGGGTTGCAGCCTGCTTGTCCCACCACTTCCAGGCGACAGGGCGCCGCCCGCCAGAGGCACTCCGGACGGCCAGGCCCGCGAGGCGACCGGCACGTGCCCGGCGCTCGTGCTTGCGGGCGAGCTTTGCGGATCTCCTTCGGGAGACCTGTCCGCGCAGGGCGGCGATGGCGGCCACACGCGGGCCGCCGCCTCCTCGCGCAGGACCGGTCGCGGCCACGGCCTGCTCGATCCGCGGCTTCGAGTACTCGGCGGCCTGGCGGGCAGCGTTCATGGTGCGGACCGCGGCTTCGTGCTGGCGTGATCGACCTTCGGCGGTACGTGGGTGCGTGCCTGCTCCAGACGTGGGCGAGGTGGGCGCCGTACTGGACACGCGCCTGCTGCGCTGCCTGCAAGACCTTCGGGCCGAGCACGACGCGGGCGTCGTGCGCGTACTGGGTGGCCCGGTCCTTGGCCTGCCGTTTCGGCGTAGGGCGCCACCACTTCCGCGGCGTGCAGCACGCTGTCCCTTCGCCGAGCCGGTCGCGGCACTTCGCACGCTGTCGATGCAGGTCACGGGATCCTCCTCCTCGGTGGCGTACACGGGTATTTCACCTTTCCACCCTTTTGCGGATCATGCCTGCCAGAAGCGCCAATGCGGTGGTAGGCTAGTAGGACTCAGTAAGGATCAGTAGGGGGCCTGGCGACGACAATGCCACGGATCGTGGCAGGGCGCGCCTGCTCGGTACCGAGTAGACCGGTTTTCGGTGGCTGAAACCCCAGGCGCCCCCGGTCGGTCGCTGGTGGAGACCCGCGCAACCTGACAAGTCCGCCGGGGGCCGCCCCGGCCGAGCCGTCGGCGAGGATCGGAAGGCACCAGAGTCAACGGAAGACCCAGACGTGGCCGAGCGGCTGGCCTTGCGCCACCCCTCCAAGACCAATCAGGGCGACATCGGGTGCGGCTCCTGCCGAACCACACGCTCGAAGACGGTCAAGAACTTCGTGGAGCTCGCCCAGGGTGAGCGTGAGTGGACAACCCGGAGACCGGCGAGAAGTCCACGGCCCCGCTCTACGACGGCACGGTCTTCCACCGAGATCAGCGGCTTCATGATCCCAGGGCGGCGACCCGCTGGGCAACGGCACAGGGTGGCCCAGGTTACCAGTTCGAGACGAGTTCCACCGACCTGGCCTTCCGCAAGCCCGTACCTGCTGGCCATGGCCAACGCCGGGCCGGGGACGAACCTTCGCAGTTCTTCATCACCGTCTCGCGAAACCGCCTGGCTGACCCGCAAACGCACACCATCTTCGGTGAGGTCGTCGACGAGGCCAGCCAGAAGATCGTGAACGCCATCGCCACCACGCAGACCAATCCCTTGCACGGACCGTCCGGTCAACGACGTGGTCATCGAGTCGGTGACCGTCGAGGACCCAGTAAGCCCGGAGGAACCAATTCGCCCCTGCTCGTCCGTAAGGATGGGCGGGGCGCTGTGATGAGGACCCGGCGCCGACGTATCCGTACGAACCGCTCTGTACGAGGGACGACCGTCATGGACCAGGCGCCCGGCAGCCCGCGGAACCGCAAGGACGCCCAGGGCCTGCCCGGCTGCTACCGGCACCCGGACCGGCTGACGGGGATCCCGCTGCACCGTTGCGACGGCCCATCTGTCGAGTGCATGGTCAGCGCCTCGGTCGGGTTCCAGTGTCCCAGGTGCGTCCGGGGCGGATCGGGGACCAGACGCCCACCGCGAACCAGCCGCGGACGATGGCCAGGGGGCACGGTCGCCGCCGACCCCCGCCTGGTCACCAAGGTGCTGGTCGGGCTGTGTCTCGCCGCGTTCCTGGTGCAGCTCACGGTCGGGGACCGGTTCACCGACAAGTTCGACATGCTGGGCGCGCCTGGGTGCCAGGCTCAGGCTCGAAAGGGGTCGCGGAAGGGCAGTGGTACCGGCTGCTGACCGCGATGTTCTACACGGCGGCTACATCCACCTCGCCTTCAACATGCTCAGCCTGTGGTGGATCGGCGGTCCGCTGGAGGAGAGCCTCGGCCGGGCCCGCTACCTCGCGCTGTACTTCGTGTCCGGACTCGCGGGCAGTCTCCAGCTATCTCCTCGCCGCAGACAGCCCTCATCGGGTGCCTCCGGGCGCTCTTCGGACTCTTCGGCGCGACCGCCGTGCTTTGATACGCCGGCTCAACTACGACATGCGTCCGGTCATCGCGCTGCTCGTGATCAACCTGATCTTCACGTTCAGCTGGGCGAACATCGCCTGGCAGGCCCACATCGGCGGCCTGGTCGGCCAGGCTCGTCGTCAGGTACGCCATGGTGCACGCCCCGCGCGAAGCGGCGGGCCTCATCCAGTACGGGACCTGCGCCGTGGTGCTGCTCTCGCCGTGCTCGTCACCGTCGTCGTACGGACCGCGCAGCTCACCTGAGCGGTATTTCACCGATGATGACCGACGTTGTCCACAGCGTGTGCCGGATCTTGTGCATGCCGTGGAGAACAACTGTGCTTGTCGCTGACCTGGGTTTTCCCAGGAAGGGCAAGGGGGCGGAGCAGGCGTGAAGTCGAGCGAGGGGAAGCGGTCGCACCGGCGTCAACACCCAGTGGGTTATCCACAGATCGTCTGACCTTTTCCCCACTGTGGAGAGTCCTGTGGATAACTCAGTGGATAACAGAGGCAGGAGCTGCTTCCCCGGGTGCTTCCGCGGTTGCTTCCCGAAGGGCTTCGCGGTCACTTCCCACTGCGTGGAGACGCCGAAGCCCGCGGCGATGAGAGCCGAATCCACGACGATGTTCCAGTTGCCGAGCGAATCGATCGGCATGGATCCGTCCGTCACGTAGAAGACGACAATCCAGGCAAGTCCCGATCAGGAACATCGCCAGCATCACCGGGGCCACCCAGCCGCGGTTGGTCAGCTTGATGTTCGCGGCCTGCTTCGAGGCGGGCGGCGGCGTGTAATCGGCCTTCTTGCGGATCACGTGACTTCGGCACGAGGGTCTCTCCTGTCGATGCGCTGCGTGGCCGCGCAGGAACGTGGGGCTGGCTCCGGAGCAGCGTACAAGTGGAAGTTCAGGAATCTGAGCGCTCCCCCGGGCGTCCGTTAGCGTAGTGCTTCCGCGGCGCCGAAGGAGATAAGTGTGCGTTGAGCAGACTCCGCCGACCCTCAGACCGGGCCTGACGAGGTTCGGCCCGGGGCGGACGATGGCGGCCCGGTGCGGGTGCTCACCGCTGGGCGTTTCTCGCCCTCGCGGGCCTGCATCTTCGTCACCAGCTTTCAACACGCGCCAGGGCACCAACATCCCGCACGGACGACGTCCCTGCTGACGCCTCTCTCCGACCTGGTCCTCAGGGCAGCAGCCACGAACAGCCGAGCTGGAGGAGTCCACCGCGGCGGTGCGCGCTGCCGAGGTCGGTTGGCGCCCCGCCCGCCGCGGACGCGCCGGGACTGTGCCGGGACGGAGGTACGCCGCACGGCTCGACGGCCCTGGAGAAGGCCGTCCGGGCACGAATTTGCTCGACGCGAGGGCGTCTCCGTCACGCTCGACGACGCCCCGCCGGACGCACGGCCAAGCCCCCGGCTACGCGAGCCCGCGGCGCCGACGACCTCGTCATCCACCAGCAGGACCTCCAGGCCGTGGCGAACGCCCCTGTGGCACGGCGGCGCC
>NZ_JASERH010000120.1:0-30043 GCF_030766975.1 Streptomyces sp. KL116D | reverse complement strand
GACGTATGCCGGACCGCCCGTGATCGGCGGAGACCTGTGGTCCATCAGCACGAATGGTCCCACACCGTCACCTACGCCTATGCAGCTGACCCTCCCGACGCCAAGGCCAAGGTGTCGGCCGGCACCGCGAAGAAGTCGGGCCCGAGCAAAGCCGCGCCGTAAATTCCGCAAGGGAAACGCACGCAACGCCCCCGCCAGGTCGTCTGGATGATGAACGACAAGCCCCAGCTGGCCTGCTGGGAGACAGTCGTCACCGGCCTGCAGCACGTGGGTCCCCCAGCGAACGCCACGTCAAAATCGACGCCGCGAGCGGTGCCAATTCTGAGAACGCCGAACACGTAGTCCTCCGCCAGGGCAACAGCCTCTACAGCGTGGCAGGTCACGATCGGTTCCACCCGCCAGGACGACGGCACGTACGCCCTGATCGACCCCGCGCACGGTCAGCACCGACCTCGGGACTCCAGCGACAGAATCCAACGGGGGTCCTGTTCACCGACGCTGACGACGTGGGGCGACGGAACGGCGGCGAACCCCGAGACCGCCGCGGTGGACGCGGCCTACGGCGCGCAGACGACGTGGGACTCTCTACCACGACAACTTCGGCCGCAACGGCATAGCTAACGACGGCCGCGGTAGCAGTTCCTCCGTCCACTACGAATCCGTGAAAGGCGTCCCCCGCCAACGCCAACTGGCAGGACGGCTGCTTCTGCATGAGCTACGGCGACGGCGCGGGACGGACAGCACCCGGTGACGTCCCTGGACATCGCCGCGCACGAGATGACGCGCACGGAGTCACCTCCGCCACCGCCGGACTGGGCAACAACGGCGAATCGCCGGGCCTCAACGAAGCGATCAGCGACATGATGGCCGCCGCCGTCGAGTTCCACGCCGACAACCCCAACGACGTACCCGGACTACTACGATGGCCGAGTTGGACGACCTGCACGGCGACGGCAAGCCCATCCGCTACATGGACCGTCCCTCCAAGGCCGGCATCAGCTCCGTCGGCCACGCGCCCTTTGGACTACTGGACGCCGCAGGCGAAGGGGCAGGAGCCGCACATGGTGGCCGGGGGTGGGCGACCACTTCTTCTACCCACTGCCGAGGGCAGCGGACAGAAGACCATCAGCGGCGTGGACTACGACAGCCCCACGTACGACGGGCTCACCGTGGCGGGCGTCGGACTGACCGGACGCCCTCGGCCGTGGTGTGCCGCGCGCTCACCGTCTACATGACCAGCACCACCGACTACGCCGGCGCCCGGACCGCGACGCTCCAGGCCGCCGCCGACCTCTACGGCGCCAAGAGCGACGCCTACGAGTCCGTCGCCAACGCCTGGGCGGCCGTCAACGTCGGGATCCGCTACGTCAACCACATCGCCGCGGAACCACTGCCGACCGAGCCGGTGGCGGTCGGCCAGCCGGTCAGCCGTCAGATCACGGCATCCAGCAGTCGTCCCGGCCCGCTGACCTACTCCGCCAAGTCGCTGCCCCAGGGGGCTGTCGATCAACCACACCACCGGTCTGATCACCGGCACGCCCGGCAAGGCCGGTGACTACGACTCGGTCATCATCATCACGGACGCGGCGAGGAACATCCGGAAGTTCCCGTTCACCTGGACCGCTCTTGAATCCGGCGGACACTTCTTCGTCAACCCCACCACGTATGTGATCCCCGCGGGGCGTGGTCGAGTCCCCACTGGTCGTCCGGAGAAAGCCGGGCAACGCACCCTAATGACCTCATAGGTCTCGATCGATCTCGACCACGAGTTCAGCAATGCCATGGTGATCGACCTGATCGCCCCCCGACGGCACCGCCATCCACGTCACCCTGGGGACCCTGGGTGCTCACGCCCAGCCTGCACGAGACCTACACGGTCGACGCCTCAGCGGTGCCCGCGGTAGGCACCTGGAAGCTACGCGTCACCGACGGCACCCCGGCATCTTCGATCTGGACCCGGGCGCATCTCCAGCGCTGGAGCCTGACCTTCTGAGGCTTTCCCTCAACGGTCGTAACCGGCGTCCGGCCCGGTATAGAGCGCCACGGCCACCGCCTGCGACCAGGGCTTTGCCCCTGGAAGTCATGCGGTGGCCGTGAGCCTTGACGTGGGACCGCGCACTTCAACAAGCCTTCTGTCGAACGAAGACATGCCCTGGTCGCCAGCGGCGTCCGACCGGCCAGGCCGAGCAGAGGTCCCGCCGGCGGGTCCGTGGCCCGACAGGAGCCGGACACGCGGCGGGTCCGGAACTCGCGCGGTGCCTCCCGGGAGCCTCGCCACCCGGGTACCGTCAAGCTCATGCTGTGGATCTCGATCGAACGCATCCGCGAGCCGCAGACCTGCCACTGCGGCGCGTCGGTCGAACAGACGGGCCGCTGGTTCACGCGCGCTACTACTGCTCGCGAAAGCACCGCCGTCGGGGCCGGCTAGCCCAGACCGTAGTAGCCGTCCTCGACTTCTTGTCCTGAGTCTGGTCACACCCGTCCCGCGTCAGCGGCGCGCCACCACATCGGCCAAGGGGACGATCCCGTGGCCTCAGTTCGGCACTGCCCGTCCTCGCTCCCGGAGCGGGCCCATGCCCAGCGCGGCCACCAGCGTCAGGCCCTGCCGACACCACCATCGCCTTCGTTCGCTCCCGGCCATGTCGTGGGCCGACGTGGTGAGCGCGATCGTCAGTGCTACGCCGGCACAAGAACCGAGGTAGCGGAAGGACTGCTGCGCCCCTGACCCCATGGCCGCGGGACTGCCGACACCGAGTCGACGGCCAGCAGCGGCAGCGCTGCATTCAGCGAGGCCGCTGCCCACTCCTGCCACCACGAGTCCCGGCAGCAGGCGCATCCAGGAACCGGCGCCGACCGCGCCCAGCATCCCCAAGGTCCCGGCCGCGTGCAGAACAAAGCTCGATGACCATCTGGCGCGGTGGGACAGGCGGCCGCCGAGGTGGCGCGCCAGGATGGGCGACCACGAAGGACGTGCCCGACCAGAGCGAGAAACAGCCAGGCCGTGCTGATCGCCGACAGCCCCAGAGACCTGCTGGAGCATCGTGGGCAGGAAGCTGAACAGGCCTATCACCGCGAGGCCGGTGAACAGTCCCCTCGACGGACGAAGCCAGGAAGAGCGGTCGCGCAGCAGCGCTAAGTCGATCATCGGCGCGTTACCCAAGCCATTTCATACAGGGCGAACACGGCCGTCAGGAGAATTGCGGCGACGAGCAGAAGAGCAACGGCACTCGCAGCCAGCCGTCCCGGCCCAGGGTCAGCGCCGCCACCAACGCCACCAGCGCAGCCGCGAAGGCCAGGGCGCCGACGACATCCGTCCGCCCGCGGCGCGGAGAGCGTGACTCGAGAGCCCGCACAGACCGCACCCCGCCACGATCAGCGCGGCAACACTCAGCACCACATACGACGACGCCAAGACGGCATCGAACCGTAAGAAGCGGCCCCACCGCGATCCCGCCGCTCACGAATGCTCCCAAACTCCGGTCGCTCGGATCCTGCCCTGGGGGTGGAGTAGGCGTGGACGATCAGTCCCAGGCTGTCGCAAGAGCGCGGCGCCGGCGGCGCCCTGGGCGATGCGCGAGGGTGAACAGTGTGGTCGACGGTGCGAGCGCACCCAGAGCTGTCGCCAACCCGAGGCGAACGTGCCGGAAACGAAGATCCGGCGGCGGCCGAAGTCGTCGGCGAGGCTGCCTCCGACCAGCAGCAGGGCGGCCAGGCCCAGTGAGCCCTGTCTCAGCGGCCACGCCTGGGCGGAGAGCGGGGTGGTAGGTCGGAAGCCGCCCTCGAGAGGGTCACCATCGGCGCGGTGTAGGTCATCAGGGCGACCGCGGTGGCGGCACCGCCACGGCGAGGGCGAGGCCCGGGCGCTGGAGCGCGTCGGGGCGGCCGGCGGGCCCTGCTCGACGGCGCAGGGCGTTCCCGGCAGGGCAGCTGTCGTCCGGCCTTTCCCTGGTGCCGGCATCAGTGCCGTTCATGAGCTGTCTGTGCCCTCCAGGCCACGGTGGCGCGGCACATATACGAGTGAGTTCATTCACTGAATTCCGGAATGAGATGGGCGCTGAAGTCCCCATCGCTGAACCAACCAACGACGCGCGCCGTCCCGGCCGACCACCGGTGCCGGCCTGGATCCAGTCCCTCAGATCCGGTCAGCCGGGCGCTGATACATCCGAGGCGGCTCCTGTATCCGGTGGCCACAACCGGGTGATGGTGAGCGCCGGATCCAGAGCATCCCCTGTGCGCCTGTCCTACGGACGCGCCGCAGTCCGCACGGTGAGCAGGTTCGGATCGATGTTGGTGAAGTAGGCGCCGCTGGCGATGGTCGATCGTGGCCACGCAACGCGAGCGACGTGGTTCTGGAGTCCGTCGGCTCCGGTCAGCATCGACGGTGTGGCTGCCGTTCGGCCCTGACCAGCGCGATCGTGTTGTCCGCGTTGATCGCGGCCAGCAGAGTGTCGCCGGAGCCGGTGAACACGAAGTCGTCAATATTGGCCAGTCCCGTCGCGCGGGTCTCGATGGGCCCGGCGCCGCTCTGCCGGGTGACCAGGATGCGCAGCATGGTGCCCTGGTCCAAGTTGAGACCCACACAGATCTCTTAGTACCTTGATGCTGTTCGCTCCGAGGGAATCCGGCCGCGGCCAGTTCGGGGCCGGTACTCCACACGGGTGGGGCCGCCTCCGGTGGGGGACGCTCCAGATGGTGCCGAGAACCGAGTCGGCCACGTAGAGACGGTGTGCACTCCGGTCGAGGGCCAGGCCGTTGGGGGAGGGCCCTCCGGCGGGAAGCGCGGCAATGCGCTGCGGAGTGCCGTCGGCGCGCAGCCGCCACACGCCGGTCAGATCGCTGCTGCCGGTGGCGTAGAGGAAGTACAGGGTGCCGTCGTCGGCGCGGACGATGCCGCCGAGGAACGGCTGCGAGAGGGCCGGAGTGGTGGATCCGGCCGCCGGGGCAGGCAGTGTGGCAAGGATCCGCACCTTGCCATCTGTGGTGATCCGGGCGATCTGTCGGCTGTAGGCGAAGGTCACCACGGCGCTGCCGTCGGGCTCCAGGGTGATGTTCTCCGGACGCTGCCCCTTGGCTATGTCGAGGTGCGCCACGAAGCGCGTGCTCTGCGGCTGGGCGGCCGCGGCCGTGGTCACGGAGCTGTCCGAGGTCACGGCGATGGCTGTCATCACCGCTGAGGCCAGAAGGCCGGTGCGCAGTCTCCTGAGGAGCGTGGTCAGCGAGCCTCCTTCTTCACAGGTCGAGTCGGGTGGACGCGCCCCCGAGAGTGCGGGGCGACCGAGATAGTGGATGAACATGGCTTCGAATGGCGGCAGTTGGCGGTGGGGGCCGGCCGGGTGAGCGCACGGCGATGCGGCCGGAGGGCACAGCGGAGCGATGGGAGCGCGCGCCCGTGGAGCGCGTACGCCACAGCGGCAGGGCAGCCCTCGCTGGGCGGCTGACGCACCGTGTCCGCGCCCCCGCCGCGCCTCTCAGCGCCTGTCGTTCCCGGGAGCCAGGAGTACGGGGATGCGGCTGCCGTGGACGACGGCGTCGCTGACGCGAGGTTGAGCAGGGCTGCGAACAGCCCGTGCCGATGGGGGACCCTCAGGACCAGCAGATCGGCCTGATAACCGGCAGCCGCGGACGAGATGACGGCGGACACCTCGGTCGTCAGGGCGCTGACGAGGGTGCCTTCGGCGGAGACACCCATGTCCCGCAGCGCGGAGACCGCCTCGTCGAGGACCGCCTTGGCTTCCGCGTCGGACTCCAACGGGACCACGGCAGCGAGCTCGGCTGCGGTGGCAACGACGTGCAGAACGCTGACCGTGGCCCCAGTGAGCCGGGCCAGCTCACCGACCGTACGTACCGTGGGAGTGGCGTGCCGGACTGGAATCGACGGCAACGAGAATGCGATGGAACACGAGCCTGCGAACCTCTTTCGAACGTGGGTGAACATCAGCGTGGGCGCGCCTCTTGGCGCGGTGGGGCATCCCCGGCAGGTGAGGTCAGGCGGCCAGCAACCGCCGCCGCAGCTCGCCGATTCCGTGGATCGAACTGACGAGTTCGTCGCCCTGCCTTCAGCCACCGCTGGGGCGTACGGCCGAGTCCGACGCCCGACGGTGTACCGGTGTAGATGACGTCCCCCGGGCGACAGCGGCAGTACCGCCGACAACTTCGCGATGAGAGCCGACACGGGGAAGATGAGCTGCTGGGTGGAGGCGTGCTGCACGCGCTCACCGTTGATGCTGCACATGAGGTAGAGGTTGTCGGGGTCGTCGAACTCGTCGGGGGTGACGAGGCAGGGGGCCCATGGGCGAGAAGCCCGGGTAGGACTTCCGCCAGGCTGAACTGCGGCGCCGGCCCGCTCATTTGCAGGACGCGTTCAGACAGGTCCTGGCCGATCGTCAGGCCGGCCACGTGGTCCCACGCGTCCGCTTCCCGTACGTCTCGGGCATGGCGGCCAATGACGACGACCAGTTCCACCTCCCAGTCCGTGTTGCCTTCCCTCCGGCAGCACCACGTCGGTGACGGGGCCGGTGATGCTGCTGGTGAATTTGGTGAAGACGGGGTGGCATGCCTTCGGGCGTGCCGTACCCGGCCTCGGCGACGTGTTCGCGGTAGTTGAGGCCGATGGCGAGGAGCTGGCGTGGTGCCGGCGCCGGAGCGCCGAGATCGGCGGCGTCGAAGGGGGTTCCCGTACCGAGGTCCGCACCCGCGGCCCAGGTCCGGAATTCCTCCCAGCGTTCGTAGACAGCCTGGGGGTTGGGCGAGAACCGGTGGCCACTGGCCTCGTGCACGTCCACGGCCCGGTCGTGCGAGACGAGTACCAGCCGTCCGGACAGGTTGGCGATGCGCATGAACTCTCCTGTACTGGCTCTTCGAAGGGTGCCCGATCGGGCGATGGGGGTCAGACGGGCCGGGTGACGCGCTCGAGGAGCAGCAGCACCGACTGGTACGGGCGGCCCGTGGCGTGCTCCATGCCGATCTCGCAGGTGCGGTTCGCCCAGAGGTAGGCGTCGTAATCGCCCGCCAGAACCTCTTCCGCCTCGTGGGGCAGTGGCCGACTCGGTCAGCCTCCTTGTGGAGCATGCCGCGGTCCCCGGCGAAGCCGCAGCACTCCGCGTACACGGGGACGCTCACCTTCGTGGGCGACGAACTTCGCGAGCTCTTCCAGCTGTTCCACGTCGCCGAGGTGCCTCATCGAACACGTCGGGTGGATGACCGCGCTGTCGACCTTCCGCGACGCCGTGAGGTGGGGCAGCAGTTCGCCGGCGGTCCACACCAGGGAGTCGACCACGTCCAGTTGCTCGTGCTTGCGCTTGTTCTCCGGCGTCAGGTAGGGGACGATCTCGTGCCCGACGCCCAGGGCACAGGAAGAGGCGTCGACGACGAGGGGCAGCGTGCCGCCGTCCGTCCACTCCCAGGCCTTCTCAACGGTCTGGTTGGCCATGAAGGCGTTGCCGTCGTCGTATCCCTTTGGAGTGCCAGATGGTCGCGCAGCAGGAGCCGACGAGGTCCGGTGGAACCCAGAGCGGGCGGGCCCGCCCGTCCGGAGAGCCTGACCACGGCCTCCGGCAGAGGGAGGTCCTCCCCTGCCTCAGGTCCCGCGAAGATGCGGTTGACGCAGGCGACGAAGTAGACGGCTGCGGCACCCTCCCGTCGGGTCTCGGGCAAGTGCCCGGGGGCCGGCCCGGGAATCGCGGTGATCCACTCCCGGCACCAGATCAGCTGTCACCACCGTGCGGGCGAGGGACGTGGCACTGTGCAGAAGCCGGTCGTCGACGTGATCCGCGACGCCGAGGGCGATGCGCACGGACGACTCCACTGCACCGAAGTGCCTCGGCGACCCGCTCGGCGCTGCGTTCCGCGAGACCGCCGTGTCGCTGGTGCCGGAACTGCTTTCCATCATGGCTCCGGTGTCGATACCGACCGGGCAGGCGATCTTGCAGGTCGAGTCGCCTCGCGCAGGTGCTCTACGGCGTCGTAGCCGTAGGACTCCAACAGGCCCTCGGTCACGGGCGATTCGGCGGGCTGGCGCAGCATCTCGCGCCGGAGCACGATCCGTTGCCGGGGAGTCGTCGTCAGATCACGGCTGGGGCACACCGGCTCGCAGAAGCCGCATTCGATGCAGGGGTCGGCGACGGCACCCGATGGTCGGGATGGTCTTCGCGTTGGAGGTGGGCCCCGGGCCTGTTCAGCACGACCTCCCGGAGCGAGCACTCCGTGCGCGTCGAACGCCTGCTTGATCCGCCACATGATCTCCGCTGCCTGTGCGCCCCACCCGCCTCCAGGAACGGCGTCATATTCGGCCCGTGGCGTGTTCCGCCTTGAGGGAGCCGTCGAATCGGTCGATCACCATGGCGCAGAACTCGTCCATGAACGCCGCGTAGCGGTCGACGTCGTCGGGGCGCGCAGCGAAGGCGAGCAGGAAGTGCAGGTTGCCGTGGGCGCGTGGCCGGCCACCGCGGCGGTGTAGCCGTAGCGTTGCTGCATCTGCGACAGAGCCCGCACGCCTCGGCCAGGCGCGAGGGCGGGACGGCGAAGTCCTCGGTGATCAGCGCGTCGTGCCCGTGGGCCTGGCCTTGCCCACGGCTGTCATGAACGCCTCGCGGGCGTGCCAGTAGGTCTGCGTTAGGCGGGGGTCGGTCACGAAGCTGTTGGTCACCGAGGGCACCGCCACCAACTCCAGCCCGGCGAGGACGCTTGCGGCGGCACGCTGGTCGGCGAGGTGATCCTCCTCGAGGCGGCACGGAACTCGACCAGCAGTGCGGCGGTGTCCTGCGGCAGGTTCCGCCAGTCGTCGGGCACTCCGTGCACCTCGGCACAGGCACGCAGTGTGTTGCCGTCCATCAGTTCCACGGCACGGCCCAGCGTGGTTGAAGAGCGGCACCGCGGCAGCCGCGGCGGGCAGATCGAGGGGAAGAACAGGAGTGCCGTGCAGGTCTTCCTGTCCAGCGGGACGGTGCGGGAAGACGGTTTCGGCGATGAAGCCCAGGGTGCCCCGCGAGCCGACCATGAGGCCCTGAGGATTCCCACCGCGTCGGAGCCGTCGAGGAACGCATCCAGCCGGTAGCCGCTGGTGTTCTTCAGTTCGTACCTGGCGCGGATGCGCGCCACGAGAAAGCGCTGTCCCGCTCGACTCGCCTCTTGAGCGCGAGCAGGGTCGCGCACAGTTCCCTGGCTCCGCCGCGCCTGAAGACGCGCCTCTGCGTCCGGGGCCGCGGTGTCCACGACCAGTCCCGAGGGCAGTACCACGGTCAGGAGGACAGCAACCGGTAGGAGTTGCGGGTGGTGCCGGCGGTCATCCCGGAAGCATTATTGGCCACGACACCGCCGACGGTGCACGCACTGGAACTGGCCGGGTCGGGACCCATGAGCCGGCCGTGCCGGGAGAGCGTGATGTTGGCCCGTCCCACCGTCGTACCCGGCTGTACTCGCGCCCGGTCGCCGCCGTCCAGGACCTCCACACCGGTCCAGTGGCGGCGTACGTCCACCAGGATGTCGTCCCCCTGGGCCTGGCTGTTGAGGGAGGTTCCAGCGGCACAGGGAAGACGACGTGACGACGGTTCTCGCGGGCGAATCGCAGGACGGCTGCCACGTCGCCGACGGTTTCGGCGATGACGACCACACGGGGAACCAGCCGGTACGGGCTGGCGTCCGACGCGTATCTCACCAGGTCCGAGATCTTGTGCAGCACTTTGTGCTCGCCCCCAGTCGAGCGACGAGGGCGTCCGCAGAGAGGCCGGGGTGCCGGGCGCCCGGCTGTCGGCAGCTGTCGACCGACGGCCCCTGCGTGGTGCGAGGACGCAGCGTCCCCGGTTTCGGATCGAGCAGCGGCATAGCGGGTTGCTCCCTTCTTTCCATGTCGTGGATAGGTGTCATCGCCCGGGACTGTGGGGCGCGGTCAGCTCGGCTTTCATCCGCTCCAGCCGTCCAGGAAGGCCAGGAGCTCGGCGTTGACGACCTCGGGCTGCTTCTTCCTGGCAGAGGTGGCCGCACTGGGGAATGGCGACCCGCGAACGTCGCGGGCCATGCCCTTCCACACGTCGAGAACGTCGTACGCCTCACCGACCGCGCTGAAGTTCTCGCCCCGCATGGTCAGCACAGGGCAGTCGATGAGCTGGTCCGCGTCCTCACGGTCCTGGGCGACGTCCTCGGCAGCGGCCCGATAGTCCATGCACGAGCCACGGACCGCCCCGGCTGCCGGGTAGGCGCGGACATAGACGTCGATCTCCTCGGCCGTCAGCATGTCCGGGTTGTACGACCAGCTGCGGTAGAAGTGCGTCAGCCAAGCTTCCTCGTTGCCGGCGATCAGTGATTCAGGCAGGTCGGGAACCTGGAGGAAGGTGAAGAACCAGTACCCCTGCCGCGCGAGAGCCGCATCGTAGGTGTCCGCAATGACCCTGGTCGGGATGTTTCGTCCCATCGCGACGAACCGGTCGACGCGGACACGGAAGTCCTTCGCGAACCGCGTCCCCACCCGCGCGCCGCGGTCGTGACCGACCAGCGCGACCTTCTCGTGCCCCAGGTGGTCCATCAGCGCGGCCACGTCGCTTGGCCATCGTGCGCTTGTCGTAGCGGGACGCGGGCTTCTCCGTATCTCCGTAACCGCGGAGGTCCGGTGCTGTCACGGTGTACTTTTCCGCCAGCACGGGAATCTGCTTGCGCCAGCCGTGCCAGATCTCCGAAATCCGTGCAGCAGATAGACCGGAGGGCCCTGCCTGCGCTGACCCAGTGCTGCTTGATTCCGTTGAGAACTGCCGTGTGGTGGGTGATTTCCATGGTAAGTGTCCTGCCTCTTCCCAGATTTCAAGAACAGAGGGTTGAATCGGTCTGCGAGGTGCATGTCCGCGAAGTTTCGCGACCTCATTCGCGCCTGCTGAGGTCGAGTCTGCGCGAAGCCTTGGTGCCGACTTTTCCGTGAGCGCACGCCCTTCTTTCCTCCGAGCGCCCTATTCCCGGAGTCGGCGCTCGCTCTCCGTCATACCTCCCACACGCCGTAACGTTGTTGGGAAGTCTCAGCGAAGGACTGGCAGTCCAGCTGCACAGAACAAGTCCGCAGACCGCGCGCACCCTCCTCCTGCGTCGCCGCCTGCTTCCTCTCGTCCGAAGGCGAGAAGAAGACGGATGCCTTCATTCCTCGGCATGCTGCTCTGGCCCGCTACTCCCACACACCGACAAAGCGGTCGTGCATTTCTCGTTTCACATTTCTCTCTGGCTTCTGCCCGGATGAAAGAGTCATCGCCGAAATGGCCATGCGGGCCTCGGCCCGGCTTTCGCTCGACCCGCTTGCCAAGCGTCGACTCGGCCGGCTCACGTGCTCACGTCGCGGAATATTGCGCAGATTCGTCCGGGCGACGTGGATCATCGCACTCCGTCGAGAACGGCGCGGCCCGCAGACAGGGCGAAACCACTGACCTGTTCGGGCAGTCGTCCTGGGTGGGATGGCGAGCGCGTCCGGGTCGGTGACCACATCCACCAGGGCCGGCCCGTCAGCGGGCGAACGCCTCACGCAGGGCGCCCCGTACATCAGCCGACCTCCACCCTGATGCCGCGGGCACCGGCCGCTGTGGCGATGGCCGCGTAGTCGGTGCGTGCGCGTAGGTGGTCCTGTGCGGAGGCAGGCCGTCGACCATCATCTCCAGGTCGACCATCCCCAGAGAGGAGTTGTTGAAGACGATCACCTTCACCGGCAGGTCGTACTGGACGAGCGTGAGGGTCGCCCATGAGCATGGAGAATCCCCCGTCACCGGAGAGGGAGACCACTCTGCCGACCGCGGTCGAGGAACTGGGCGCCGATCGCCTGGGACAGAGACATTGGCCATCAGGCCGTGCACGAAGGGAGCCCAGCACGCGGCGACGACCGTTGGGAGTGATGTAGCGGGCGCCCAGACACAGCACATTCCGGTGTCGACGGTGAAGACCGCGTCGTCGGCCGCACTCATCCAGCACCGACGCCTACGTACCGGGGTGGATCGGGGTGAACGACTCGACGTTCCTCGTACGCGCCGACCGCCCTTTCCAGACTCTGGACGTGCTTGTTCAACATCCGGTCGAGGAACCGTCGCGACTTCTTTCCTCCCGCACCGCGGGCGTGAGGCACTTCAGCGTCTCGCCCACGTCCCCCAGACGGCAAAGAGCTCCAACTGCGTTCGTCGGCCCAGCCGTTCGCTGTATGTCGATCTGTACCGTCTTGACGTTCCGTGGCAGGAAGTTCGAGTACGGAAAGTCGGTGCCGAGCAGGATCAGCAGATCACAGTCGTGCATGGCCTCGTAGGCGCACCGTAGCCGAGCAGGCCGACTACGCCGACGTCGAACGGGTTGTTGTACTGGATGTGCTCCTTGCCGCGCGTAGCACCGTGTCCTACCGGGGACTTGACCTTCTCGGCGAAGGCCATCACCTCCGCATGGGCGTCGGCCACGCCCCGGCCGCAGAACAACATGACCCTCCCAGCGGCGTCCACCATCTCGACGAGCCGCGCGAGTTCATGGTCGGGCGGCCGAACGGAGGGCCTGTCCAGCGGTACGGTCAGTTCAGCTCCGCCGCTGGGAGCGTCCTCGTCGGCGACGTCGCCCGACATTGCGATCACCGATACCCGCGTCGGCCCACCGCGTGCTGGATGGCCGTCTGGACCACCTGGGGCATCTGCCGTGGCGAGGGAGATCAGTTCCGAATAGTGGCTGCACTCCGCGAACAGCCTGTCCGGGTGGGTCTCCTGGAAGTACCCGGTGCCGATCTCGCCGCTGGGGATCTGCGCCGCGAGGGCGAGGACCGGCGCCATCGACCGGTGGGCGTCGTAAAGGCCGTTGATCAGATGCAGGTTGCCCGGCCCGCACGATCCCGCGCAGGCGGCGAGCTTCCCGGTGAGCTGCGCTTCGGCACCGGCCGCGAACGCCGCGACTTCCTCATGGCGCACCTGGACCCACTCCAGGGAGCGGTGTCGTCGGACGGCGTCGACCACAGGGTTCAGGCTGTCGCCCACCACTCCGTACATGCGGTGCACACCCGCACGGGCCAAGAGATCGACGTACTGCTCAGCAACACTTTGCTTGGTCACTTCACTCCACACCTAGCTCGACCATCGGACCGAACCAGACTATTGAGCGCAAAAATGCAATGTTTTTCTCTCCGCGCACCGCACAAGAGCTCAGAGTGCACAGCCGTGCCGTCCGGGCCGTGCCGCCCGAGCGACACAGTTCAGTAGCGCTTCCCGCGATGTCACGGAGTGACTCGGGGGTCCCTGCCCTGGCGAGGGACAACGGGCCTTCCCGAAGCTGAGCGACGCCTCCGACGGCCAAAGGGTCCGGCGCGCTCCTGCGGATGCACAGGGAGAGTCCCACGGTTGTATGTACTGGGATCTTGGAGCCGAAGCAAGAGAAGCCAGGTTTGTCGCGCAGACGGAGACACACATATGAAAGGCCAGCAGGAGAACGTCGGTCGTATCGTGGCAGGCGTGGACGGTTCACCAGCGTCGGTGCTGTCCCTTCGCTGGGCCTTGCGCCAGGCAGAGATGACCGGGGGCGGTGGTCGAGGCGGTGACCGCCTGGGACATCCCTCGTTCCAGGGTGCGCTCGGCTGGCTCCCACCGTCGAGCAGCGACGCGAAAGCGCTGGAGAGCCGGGCACGCGAAGATCTCGAAGCGACTGTCCAGGGAAGCCTTGAGCGACGGATCGCAGGTGGAGGTACACACCGACGTACGGCTCGGCCCCGCAGCCGGCGCGCTGTTGGACGCCTCTCGCGATGCACGTCTGCTCGTGGTCGGCAGCCGAGGGCGCGGCGGCTTCGCAGGACTACTGCTCGGCTCGGTGGCCATGCACTGTGTCCAGCACGCCACATGCCCAGTGCTCGTAGTGCGAGGCGACAGCAGCCCCTCAGTGTGGTGACGCAAGAGCAACAAGGTCCATCGGACAACGGGTCCGTAGACGTGGCCCCGCCCCACATGTCACTGTTCAACCTGCCGCTCAGCGCTGACCTGGATCGTATAGGCGAGCGGTTGCACTCCCTGGCGCGTGCACAGCGCGACCTGCAAGGACACCTCCAGGTCGTTCACGGGATCAACAGCGAGCTCGAACTGCCCACGGTCCTGCGACGTATCGTGCGGACGGCCATGAACCTCGTCGGAGCCCGGTACGGAGTCTTGGGCGTGCTCGACGAAGAAGGTGAACACCTTTGCGGAATGTGGTCGGCCCGCCATCACCCACCGCGGTCGCGTCTACGGAAACGTCTACCTGTCGGACCGCAAAGACGGGCAGCCCCCTCCTCCCACACGGATGGACTCGTCGAACGCCGCGATGCTTCGCTGGACCAAGGCCCTCGACGCGATCGCCCGGACAGCCCGTCACCATGCAGGGCGCGCCGATCGATGAACTGGCGCAGCCTTTTGGCCGAAGCAGTACCCCAGTGATGGACAGGACGACATGGCTGCCAGACGCTACGCATCCCTGCCGCCCCTGCGTAACCCTGGCCGGTGACAGCACATCCGCTGCGGGCGCATTCACCTGCAACCTCAACCGGAGTCCCAGTCAGCCAGCGCAGTCGTAGCGCTGGGCGCCACTGGCAGCAAGGGCGAGATGCCGCACCGCTGCGCTTCTTTCGTCCAGATCTGACGGCAGGCGACCCGCCGGCAGGGTGCCGACCCCGCCGGCCGCCAGGACGGAGAGGCGGGAACCGTGGATCAAAGCACCGCCATGCGAGGGCCTCGTCCTGGAGGATGTGCACATGGTCGATCGCCGTCATCGGCACCAGGAGCGCGTCGAGAGCTGTGCGGTCTGCTCGCTACCTCGCGCACCCTCCTGCGCGCCGAACGCAGGGCTGACAGAGCACGCAGAACGGTTGAGGCGAGACAGTGCTGCCCTTGCCCAGGTTGCACGCCCCGATGGCGGCATCGCGGAACTCTCCTGTGTACTCGACCTCGCGCACTCAGCCGGAGTGGCGAGGTGGCGGCGATGCTTGCGGGCATCCACGGGCCGCTGAGCCCAAGCAGCCGAAACAGCAGGCACAGCGACCGACATGTCGCAGGCCGGCTGAGGGATCGTGCCGCGGCGGGCAGCTGCTTCTGCACGTCTTCGCAGACCTCGGAAAGCCCGGTCGGGTCTGCTGGCGAAGAAGCAGCAGCGGCGTGGAATGAGCTACAGTGGAGACTGATGCCCGCGTCGCCGAGGAGCAGCGCGCGCGCCGCTTGCAGGCTGCCGCCCGGTCCGGCTGGTCGGGCAGCCCCGGCTGAGCGTCAGGAAGATCGCTCGGGTGAGGGCTCCCACGGCGAGGTCGGCAAGTCCCTCGAGGGACCGCGTGACCGAGAGGCTGGCGCGTGCGTGTCACCGGATCGGCGATGTCAAGCATGAGCGGGCTGCTCTCCATAAGGCGTGCGCGCACGCTGGGACATGCGCGATGGTGCCGCGTGTGGCGCGATGGAGACCTGTCAAACGATGCTGGACTCGCGCGTGACGGTTTGCCACCGTATCTCAAAGGGCTCCTGCGTACCGGCGCCACGGGTCATCCGGCTGCGTCGCCCGGAGTCGAGGGGCAGTCACTGCCCGCAGGCCCATCGCTCCATGCGGGAGGGTGTCAGGGACGCCGTGGCACGAGGTGAACATCGCAGCGCATCATCCCGGCTCGCACACATGGGTCCCCCGGCCATGATGTCCGCAGCCTCCTCGGTCGACACGGTCATGATCGCGATTCCAGCCAGGTCATCGGAGGCCACCGGGCACAGGACCGCGATCACTCCTCGGCGCGTAACGACACCATGCGTCGCTGGTGTTCGAGTTCGATCGCGTCCGCGCCGTCCATGGTTCGCGCCGGCTCCCACTGAAGAATCGCGAGACTGTACGGTTTGGCGGTCGCTGCGAGATCTCGGATCTGTTCGTCGCGACAGTTCCATTCATGATGTTGCTCATTTTCTCCAGTGCGCTCGGCCAACGAGACGACGATGCCTTCGCCTCGGACGTAGGGGCCATGCCACACGCCCTCGTACGTGCCGACACCTCCGCAGGCCCGTAGCCGTCAGCTGCGGCCCGGTCGACCGCGGCTTGGAGGTCGTGCTTTGCCAAAGGCGACGTTCGCGCGCGCCCAGCTCGTTGGCCGGCGCAGCAGGCAGTCCCGGGAGGTGATCCGGCCGCGTGAAGCTCGAGCTCCAGTGTCGTGCCTCCACGGGCGGCCGCAGCATGACGATCTTCCGTGCGGGCGCCGACCATGCCGATCACCGTGTTCGCTTCGCCCTCGACCGCCATCTTCCCGTCGGCCCGGCAGTCCGGTCCAAGGCTGACGAAGAATGCCGTCGCGGCGTCCAGGTCGGCGACGGTGATGCCGACGTGGTCGGAAATGCCAGAATGGGATGGCGTCGGATCGCGAGGCTTCTTCAGGTGGCAGGGAAGCTGGGCGCTCTGGTGTTCCGGTGAGGGAACCCTTCGCGGTCGGCAAGCTTGTGCATGGTCCGGTGACACGACCGACACTGCGGAGCTCGGGAGCTCAGGGCGGCTCCGCTGCTCCTCACGTGAAAGTTCATCAGACCTGTGGGCGACCTCCGTCCGAGGCTGCTGAGGTCTGGCTGGTGATTGCTTTGGGCGTATCGCGCTGGCTGTTGTGGGCGCCGATATCCATGACGCTGATACGGGCAGCAGGGCTGCGCTGTCCCAATGATCGCGGATGGCGCTACGGACAAGGGCAGCGTGACCACGGTGCGGCAGATCGCGAGACGATCCGCCGGCCCGTCGGCAGCGGGACGTCCGCGGTACACGCCTTGTTGACCACGCAGCGCGGAGGCGAGCTCGCACCTCGGGCTCCGCGGTCTCGCGGCACGGACGGCACCGATGAGTGCGCCGTCGCTGGTGCGGTCGAGCCCGCGTTCCACCACCTTGGCCGTCGGCTCTCGCGTTCGACCACTGGAATCAGCGAATTGGTGCTGGCTGCGCGAGTACCACGACGCCGTCCGGGGACTTCCAGCCGCCGGCCGACGCGCACGATGGCAGTGGGCCAGGAGGACGACTATGGCGGCATGATCATCATCAGGCATGGAGACCTCGGTCCATGGAACTCCATCTGGAACGGTGACCGCTTGGCGGGGTTCATCGACTGGGATCTGCGCAGCCGGCCCGGCGCCCTCGACGACCTAGCGCAATCCAAGGCCTGGTACGTGCCGTGCCGCCCGTCGGAGCAGCAGCGAAGAGCATCGATCTCCGGTGAGGCGCAGCATTCGGGACCGCCTCGACGCCCTTTGCGCCGCCTACGGGGCACGACCGGCAGCCGCACTCGACGCCTTGGATGCCGTCCAGTCCCGCGAGGCCGAGCGCATCGAACGACTCGGCCGTCAGGGCCACGAGCCATGGGCAACGTTCCTTGCCCGCGGCGATGCGTCCGAGATGGTAGCCGAGCGATCTTGGCTCCGATCAGAACGCACGGTTCTCCTCGGGGTTCGGCCGGCTGAGCACGGCCCGTGTCGAGCACGCCTTCGCTCGCATGAAGAGCTGATCGTTCGCCGTTCGGCGGGCGCTGCGGGCAGCGGTGCCCGGCGCCGCCGCGCCGGACACCGCCGTCAAGTCAACTCCGAGGGATTCAGCTGACGCTGACTGCAGCCCAGGCGCCGCGACCGCGGCGTACTGTCGCTTCGAGCCGTAGAGCGCGGATGCCGCGCTCAGGGTGACCCGTGCGGCCGACTTGTGTTCGTGGTGACGAAGACGTCGTCAGAGCCCTTGTACCAGATCTGCGGCGCCTTGTGGCCCGGCCGATGCCGGTGACAGTGGAGTCGCTGGACGTCGGCGAGTTGTAGGTCACGCCGTTGATGGTCTTCGAGCCGCTGCCCTCGCTGAGCAGGTAGAAGAAGTGGTTCGCGACACCGGACGAGTAGTGCACGTCCTTGGTGCCGACCGAGGAGGACCAGGAGTCGGCGGAGGCGCCGTCCTTGCTGGGCTTGTCCATGTAGCGCAGCGGGGTGCCGTCGCCGTTGATGTCGATCTTCTCGCCGATGAGGTAGTCACCGGCGTCGGAGGCGTTGTTCGCGTAGAACTCGACTCCCGTGCCGAAGATGTCGGAGGTGGCCCCTCGTTCAGACCGCCCGACTCACCCGAGTAGTTCAGGCCGGCGGTGTTGGAGGTGACGCCGTGGCGTCATCTCGTGGCCTGCCACGTCCAGGGAGGTCAGCGGGTCGGTGTTGCCGCTGCCGTCGCCGTAGGTCATGCAGAAGCAGCTGTCGTCCCAGAACGCGTTCACGTACGCGTTGCCGTAGTGGACGCGGCGAGTACGCCGCCGTACCGTTGTTCTGTGATGCCGTTGCGGGCGAAGGTGCTCTTGTAGAAGTCCCAGGTCTCCCTGGGCGCCGTAGGCAGCGTCGGCGCCGCGGTCTGGTCGGACGAGGAGCTGGACGCGGTGCCGGTTCCGACAGGTGCTGGTCGGAGTTGGTGACCAGGGTGCCGGGTGCCGGAGGTCTTGCGGGCCAGGTTCGGGCCCGTCGTCTTGGCCGCCGCGCGCTGGGTGAGGTGTCGTACAGCTGCAAAGTAGGTCGAGGCCGGACAGGGTGACACCGGAGCACATCGCCGCTGCCGGAGTAAGAGGGTCTTGCCGGTGCGTGGCGTTCTCGATGCCCTGGTACTCGAAGAGCTTCTCGCCCGTCGTCGCGTCGGTGATGACGTGCAGCTGGTTTCGGGGTGCCGTCAGTCCTGGAAGCCACCGACGACCGTCTGTAGGCGAGGACGGGCGTGCCCGGAAAGCCGGCCCAGATCACCTTGCGTGCGCCGTCCGCCTCGGACCCGGCCGGGCGAGGCGCCTTGGCGGCGGAGACCGCCTGCTTCTCGGCCTGCCCGCCGGCGACGCTCGGCGTGAGGGACGCCACCTTGATCGTGGCCTTGTTCGCCTTAGGCTGCTCCTGCGCCTACCCGACTTGGCGGTGTGGACGACAAAGGTCGCCACCCAGCACGGGAAGGCCCACGCACAGGTGCGCGCTTCGTAGCGCGTGTGGACGGTGCCGTCCGACGTCCTGACGACGTCCTTGACGACCAGCTCCTCCTTGGCGCCGGGAGGGCTGTCTCCGAGGCGGTCTGCGCGGCGTCCGCCTGCGCCTCGTTGACCAGGGACGGCTGCGCCGCGGACAGCACGGTCAGGCGGCTCGCGAAGCCCCGCTCGCGGCTGTGGCGCTGGTGGTTGCCCCTGTGGCGAGCAGGGCTCCTGTGGCGGCGATCTGGCGGTGGCGATCGCCAGAATCCTTGCCGCGGCGACGCGCGGAGATGTGGCTCCACTCGAACTCCCTCGGTGTGAATCCAGACAGGGCAGACGATCGGCCCGCCCGGCCTTGATCAAAGCACAGGTGACCGCAGCTGCGGTGGAGAGAGGGTGACACCGCGGGCGCGTACATGTCAGGAGGCCGAAACGATATTTGTCTGGAATCCACTCCCGACAGGAAAGGTTTCGGGCAGGTAAAATCGGCTCTGTTCACGCGCGCCGAACCCGTGAGGCGATGACGTTTTCCCAGGTCCTCCGCCCCAATCTCATTGGAATGCAAGATTCCGACTGGAGAGCTCAACCCTCCGCAGATGGCCGGAAACATCCGCAACTTCGAGGCTTGGCGCGTCAGTTCAGCCTCGGATCACCCCGAGGCCAGCTGCGCCAGACGGCACCGCTCGGACAGCCGCCGGCTCCCGAGACCCCGCTATGTCGGAGGACGCGGGGTCGTCGTGGCGAGGGACTCCGGTTGCCGGCGCGACAGATGAGTTCGAGAGGCGCTGACTCCCTTTCGCCACACGGCCGTTGAGGAGGGTGATCCGTTTCAGCTACGTGGACCCGATACCTGCCGACGAAGTGGACCGATGGATCGGTCACGCCCGGCCCTGCGCGGTCCTGAGGCACGGCGGGGACGGGCCGGTCGCGGGAGAGGTTCGGCGGACCGCTGCTGATCCCGGCGGATCCCGGACCCCGAGCACGCCACGTCGGATCCAGCGAGTCGTGCCATGGCGGCGGGACCGTGGTGCCGCGTGCCGGGCGGGTCGACACGAGACCACGGCTGCCTCGGCCACGAAGGCACGAGTCTCCGCGATCGCGCGGTCGCGAGATCACGCGGTCGTGCGGGGGCATCAGCGTGCGAACTTTTCGATGGCGGCCCGGGGTGACGGGGTGAAGAAGTTGACGAGATTGCCGTCGGGGTCACGGAACAGCAGAGACCGGTGCCCCAGGGCATCGTGGAGGGCCCGTTGAGCGAAGTCGGTGACGAAGCCGGTCAGGTTCTGGTGCACGCGGTCCACGTCGTCGACGAGGAACTCAGGTGATCACGCTGTGGTTGTCCGCCCGGGCGGGCAGAGCCCGGGCGACAGCGGACCAGTCGGGTGCCGGCGATCGCGAAGGTGGCGCCCGGTCCTGAGCTCGGCGAAAGTCCTCGGTGGCCCACGTCGCCCGCGCGCCAGTGACGCGCTCGTAGAAGGCGACGCAGGCGCGCTACGTCGCTGGTGATGATGCGGATCGAGACGAAGTCCATAGTCTCCCATCTGGCTGTGCTGGAGGCGTACACGTCGCAGGCTAGGGAGGTATAGAGGACAAGAATCGGTCCTGTAATCGCGCTAGGTTTTGGGTACACATGTCCCGACCCACTGGCCGCGTGCTGACACTCCTGGAGCTGCTTCAGTCGGGCGGCACCGCACGGTGGCCGAACTCGCCGACCGGCTCGGCGTCGAAGGGCGCACTGTGCGGCGGTACGTGGGCCAGCTGATCGACCTGGACTTGCCCGTGGAATCGGTGCGCGGCCGTTACAGCAGGTAGCTCAGCCCCGGGTACCGCTTGCCTCCCGCTCATGCTGACGACGACGAGGCGCACGCCGTGCTGCTCGGCCTGGTCGCCGGCCGCCGGGCAGAGCTGACGGCGGCGGGGCTCACGGCGAACGAGACAGCGTCGGCGAAGATCCGCCGGGTGCTGCCCCAGCACATCGCCCGCCGACTCGACTCACTCCTGGAGGCTCGCGCTCACGGATCAGCCCGGCGAGTTGGACCACCCGGACGCCGGGCCCTGCTCACCGTCGCCGATGCGGTGCGCCACCGCCGGCCGGTCTCGATCCGTTACACCGACCGTGCGACGGGACGGCGCAAACAAACGCACGCGCACGCGTACGGGATCGTCGCCACGGGGCCGGTGGTACGTCACGGGAGGGGACGCCCAGATCGGCGAGGACCGGACGCTTCCGGCTCGATCGCATCGCGAACGCGCGGGCCCTGCCCGGTTCATTCGAAAGCGCCCGTGGTCCCGGTCAGCATGCAGCGCGTGTTGTCAGGGTTCGCCCGACGATTACGGCATGGTGACGCCGCGGGATCCGGGACAGTGGAGCAGATCCGCGCCCACCTTCCCGCCGTGTTGCCGGCCTGGAGGAGCACGCAGGCCTCAGCCCGACCGGGACCCGGCAGCCGAGCGCTGGCTGCGCGTCGGGCTGCGCGCGCAGCAGCTCGACTGGTTGCCGCGGACACTCGCCTCGCTCGACCGGCCGTTCGTCATCGAGCGCCCCGATGAACTCGCGAGCCTCATCATCGCGCTCGCCGATCGCCTACCTCCTACACCCGCTACAAGCCTGACTGCGAGGACGGACGCCAACGCCTGCTGTGGTTCACCGCGCCGCCCGGAAGCCAGGGGAGCCGAGCAGTTGGAACTGCTGTCCGTCGCAGGAACCCGGACCTGGGCGTCACACTGGCAGCGCGGCACCGTTGTCGCGACAGATCCGGATCGCACCATTGAGCCGGGCCGCCGAAGGCGCCGAGACGCCGCCCGGTCAAGGCCAGGCGGCGCCCCAGTCTCCGGGTGCCGGCACCATCGGATCCGCGGGGATACCGCAGAACGCGCGTGCGGCATAGCACGTGCCTGACGGATCCCGCGCATCACTCGGCTTCTGGGTCCTCGACGTGTCCCCTGCGCGGCGGATCATCAACCGCGGGGCGCCCCGTCAGTCCTGGTGCAGCTCGTTCTTGCCGGCACCGCCAGAGAAGGTCTGCGCCGCCTACGGGACGTCATCGCCGGCTGTCGCCAGAGCCTGTCCCTGTCTGCACACCGTAGAGGTGTCGGCGCCACCTTGCCGTGCGAGGACGTCGTTGCCGCCGTCACCGTGCGGGTGTTCCCTTCGGCGGTGCCGGTCAGACCGTTCCCGCCCTCGCCGAAGCAGTCCTGCCCACAGTGAGTGAGCGTGTCGTCTGCCCGGACCGCCGTGAGGAGCCGAAGCCGAACGGGCCGCCCTCGCCGTCCAGTTCGTCGTCTCCGTCATCGCCGTACAGCATCGCGGACGCGGACGCCGTGATCACGTCATTGCCCTCGCCGCCATGTACCCCGGCCCACGCACGACTGTCCGGCTCAAGCGCAGCCGTGTCGTCCTGGTCTCCGAGGTCGATGTCATAGCTGTCGGAATCATCCGAGATTCTGTGGGATCAGGACGGCGCACCGCACGACGCTGCGGTCGCTCTGCACGCGGGTACGATGCATCTCGATCCGTGTCCGCCGCGCTCGCGTCGACATCGATGTCGTAGCGGTCGTGGAAGGTAGGGAACGTAGTAGGCCTCGAACTCGCCACGCTCCTCGATCTCTTCGGCGACGGTCAGACTGTTCTGCTGGCCGGGTGCGGCTTTCGTACCAGAGCTCGCCGCCGTCGTGGACGACGGTGGCGGGGGCCACGGCGGCCGCTTGGACGGCCGGTGCAGCTAAGCCGACGGCGCCGAGGGCGAGGACGGCAGTGGCGGCGAGAGTGCTGTAGACACGCATGCGTGAAGAGTCCTTTCTGGTATGCCTGGTTTGGTGGTTCTTGCTGTGCTCATGGCGTTAGACCGAGACCCCATGAGTGGAGTTGCGCTTTCCGTCATGAACAGTGATGGGCCGGGCGGTGGCCAAGATGTGTGCAGCGGGAGGGCGACTCGGGCGTTCACGCCGTACTTCCCTGCTTTCTCGGTGCAGCACTTAGGCGCCTTTGCGAGTCTCCTGTTTGCCGAACGGTGGGTCACGCTTGGAGCAAACCGGGCAAACGCCTACGGAACGGCACCGCATTGACGCGGGATGTCCGCCGATGTCCCTGTCCCCAGCAGGAGCTCAGCGCATGGCCAAGCACGGACGTCTTCCCGCCCCGCCTCCGATGCGCATCCGCGTCGCCACAGCGGGCGCCGTGGCGACGCCTGTGGCCGGCGTGCGCTCTTCGCCGCGTCGGCGGTGGCACGGCGAGCGGCCGACTCCGTGACGCACCACCAGGCGGATTTCAGCGGGGGAGGGCTACGGAGGCGTCGCGTCCTCCGCCGGCAACGCTGCTGCGTCCGGGCAGAGGACACGTGCGGCCTGCCCGGCGGCACCGCCATCGCCGACCCCGCGGCCTCCTCGTACGACCGCCGGCGCGCCGCCCTCACCTGCGAGCGACATCAACGGCGACGGCTGCGATGCTCGAGACGAGCGCAGCCAACTGATCGCAATCCATGGGCGGTTCACCAGGCCGTTGACGTGCGAGTCCGTCACCGAACTGCCGGACGAGGCCTGTGCCGCGACGCAGGATGCCAGGCCCACCTCGGCGACCACTCATGGGCCGATCACCACAGCACCACCCCGACTCGTCATCGTCAAACAGCCCAGCGAAAGGCCCGTCCATGAAGCGAACGCTCACGTTGATCACCGCGTTGGCGCGTCACCGCGCTGTCGCCGACAGCGGCGCACGCGGCGATCAAGAAGGCCAAGACTCCTCAGTTGCGAGTCTCGGACGTTCACCTCGAGACCGGGCCCGAGCTTCAACGACCCGGAGGACCCCGACGCGAGATGAACGTCATGGGCCCGATCATCGAATCGATCAACAGCGCCGGTTGCGGGCAGACCATACGCGTCGCCATGTACTCGATAGGCAACACGCGGCCGGGCCCGGACTTCGCCAACGCTCTGATAGCCGCGCACCAGCGCGGCGTCATCGTCAAGGCGCTGATGGACTCCCCACAGCGACAATGCGATCTGGCAGTCGATGGTCACCGAGCTGGGCAACGACCCGCAGGCCTCCAGCTTCGCCGCGCTGTGTCCGGGCGGCTGTCTGACCCACTACTCCGACTCCGCCCTGCACGCGAAGTACTACATGCTCAGCGGCGGGAGCGACGCGAGCAGGACGGTGACCGTCAGCAGCGCCAACCCCACTCGCCCAGGCCAGGACCGCGTGGAACAGCGGCTTCACCGTCAAGAGCAGCGTCGACCTGTACAACTCCTACGTCGGTACTTCACGCCATGTCCAGGGAGCACTCAACGGTCCGCCCGCTGGTGCCCGACTACCACACACCACCAGCGGCACGGACGCCAGGACGACGCTGTCCCGCCCCTCCTACCAGTGGCCTGCGGGCGCGGCAGGAGCGACACCTGGAGTCTGACTTCCCTGGCAGACAACATCAAGGCGCCGGCCACGATCAGCATCGCCATGTTCCAGTGGACCTCCCACGGGGAGCCGGGCGACCGGAACTATCTGGAACTGCCCAAGAAGCTGGTGAGCCTGGCGCAAACCGGCGTCAAGATCAACATACTCTTCACCGCCGGCCAGGTTGATGCCAGCGTGCAGAACTATCTCGAGGACCGGCCGAACATCGACGTGCACGACCCACCCGCGGCACCGACGCGAATGGCAATGCCCTGCACTACACGCACAACAAGTACATGATGGTCGAGCGGCGGATATGCGGGCGCGACCAACGCCAGGGATCGTGTTCGTCGGCTCCTCGAACTGGACGAGCAACGGCATCTGGCACAACGACGAGTCGGACCTGAAGCGCATCGGCCAGTCCAGCTACGACGCAAGTTCATGGCGACGACTGGCAGAACCAGTACAGCCGCTGCGCAGTGGGACCAGTGGCGCGGCAGCTGCGCCGAGGAGCGATGCCGAGAACACGGCGCGCCGAGATTCCGATCGATCCGAAGCAGATCCGTGCCAGGCGTCACGGGCCCCCACCCTCCACCGGTCGCTTGCTGGAACCCGGCCGTCAGGCCTGCAGCGCAGCTGTCGGCGGCCGAACGCGGCCTAGGATCCGGGTCGGCAGCGTTCGGCCGCGCACCTGAACAGCAGCGGTGCGCGGCCGGCCGCTCCGCGCGGCTCATACAGTGATGGTGTCGCCCTCCGGGAGGAGATGGTCAGGGGCACGTCGGTCAGCGCCGCGCTCAGGGAAACCGAGCCACGGACTCACTGTCGCGCCGGCTGAGCGCGATCCGTCGGATCTGGACCCAGGCGGCTGGGCGCACGACCTCGCATGAACGTAGTCGGCCGCTCGGCCGAGTTGGGTCCACGGCCCGCTGGTGGGCAGCAGCAGCGTGTCGACAGGCGCGGAGGTACGTCGTAGGCGTCGCCGGGGGTGGTAGAGGCGCGTCGACGAGACAGCCGACGTTGGCGACGCGGGGGATGTCACGGTGGATCGGGGCATGCAGTTCGCCGGAGACCACGATGTCGAAACCAGCGACTTCGAAGCGGTCGCTCGTCGACTGCGGTGACCTGGCCGCGCCGGGCCGCCCAACGTCCCACCACTGAGGCCGGCCCGTAGACCCGCAGGCCGGGACGGGGCGTCCAGGGCGTGGGCGATCAGCTTCGTCGAAGTGATCGAAGTGGTCGTGCGTGATCAGGACGGCGTCGGCGGCCGCCACCACCTCTTTCGCGTCGGGGTGAACGTCCCGGGGTCGATGGCGATCCGTCCACCGTCCTTGACCAACGACACACATGCGTGGGCGTGCTTGACCAGCTGCACTGCTGTACTCCCATCGATGGCTGCACGGGCCCCTGCGGCCCGGCCCCTGATGTGAAGACTCTGATGCACAGGTTTCACTGCACAATATATACAGTGCACCCTGCACTACAGGGAACCCTGTAATACAGGGCTCCCTGTACTCCACTGCTAAGCTGGCAGACGTGAAGGATGCGCCCTCGAAGCCACCAGCCCCCTCCCCACCAGTTGGCCGCCCAACTCCGGGAAGTTGTCGGCACCCTGGTCCGCAGCACCCGTACCGTCGACCGGCTCGCGTCCGTCCCGGCTGCGGTGCTCGGCCTCCTCGACACACGGGGGCCGATGACCACGACCGACCTGGCGGCGCGCGCGGCGTGCGACACCAGACAACCGCCACGACCGTCAGGGAACTGACCGAGGCGGGCTTCCTGGCCACGCGGCCGGACCCGGGCGACGCCCGCCGGAAGGTTCTCACCCGACGAAGGCGGGGAAGGAAGGCGCTCGACGCGCGGACCTGCCGTCAGCGAAGTCGGGTGCACTCGCCGACGCGATGGAGGAGACGCTGGACGAGGACGAGCGCCGCGCCCTGGCCCACGCCCTCGGCCTCATCGAGCGGATCAGTGACAGCATCCGAGCCGCCCAGCCCTGCGCCGAACAGCGAGTTCAACACTGAGCATGGTGATGCGCGGCCATGCTCTTCGGGCGTCGGCCCGGGGATCGCCCTGGCTCAGGCTGCGGGTTCCTCCGGTGTCGTCGGCGGTTCGGTGGGCGTCGGCGTCAGGGGCCGGAAGAGGACGGCCCGGGCTACCGATGGAGCGAACAGGCTGGTGACGCGCGCGCAGAGGTCCAGCACGGGAGCGGAGAGCCGATCCCACCAGAGGATCGGCGAGGTAGCGCCCATCGCACGCTGCAGGTACCAGTTGGCGACCCGGTCCGCCGACCCGGCGGCCGCGGCCGTCCCCACCGCGCCCGGCATGAAGCGGTCCGCCCCGGCGGAGATGTCCCATGCCTGCCGAGACGCATCGAGGACCGCTGCCGCACGCGCCGCGTGGTGGGAGTCCGCCGTGGATCGGCTAGCCAGGGCGTCGCGCAGGGCTATCGGCGCACTCATCGCCGCGGCGGCTAATCGCGCCCGTAGACCGCTGAACGATGACACAGGGCGTCGCCGGTGGCAAGCGAAGCCTGCCGGGCGGCGGCCGGGCGGTCGTAACGGCGGCGAATGCGCCGTCACGCCGATAGCCGAACGCCGACGGGAGCGGGTTCGGCCTCGTCCATCCACTGATGCAGCAGCGGATGCGGCAAGCTTTTCTCTGACGTACGCCCAGAACTGCTCGTCGTCCGTAGGGCGGTTCGTCATCGCAGCCCCGACACGATGACACCAGATGGGTGCCGTCCTCCAACGGCAGCGCTCCACCGGCGTGGGTCTGCGCGGGACTGATGAGACGCAGTAGTGGCCCGCCAGGGTGCTCGCGTCGAGGACACCACTCTTTCCATCTGGCAGACACGGGAGGAGTAGGCCGAGGTCCCGTGTCGATGGTCTCACCTCGTGCTGCGGCGCTTCGGCCCCGATCGCCTCCAGCCACTGGCGGGCCTTCGTGCCGCCGGACGCATCCACGACTGGCAGGGTCCGCCCTCACGGCCTGTTCCTTCCTCGGGAAGCGCCGGAGCGATCCCGGCACCAGCACGCGTCAAGCGCGAGGCGTCACTGAGGAACCCGGCGAGCGTCGGTCCCTCCACCACGTCGATCACCGGATGGGCAAGTGACGCGCCGCCGTACCAGCTCCTCCCAGCTGCGCCCGGAGCCGGTATAGATGTGCGACATCGTCGGCGGTCGTCTGAACCAACTTGCCCGTCCTGCCACAGCACCATGTCCGAGGGCATCCCGACCGCTGGCGGCGCCCGAGCCGCCGCAGCTCGGCCAGGAACCCCGGCAGCAGCGACTCCAGCGCCAACTGGCCCCGCCCTCCAGCCAGGACATGTGGATGCCGGGCTGCGGCACGCCGGGCCCGATGTCCTGCATCATCCGTGCCGGTCCTGCCCACGACCGTCACCCGGTCGGCATGCTCGGCCAGGACTGTTGCGCAGCGAGCAGCCCCGCGAGCTCCCACCCACGACAGCGCAGCGTGCCGCGTCCCCGTCCCCCGACCGGACCTGGACGACCTGACCTCCGCGTGAATTCCACTGCTCCGCAGCCTCTCAAGCCTCTTAATCGTCAGACAGACCCAGTATCCCGCTATGCAGGGCGAGTTGGGGGTCCCGACTGAGCTCATGCGGCCAGCCGCGGACAGCGGCGTCACCTGGTGGCGTCGATGGGGACGGCGGCCGGCGCGCCGCGATGGCAGGTGACCGGCGGGTCAAAAGCCGTGTTGCTGCGCAGTGCTGGATCAGCCCGGCGAGAGCAGAGGAGACGGCTGTAGCGCGGGCCAGGCGATATGGGTGACGACGGGAGGTGCGTCGGTCAGGGACTGCGGTGATAGCCTCGGCCCACCAGCAGCCAGGCGCCGGGCCGAGTCCGGGGCAGTGCCATGTCAAACATCCGTCGCCAACCACATCTAGTCTCCATGGATCTCTCAAATTCAGTTAAAGATGAGTTGTCTATCTCTGGAATAACAAACCAAAACAAGAGAATCAAGATATCAACAATCATCGCGCCTCAGGATGGCGTCTTGCAGCGAGGCGGTGCCCGGCGAGCAGGACGGCGATCTGCCCCTCAGTCATCAGTTCTTCGCTGTCGAACCCGGCGAGGGGAGTTGAACGGCGCGTGCATGAGCGCCACGTCAGCGGCCGTCGCGCAGCATTCCTTCTTGATCACGCATTGCCGCTCGGCGGCATACCTCGACGTCAACGGCGTCGGGCTCGGCCGCGTAGGCGTCGAGGTGTGCAGCAGTTCGTGGGACGCGCCGGCCTTCACCGCCAGGGCAGAGACGCTTTCGGGGGCCGCCCGACGTCTCGGCGCCACCGGCCGCGAGCGGGTGCAGCGGCGAACGGCGGCGACGGTCCATGTCGAGGCTGGCCTCGCGGCAACACCTCGGCGTCGGTCAGAGAGACGCCGCGGCGGTTGCGTTCCAACAGAGACAGTCGCTCCAGCTGCTGGATCGCCCGGGACAGCGGTAGCTGGGCCATGCCGGGCGCTCGGCGGCACGGCCGAAGTGCAGTTCACTCCGCGACAGCGGCCGCGTACCTCGGCTCGCCCGGGTGCTCCAGATGTCCCGCTGACCACAGCAGCGGCGGTGATACCCGCCAGGTAGACGGGCGCCGTATCGGTATTGGAAGCAGCACCGGACCGCCGGGGCGAGCATCGACGACATGACCGTAAACCACGAGCGCCCGCCGCATCACCGGCCGGCACCCTGGACCCTAGACGATCTGACCGTCACGCTTCGGCTACCGGCGCCATGCAGCTGGCAGGCCCCCGCGTCATGGGCCCGCCGGCAGACCGCGACGGCACTCACTCGCCGTCCTGCGCCCGAAGCCGCCGCCCACGGGATCACCCGCATCGACGCCGCCAGGCGCATACGGACCACGCGTCTGTAGCTGATCCGTGAGGCGCTGCACCCTACTCTGCATCGCTGCACATCGTGACCAAGGTCGGTGCGGTCACGGTCAACAGGAGGCTGGCCTCCAGCCGAGGCGGGGTTGCCCGCGCGGAATCCAAAACCTAAGGATCCTCAGCCTCAATTCATCAGGCTGTGCAAGTCTCAGCTCGAAGGCGGTACCACAAAGGGCCGACCATCGCCTCATAGCCTTCAGGCTCTCGTGAACATCTCAGCGTTGAAGGCAATCAGGCTATGGGTAAAATATATGTTTTCAGTCGCACGGTGCTAAGCACTAACGTGTCTGCAGAGATAGATGGTCTGGGGCTATGTGCAATGCTCATTCCACATGGGACAGACAAAACGCGTCATTTGATATCATCGATGTCTAGAGCCATGCGTCTTGGATCTTCGCTCGGCGGCTCGCCGCTGCGGTCATGGCTGGCTCCCGCCGTGACCGTCGGCGGTGCCGCATCGTGTCGATCTGCATCCTGGCCTGGCTGCTGCGGCGGTCTTGAACATCCTGCTCATCCCCGGCTACCTGCGATAAGGTGTTGGCCACCTGCGCGAGAACATCGCAGGGCGGGACTTTCCCTCTCCGACGAGGACCTCGCCGAAAGTTGGACAAAGATCAGCCACTAGCAGGACGAAGCTCCTGGAGATGGGCATCCGGCCCGCCACGTCGTTCGGGCCAGGGCCGGATCGCCCACGACCAGAGCACCGCCTGTGCCCTCAGAGCAGCCATCCGGGCGGAAGGCCACCGTCAGGCTCGACGGCTCAGGAGCATGGTCCAGGGCCACCTGCTGAGCGCTGGGCGACGGGTCGTCGTAGGTGCCCGTCACGCTCAGCCCAGCAATTGTTTCGGGTTATCT
>NZ_JASERH010000119.1:0-1129 GCF_030766975.1 Streptomyces sp. KL116D | reverse complement strand
TGTCCTGAGTCGTTAGTTCGCTTGCGGTTGTAGGGTGGGTCAATGCCCGGTCCGAAGTCGTTGCCGCTGGAGCTGTCCGATCACGAACGCCGAGTGATGCGGGGCTGGTTGCGCAAGCAGACCGCCTCGCAGGCACTGGTGCTGCGGTCGAGGATCGTGCTGGCGTGTGCGGACGGTCTGTCGAATGCGCGGGTCGCGGACGATCTGGGTGTCTCGCGGGAGACGGTGCGCAAGTGGCGCTCCCGGTTCGCCGCGGACCGGCTGGAGGGCCTGGTGGACCGGCCGCGTCCGGGGGCGCCGCGGAAGATCACGGACGAGCAGGTCGAGGCACTGGTCGCCAAGACCCTTGGCCAGGAGCCGCCGACGGGCGATTCGCACTGGTCGACGCGTTCGATGGCCGGGGCGGCGGGCATGTCGCAGTCGGCGGTCTCGCGGATCTGGCGGGCGTTCGGACTCAAGCCGCACATCGTGGAGACGTGGAAGCTGTCGACCGACCCGCAGTTCGTGACCAAGGTCCGTGACGTGGTGGGCATTTACCTGTCCCCGCCGGAGAACGCCCTGGTCCTGGCGGTGGACGAGAAGTCGCAGATCCAGGCATTGGACCGGACCCAGCCCGTGCTGCCGATGGCACCGACCACGCCGGCGAGGATGACCCACGATTACGTCCGGCACGGCACGACCAGCCTGTTCGCCGCCCTGGACATCGCCTCCGGCTCGGTCATAGCCCAGCACTACCGCCGCCACCGCCACCAGGAGTTCCTCCGCTTCCTGAAGGTCATCGACGCCGCCGTCCCCAAAGACCTCGAACTCCACCTGGCCCTGGACAACTACGCCACCCACAAGACCGAGTCGGTCAAGAAGTGGCTGCTTCGCCACCCCCGCTTCCACCTGCACTTCACGCCCACCTCCGCGTCCTGGCTCAACCTCGTCGAGCGCTGGTTCGCCGAGCTGACCTGCCGCAAACTCCGCCGCTCGGCCCACCACAGCGTTGTTGAACTCGAACGGGACATCCGCGGCTGGATCAACGAGTGGAACAAGAACCCGAAGCCGTTCGTCTGGACGAAGGCTGCCGACGACATCCTCGACACCCTCGCCGCATACTGCACACGAATTAACGACTCAGGACACT
>NZ_JASERH010000118.1:0-12320 GCF_030766975.1 Streptomyces sp. KL116D | reverse complement strand
GGACGGCCGGCCGGGCCCGCAGCGCCATCAAGTGCACGGCGACGTCGACGAGTTCGCCCGCCGAGCCGAGGAGCAGCGCCCCCGCGTCCCGGCACACCGCGGCGACCGTGGCGTACGGGCTGACGAGGGCGCCGGTGTGGGAGGCGGCCGCGCGGCCCGCGGCCCCACTGCGCCCCACGGTCAGCAGCAGGACCGGCTTGCCCGCGGCGTGAGCGGCCGCCAGGACGCCCGCGAGGCGCCGGCCGTCCCGGAAGTCCTCCACGTACGCCGCGATCGCTCTCGTCGGCTCGTGGGCGATCAACGACGCCAGGGCGTCCGCGGCGTCGATGTCCCGCTGGTTGCCCAGCGAGACGAACCGGGAGAAGCCCTGGCCCGCGCGGGCGAGCTGCCGGCCGATCTCCAGCGCCAGGTTCCCGCTCTGCGAGACGAGGCCGAGCCCGCCCGCCGGGAAGTCGCCCCAGCTGAGCCGCAGTTGGCTCGTCGTGTCGACGACGCCCATGCAGTTCGGGCCGAGCAGCCGCGCGCCGTTCGAGGTGACCAGCTGCGCGAGGGCCCGCTCCTGCGCGCCGCCCGCCCCGCCGGACGTGATGACGGTGAAGCAGCGCGCCCCCGCGGCCAGTCCCTCGGCGACCACCGGCCGCACGTGGCGGGGCGGCACCGCGACGACCACGTGCTCCGGCGGGTCCGACAGCGCCGCCAGATCCGGCAGGAACGGCTCGCCCGCCAGCCCGCCGCCCTTGTGGTTGACCAGGTGGACGGCGCGCCGCGCCCGGCCGCTCAGCGCGCCGGTGGCCAGCCAGTAGCCCCACTTCTCCGGGTTGTCGGAGGCGCCCACGACCGCGACGGACGCCGGGTCGTAGAGCACGGTGAGGCCGTCGTCCGCCGGGGGTGCGGCGGGCGTGGCGGGGCCGTCGTCCGCCGAAGGTGCGGCGGGCGCGGTCACCGGTACCACCCGAACCGCTCCGCGAGCACGGGCAGCCGGTCGGCGACGATCGCGTGCGCGGCGGCCCGCGGGGTCGTCCCGTCGGACTCGGCGCGCGCCAGCATCTGGTCGATGAGCGCACGCATCGAGCGCCGCGTGTACGCGAACGCCTCGTCGGCGTCGGCGCCGATGTCGCCGAACAGGGTCCACCACCACCAGGCGTTAGTCCCGGAGTTGACGACCACGTCCGGCAGGACCGTGACGCCGCGCGCCGCGAGGAGTTCCTCCGCCTCGGCGAGGACCGGCATGTTGGCTGCCTCGACGATCCAGCGGGCGGTGATCCGGCCCTGGTTCGCCGCGTCGATCGCGTACGACACCGCGGCCGGCACCAGCACGTCCGCGTCGGCCGACAGCCAGGCGTCGGACGGGAGTTCACGGTCCTGCGGGCGCAGCGCGGTGCGGTCCACGGTCCCGTAGGCGTCGCGGGCCGCGAGCAGGGCCTCCACGTCGAGGCCCGCGTCGTTGGCGACGGTCCCCTTCAGGTCGGCGACCGCGACCACCCGCAGCCCTGCCCGCGCCAGGAAGCGGGCCGTCGCGCCGCCCATCGTGCCGAGCCCCTGGAGCGCGACCCGGGTGCCCTCGTGCGGGACGCCGGCCCGGTCGAGGGCGACGAGCACGGACTCGGCGACCCCGCAGCCGCCCACGAGTTCGTCCAGGCCGATCCCGTCGACGTCGACCGCGAAGGCGGCGGCGAGCCGCTCGCGCGCGGCCGCCTCGTCGTCGAGGAGCGGGTACACGGCCTGGATGGACGACACGAGGCCCGCCTCCGCCGCCGCCCTGTCGACCAGGTCCTGCGTCAGCCCCAGGTCCTCGCCGGTGGTCCAGAAGGACTCGATGTGCGGGCGCATGGCCCGGAGGTAGCGCACCAGGACGCCGTACGCCTCCGGGTCCCGCGGGTCGCAGTCGATGCCGCCCTTGGCCCCGCCGAGCGGGATGTACCGGCCCTGCGGGTCGTAGTGCAGCGCCTCCTTCATGGTCATGCCGCGCGCCAGCCCCGCCACCTCGTCGAGGGTGCAGCCGGGCCGCATCCGCAGGCCCCCGCTGGAGACCCCCCTGACGAGGCGGTCGACGACCAGGTAGCCGTTGCGGCCCGTCACGTGGTCGGTCCAGGTCAGCTGGATGAGGGGTGTCGTGGGGGTGGTCATGCGGTCTCCTCGTGGACGGTGATCAGGGTGGGGCCCGGTGTGGTGAGGGCGGTGGCCAGGAGCGCGGCCAGTTCGCCGGGGGAGCGGGCGGTGGCGCCGTGTCCTCCGTAGGCGCGGGCGAGCGCGGCCAGGTCCACGCGCGCGTGGTTCACCGCGACAGGAGTGTCGCCGCGTGCGGTCATCTCGTCGCGGATCTCGCCGTAGCCCGCGTTGTCGAACACGACGACGGGGAGCGGCAGTCGGAGCTCGGCGGCCGTGGCCAGCTCCTGCACGGTGAACTGGAGGCCGCCGTCGCCGCTGAGCGCCACGACGTGCCGGTCGGGGTGGGCGGACTTCGCGCCGATCGCGGCGGGGAGGGCGTAGCCGAGCGTGCCGAAGCCGGTCGGGTGGAGGTAGCGGGCCTCCGGGCCCAGGGTGAGGTGGGGCAGCGCGCCGTAGTAGCAGCACTGGGCGCTGTCCGAGGTGACGACGGCGTCCGGGGCGAGGGTCTCCTGGACGGCGGCGAGGTACGGGAGCCAGTGGGCGTCCCGCGCGCGGGTCTCGTCGTCGCGGGTCGTCCGCAGGGCTGCGGCCTCTGTGTGGGCGCCTACGGGGGTGGGGGACCCGGGTGCCCGGGCGGGGGCCGGTTCGTCGTGGTCGCCCGCGCCCTTTCCCGCGCCCCTGGCGGGACGCATCAGCTCCGCCAGTGCCATGAGGGTCGCCGAAGCATCGCCGACCAGAGGTACGTCCGCGACGTGGTTCGCGTACATCTGCGCCGGATCCACGTCGACGCGGATCAACGCGCCTTCCAGGGGCGGCGGATCGGACCACAGGTCCGACTCGGCCAGCTCGGTGCCCACCGCGAGGACGACGTCGCGGGCCGCGAGCCACTTCTGGACCGTGGGGCTGTGCAGGGACACCCCGAGGGAGAGCGGGTGGTGCTCGTCCACGACCGCCTTGCCGTTGGCCGTGGTGACGACCGGTGCCGACAGCCGCTCGGCCAGGGCGAGGCACTGAGCCGCCGCGCCGCGGGCGCCGCCGCCCAGGACCAGCGCCGGGCGCTCGGCGTTCGCCAGGAGCGCGGCGGCCCGTTCGAGGTGCTCCGGCGCCGGGGTGCCCGGCCTGGCGGGCGGGGCGAGGAGGACCGGGCCCGCCGGTTCCGTCGCCGTCAGGAGGTCGAGCGGCACCTCGATGTGTGCGGGACGCGGCCGCTGCGAACGGAACAGGGTGAACGCGCGGGCCACCGCCGCGCCGATCTCCGCCACCGACGACACCCGGTGGCTGAACGCGGCGACGCCCCGCAGCGCCTCGCTCTGGCTGCGCGTCTCGTGCAGCAGCCCCGTCGACTGGCGCGGGTGGCGCAGCGGCATGCCGGGGGAGACCACGAGCAGCGGGACGCTGTCCGAGTAGGCCTGGCCGACGGCCGCCGCGATGTTCAGGAGGGCCGGGCCCGTCGTGGTGATCGCGACGCCCGGCGCGCCCGTCACGCGCGCGTGGGCGTCGGCCGCGTACCCGGCGCCCTGCTCGTGCCGCGGCGCCACGTGCTCGACGCCGTACGCCGGCAGGTGCCGGTAGATCTCCAGGTTGTGGGTGCCGGGGATGCCGAAGGCGCGGACGACGCCGTGCGCGGCGAGGGCGCGCACGACGGCCTCGCCGCCGGTCAGACGCATCGCCGCCGTCACAGCGACCTCGAGATGATCAGGCGCATGATGTCGGACGTGCCCTCCTCGATCTCCTCCAGCTTGGCGTCCCGCATCCACTGTTCGACCGGGAACTCCCGCGAGTAGCCCCAGCCGCCGAGGGTCTGGACGGCCGCCCAGGTGCAGTACGCGGCGGTCTCCGACGCGGTGAGCTTCGCCATGGCCGCCTCCGTGGTGGCGTCCAGACCCGCGTCCAGGCGACGGGCCGCGCGCCACGTCATCAGGCGGGCCTGCTCGACCCGGGTGCGCATGTCCGCGAGCCGGAACGCGACGGCCTGGTGCTCGATGATCGGCTTGCCGAACTGCACGCGCGTGCGCGCGTAGTCGCGCGCGTACGCGTAGGCGGCGCGGGCCACGCCCGTGGCCGCCGCGCCGAGCACGGCGCGCGAGACGTCGAAGGTGCGCATCAGGCCGACGAAGCCCTGACCTTCGTCACCGAGCCGGTTCTCCTCGGGCACGAACGCGTCGGAGAAGAAGATCTCGCGGCACACGATGGCGCGCTGGCCCATCTTGCGCATCGGCTCGCCGAAGGTGACGCCTGGGGTGTCCTTGCGCAGCAGGAAGGCGGTCACGCCGCGCGAGCGCATCGTGGGTTCGGTCTTGGCGAACACGACGTACTGCTCGGCCTCGCCCGCGTTCGAGATCCACGCCTTCTGGCCGTTGAGCAGGTAGCCGCCCGCGGTGCGGACCGCCGCCGTGGTGATGGACGCGGCGTCGGAACCCGAGCCGGGTTCGGTGGTGGCCAGCGAGGTCATCGGGGTGTCGGGGCCGGTGAGCGGCGTCAGCCAGGCGCGCTTCTGCTCCTCGGTGCCCAGCGCGAGCACGGGGTCGGCGAAGAACCCGTTCGAGCAGAGCAGGTTGCCGATGCCCAGGTCGCCCACGCAGAGCTCCTCCTGGACGAGGCACTGGGTGAACACGTCCGTGCAGCCGCCGCCCCCGTACTCCTCGGGAAGCATGAACCCGGTGATGCCGACCTCGGCCGCCCTGCGCCACAGGTCCCAGGGCGTCTCCACGTCCGCCTCGTCGACGGCCCGCGCGCGCGGGCGGATCTCGTCGGCCGCGAACGACCGCGCGAGATCCACGACGGCGTGCTGCTCGGGGGTGAGCGGGACCAGCTCGGTGGGGAGTTCCGACACGGTGCCTCCAAGAGGATTTACTGAATCGTCGGTCAGTATCCGAAGCCTTCGAGAGCCCTGTCAATGGAGCGGTTACTGAATGATGGATCAGTTCGGGCCGCGGGGTCGTGACGGGGGTCGCGGCGCGCTGTCGGTGGCGGCGCACATAATGGAATCCCTGATCGATCAACGGGAGGCGCCGTGTCACGTTCCCTGAGTTCCGGACTGCGTTCGCTGCAGCCCGCCGCCTTCGGCGCCGAGCCCACGGGGGCCCGCCTGGCGCGGATCCGCTCGTCGCCGAACTTCGCGGACGGCTCCTTCCAGAACCCGGAGGGCGCCCGCACCCGGCCCGACGGCTCGATGGTCGAGTTCGCGAAGGTCTACTTCCGCAAGGAGGAGCGCGCCCGCCGCGCCCCCACCGGCACCGTCCCGGTGCACGCCACGACCCTCGCCGACCTGGCGAAGCCGCCGGTGAGCGGGCTGCGCATCACCTGGATGGGGCACTCCAGCGTCCTCGCGGAGATCGACGGCGTCCGCGTGCTCTTCGACCCGGTGTGGGGGGACCGCTGCTCGCCGTTCGCCTTCGTGGGACCCAAGCGGCTGCACCCGGTGCCGCTGCCGCTCGCCGCGCTCGGCCCGGTCGACGTGGTCGTGATCTCGCACGACCACTACGACCACCTGGACATGCCCACGATCCAGGCACTGGCCGACACCGACACCGTCTTCGCGGTGCCGCTCGGCGTCGGCGCTCACCTGGAGCACTGGGGCGTCCCGGCGGACCGGCTGCGCGAGCTGGACTGGCACGAGTCGACGACGGTCGCCGGAGTGACCCTCACGGCCACGCCCGCCCGCCACTTCTGCGGCCGCGGCCTGCGCAACCAGCAGCACAGCCTGTGGGCGTCCTGGGTCGCCGCCGGGTCCGAGCACCGCGTCTTCCACAGCGGTGACACCGGGTACTTCCAGGGTTTCGAGGACATCGGCGCCGAGTTCGGTCCGTTCGACGCGACGATGATCCAGATCGGTGCCTACTCCGACTTCTGGCCCGACATCCACATGACCCCCGAGCAGGGCGTGCGCGCCCATCTCGACCTCCAGGGCGGTCCCGTCTCCGGGCCGATGCTGCCGATCCACTGGGCCACGTTCAATCTGGCGCCGCACGCCTGGACCGAGCCGGGCGAGGGCACCGTCACCGCCGCCCGCAGGACCGCCGCGCGCATCGCCCTGCCGCGCCCGGGCGAGCCCTTCGAACCGGCCGCCGAGACCCTGCCCACGGAGCAGTGGTGGCGCCCGGTCGCCGCGCTTCCGCAGGGCGGGTGGCCGGTGGCCGGGCCGCTGGCGGACTCGGGGGAGCCGGAGGTCGCGGTCGCTCCGTAGGGCCGTGTCGCCGTACTGCCGTACTGCCGTACTGGGGTCGGGTGATCGGCGGCGCGACCTCGGTACGGGGGCGGGTGATCAGCGGCGCGACTTCCGTACGGGGGCGCGTGATCAGCGTCGCGGCATGGCGGGCGGGGTGGGGTGGGGCGGGGTGGGGCGCAGCCGGCCGGGCCGGGCCGGGCCGGGCCGGGCCCGCACGCCCCGTCTCAGTGACCGCCCGTGGGTCCCGCCGCCCGTACCGCGCGCGGCGACGCGTCCCACCAGCGGCGTGCCGCCCGGGAGAGCGCCGACTGTTCGGCGAAGCCGAGGAGCGCCGCGATCTGGCCGATCGGCAGGTCCGTGGTGGTGAGCAGGCGGCGGGCCGTGTGCCGGCGCACGTCGTCGACGACCGCGCCGAAGGACGTGCCCTCCGCCGCCAGCCGCCGCTGGAGGGTCCGCGGGTGCAGCGACAGCAGGGTCGCCACCGTGTGCGTGGCGACCGGTCGGGTGCCCAGCGACTCCTGGACGGCCGCCCGCACCTGGGGCGTGACGGTCGAGACCCGCCCCGGCGCCTGCTCGGCGAGGAACGCCAGGGCGAGGCGGCGCAGGTTCTCGTTGACGTCGCCCATCGCGTGGTGCAGCAGCCGCGTCGGGACCCGCAGCGCCGCCGCCCGGGCGAGCCGGCCGATCCGGACCGGCGCGCCGAAGAACTCCTCGTGGCGGCCGGGCGGCGCGGCCGGCCGGTAGGGCAGTTCGACGCCGCGCAGTCCGTACCCGCCCCCGACGAGGAAGCGGATCGCCCGGTGCACGAACCCCAACCCGCAGTCCGTGCCCTGCACCGGGCCCGAGGAGGACGCGGGACCGTACAGGAGGGCGGCCGTGCCCGGCTCGCCGGCCGGGTCGGCACCCAGCGTCAGCGACAGGGAACGGCTGTGCACGAACAGATAGCGGGACGTGCACTCCAGCGCGTCCCCCAGCGTCGGCGAGTGCTGCACCGCCACCGCCAGCGAACCGAGCATCGCGATGTCCTGGCGGGCCGCCATCCGCAACCCCAGGTCGGGGCAGGCCAGTTCATGAGCGGCGATCTCCAGCGCCGTGGCCGTCGCCTGCTCGGAGATCAGCTCGTCGTCGGTGTCCAGGGCGCTCGCGCCCAGACCGGCCGCCCGCACGAACCGCTCGGCGTCCCCGCCCAGTTCGGCGACCGTCGAGCGGAAGCCGCGCAGCGCCGCGGACCGGATGTACACCGTGAACCCCCTCGCCTCTGTCGCGCTCGGCCAAATCTATGTCGCACTCGGGCAAGAAAGGGAGGGCCCGACACCGGACACTGAGTGCCATGGCCCTCACCTCGCCCCCCTCCGGCAGCACGTCCGCCGCCACCGCGTCCGCCCCCGCCGCGTCCGCCACCGAGCACCTGGACGTGCTGATCGTCGGAGCCGGCCTGTCCGGGATCGGTGCCGCGTACCGGCTGCAGGAGGCGCGGCCCGGAGCCACGTACACGATCCTGGAGGCGCGCGAGGACCTGGGCGGCACCTGGGACCTGTTCCGCTACCCCGGCGTGCGCTCTGACTCCGACATGTACACCCTGGGCTACCCCTTCCGCCCCTGGACCGGCGGGAAGACGCTCGCGGACGGCCCGTCGATCCTGGCCTACATCCGGGACACCGCCCGGGAGTTCGGCATCGACCGGCGCATCCGGTACTCCAGCAGGGTCGTGGCGGCCGACTTCGACAGTGCCGCGAGCCGCTGGACGGTGACCGTCGAGGACCCCCGCAGCCGGGAGCGGCGCACCCTGACGTGCGGCTTCCTGTACGCGTGCGCGGGCTACTACGACTACGAGCGGCCGCACGCCCCCGAGTTCGCCGGAGCGGACACCTTCGAGGGCCGCATCGCGCACCCGCAGTTCTGGCCCGACGACCTGGACCACTCGGGCAAGCACGTCGTCGTGATCGGCTCGGGCGCCACCGCCGTCACCCTCGTACCGTCGCTGCTCCAGGGCGAGGACGCCGCCGCGCACGTGACGATGCTGCAGCGCAGCCCCACCTGGATCAGCCCCGTGCCGCAGAAGGACGCGGCCGCCGAGAGGATCAGGGCCGTCCTTCCGGACCGGTGGGCGCACCGCGCCGTCCGCGCCAAGAACATCGCGGTCACCACCGCCGTGTACCAGTACTGCCGCCGCCGTCCGCAGTCCGCCCGCAAGGTCCTGAACCGGCTGTCCACCAAGTTCGTCGGTGACGCGGGACTCGTGGCCGAGCACTTCACCCCGACGTACGACCCGTGGGACCAGCGGCTGTGCGCCGTGCCCGACGGCGACCTCTTCAAGGCGGTCAGGGCCGGCACCGCACGGGTCGTCACCGACCACATCGACCGCTTCGTCCCCGAGGGCGTCCTGCTGCGCTCCGGCGAGGTCCTCGAAGCGGACGTCGTCGTCACCGCCACCGGCCTCCGGCTCCTGCCCTTCGGCGGCATCCGGCCCCGCGTGGACGGCCGCGAGGTCGACCTCTCCGAGCGGTACATCTGGCAGGGCGCCATGATCAGCGGCGTACCGAACTTCGCCGTCTGCGTGGGATACACCAACGCGTCCTGGACCCTGCGCGCCGACCTGACCCACCGTCTGGTCTGCAAGGTCCTCGGCTGGATGGACCGCGAGCGGCACACCGCCGTCGCCCCGCAGCCGGACCGGGAGCTCACCCCGCGCCCGCTGCTCGACCTGGCGTCCGGCTACGTCCGGCGCGCCGCGGACAGCTTCCCCCGGCAGGGCGACCGCAGCCCCTGGCTGATGCGCCAGAACTACACCCTGGACGCGCTCACCACGCTCCGCACCGACCTGGCCCGCAGCCTGCGTCCCCTCGCGCCCCCCACCGAACCGTCGGACTGGCAGCCCGACGTCCTCGGCGACGGCTACGAGCGACGCACCCTCGAACTCGGCCCCGACCCCGAGGGGGAGGGGCAGGTCGCGGCGGTCGTCGTGCGCCGGACCGTCCGGCCCGGGGAGCGGACCGACGGAGCCGTCCTGTACGTGCACGGCTTCTCCGACTACTTCTTCCAGACCGGACTCGCCGACTTCTTCGCCGCGCGCGGACTCGCCTTCTACGGCCTCGACCTGCGCAAGTGCGGCCGGGCCCGCCGCCCCGGACAGACCGCCCATTACGCGTCGGACCTCGCCCGCTACGACACCGACCTCGACCGCGCCCTCGACGTCGTCGCCGAGGACCACCCCGGACGGCCGGTCCTCGTCGTCGCCCACTCCACCGGCGGCCTCATCACCCCGCTCTACCTGGACCGCCGGCGCCGCGCCGGACGCCCCGCGCCGGTCAGCGGCCTCGTCCTCAACAGCCCCTGGCTCGACCTGCAGGGCAAGCCCGTGCTGCGCGGACCCGTCACCTGGGCCCTGCGCGCCCTCGCGCGCCTGCGCCCCTTCCGCGCCCTCGACCTCCCCAGCAGCGTCTACGGCGACACCCTGCACACCAGCGGCACCGGCGAATGGGACTTCGACCTCGACCTCAAGCCCCTGCACGGCTTCCCCGTGACGGTCGGCTGGCTCAACGCCGTGCGACGCGGCCACGCCGCCCTGCACCGCGGCCTCGACGTGGGCGTCCCCACCCTGGTGCTGCGCTCGGACAAGACGCACTACTCGGCCGCGTACAGCGAGGCCAGCGACCGCGCCGACACCGTCCTCGACGTCCGGCAGATCGCCCAGTGGGCCGGCAGCCTCGGCGGCGACACCACCGACACCCCGATCCCCGACGCCCGCCACGACGTCTTCCTCTCGCTGCCCGCCGTCCGCGAGCACGCCTACGACCGCCTGGACGCGTGGCTGCGCCGCCACCGCCTGACCGGCGGCAGCTGAGCAGCCGCCCGGCTCAGCCGGTCGCCGCCGCGACACAGAACTCGTTCCCCTCCGGATCGGCCATCAGGATGTGGTGGCCGTCGAACTCGTCCAGGATCGTGCCGCCCGCCCGCACCAGTCGGTCCGCCTCCGACTCGATGCGGGCCCAGCGCTCCTCCGGTGCACCGTGCCCCGGCACCCGCACGTCGATGTGCAGCCGGTTCTTCGCCGTCTTCGGCTCCGGCACCGTCAGGATGCTCAGCCGCGGCCCCACCCCCGCCGGATCGCACAGCCACGCCCCGTCGTCCGCGGCGTCGCCCGCCCCGTCGCCGCCGCCCGGCAGCGGGCCGAACGACGCGAGCCACTCCTCGCGCGTCGCGAACGGCGCGGGCGGGGGCGCGTCCACGTAACCGAGCGCCGTCCGCCAGAAGTCGGCGAGCAGCGGCGCGTCCGCGCAGTCGAGCGTGAGGTCGAATCTCGTTGCCATGGGAGCAGACCGTACGGGAGGGCACTGACATTCCGGCCTGGGCGAACGGGTGTCCGATCGGGCAATCGGACTGCCGTACGAGGACTCATACCAGAGCGGGACGTCGGCCGCCGGAGTTTGGCAACTGCCCACCGCACATGAGGCGTTGACGACTACCGTGAGTGCCCGCCGCGCGACGCCGGGTCGCCCTGGCCGACGTCGCGACCGCTGCCACAGACCCCCCACGGAACCAAGGACGAGGACGCCGTATGTCTCAGCTTCGCCAGCCGGCCGCCCGCGCAGACCGCCGCGAAGGCGGTCGGCACGGCAGGCCGGCCGGGCGGGCCGCCGCACCGCATCCGTCCGAGACCCACATACGGCCCCAGCTGCTGCGCATCGCCGTCCTGCCACCCCTCGCGGTGGCCCTCAGCGCCAGCGCGGCCGTCCTGTTCGCCGTACGGTCCACGGGCGTCCGGCCGAGCGCCACCCTCTGGGCCGTCCTCGCCGCCGCCGTCCTCGTCACCGTCGCGGGCATCGTGATCGCCGCCGTCGCCGCCGACCGCGCCGCCACCGCCGTCCGCGACCGGGTCGTCGGGCTGCGCCGCACCAGCGCCCGCGGCCAGGCCGAACTGCGCGGACTCGTCGAGCGGTTGCGCAAGGGCGAGGCCCCGCCGCCGCGCCGCGCCGCGGCGGCACCCGCGCCCGGCGCCGACGACTTCGACCGCCTCGCCGCCGACCTCGCCCGCGCCCAGGACGTCGCCGTCACCACCGTCGTCCAGGCCACCCAGCTCTCCAGCCAGGCGGGCAGCCAGCAGAAGGTCGAGGTCTTCGTGAACCTCGCGCGGCGCCTGCAGTCCCTGGTGCACCGCGAGATCTCCATCCTCGACGACCTCGAGAACGACGTGGAGGACCCCGACCTGCTCAAGGGGCTCTTCCACGTCGACCACCTGGCGACGCGCATCCGCCGGCACGCGGAGAACCTCGCCGTCCTGGGCGGCGCCGTGTCCCGCCGCCAGTGGAGCCACCCCGTCTCCATGACCGAGGTGATGCGATCGGCGATCGCCGAGGTCGAGCAGTACTCCCGCGTCAAACTCGTCCCGCCGATCGACGGCACCCTGCGCGGCCACGCCGTCGCCGACTGCATCCACCTCCTCGCCGAACTCGTCGAGAACGCCACGGTGTTCTCCGCCCCCCACACCCAAGTCCTGCTCCGCGCCAACCTGGTGACCTCCGGGCTCGCCGTCGAGGTCGAGGACCGCGGCCTCGGCATGCCCGTCACCGAGCAGAACAAGATGAACGCGCTGCTCGCCGACCCCGACCAGGTCAACGTCGCGAGCCTCCTCCAGGACGGCCGCATCGGCCTGTTCGTGGTGTCGCAGCTCGCCCGGCGGCACGGCATCACCGTACGGCTGCAGACCAACATCTACGGGGGAGTCCAGGCCGTCCTCGTCCTGCCGCAGGGACTGCTCGGCACGGACCGCGACGACGGCGCCGAGCGGACCCCCCACGTCCGCAGGGCCGCCGCCGCGGCGACCGCCGACAGCGTGCTCGGACCGCAGGCCGCCGCGGCGAACGGACACAGCGCCGCCATCCGCCCCGCCGACACCCCGACCACACCGGCCCCCCACCCCGCACCGACCACCACACCGGCCTCCCACCCCGCACCGGCCGCACCGGCCGCCCCCATCGCCCCGCTCGGCGCCGTCACCGCCGTGCCCCGGCAACCGCGCACCGAGCCCCCCACGACGCCCCCG
>NZ_JASERH010000117.1:0-35728 GCF_030766975.1 Streptomyces sp. KL116D | reverse complement strand
ATTGTGCTTCGTTCCCGATCGGGGGCTGGGTGTTTAACCGTTTCGCATTTATCGTGAAACGCTTTCGCGTTTTCGTGCGCCTTCACCCGTACAGCGTGCGGCTCACCCTCAACAGGCGTACGTGCCAAGCTGACCGCGGTCCGCGCGGACCCGCTCCGGCATGGTGATGTCGCCGGCCGCGCTGAAGAAGTACGCCGGCCAGAACTTTCACCAACCACCTTCCTGCGCCGGCCCGCTCACGTTCGTCGCGGAGCGCGTCCGGCGGCGACCGCATCGTCCCCGCCAGGACAAGAACTACTACGACGCCGGACGACGTGCACCCCGACAAGGTCGTCTACAAGCCGATCTTCGACGGCGGCGTCCGCCTCGCCAACCCAGCGCTCCGGCGACGTCCAGGTCGGCGACCAGACGGTGCCCGTCGACGTGAAGAGCGCGCTGACCGACGACAAGCTCCAGCTCTTCAACTCGCCCTCAGCTCGGCTACCAGGGCATCGGCATCAGCACGTCGGCGCAACACCCGTGGCCTCGGCAAGAAGCCCGAAAGATCCGACACGCCGCTCGCGAGCGATGTGCGCGTCCGCGAGGCCTTCGACCTGGCCATCGACCGAGACCTCATCAAGGTCGTCTTCCAGGGCATGTAGCAGGCCCGCGTGCGGGCCGATCTCCCCCGAGGCCCGCGCTCGCCCGGGCGTGAAGTCGTCCGCGTGCCCCAAGCGCGATGTCGCCAAGGCCAAGCGGCTGTTGAAGGCGGCGGGTGAAGACGCCGCTGCACGTCGAGCTGAAGACGTCGACCACCCCCGAGTGGAGCCGCATCAGCCAGGTCATCCAGGCCATGGCCAAGGACGCAGGCTTCGCCGTCACACTCCGCCCCACCGAGTACGCCACGATGCTCGAGGGAGACCGACGACGGCACTACGACGCCTTCAACAGCGGCTGGTCCGGACGGCTCGACCCCGACGGCAACATCGCCAGCTTCCTGCGGAGCGCAGGGTGCGATGAACGCCTACGGCTACTCCGACCAGAAGGTCGACGAGCTACTCATCGCCCGCGGCCGCACCGCCGGAGCCCGACGCCGGTGAGACGCGCCACGATCTACGGCGAGTTGATCCCGCCGCGTCAGTCAACGACGCCCACGCGCTCGATCTACCTCTGCCGCCAGAAGAACTACGTCGTCGCAGGGAAGGACGTCGCGGGCGTACACGTCTCGGCGGCGGCCTGATCCGCGCGCGAAGGATGCGGGAGGGTACGCGCAGATGGCGACCGCTCGGAATTTCGCTCCAAGAGGCGGGGGTTGCTCGCCGGGCACCCCATGGCCAAGTACTTGCTGACCCGCGTGCGGCAGTCCGTCGTCACGCTCTTCCTCGTCTCGATCGTCGTCTTCGCCCGGCATCCGCGCGCGGCCCGGCGCCGGCGCTCGCCCTCGCCGGCGAGGAGCGCGGCGAGGCCCTCGCGGCGATCCGCTCGAGTACGGGCTCGGCGACAACGTCGTGATCCAGTACACCTGCGTTTCATCGGGCGCACGCGCTGCAGGGCGACCTCGGCACGTCCTCCCGTACCGGCCTGCCGGTCTCCGACGCCATCGCCGAGGCGCTGCCCGTCACCCTCGAACTCGCCGCGCTCTCCCTGCTTTTGGCGATCGTCCTCGGCGCGGCGCCGGTGTCGTCGCGGCCGTGTGCGGCGCGGCAGGCCCGCCGGAGTGGATCGCCAGCGCCCTCGCCCTGCTGGGCCTGTCGATCCCCACCTTCTGGAAACTCGGCATCGTCCTCGGCACTCCTTGCCTTCGCCATCGCCGTCCCGGTCTTCGCCGCCTCCGGATTCGTCCTTCGGCACCGACCGCTCGACAACCTGCGCCACGCATGATCCTGCCCGCGATCGTCCTCGGCTCCGGACTCGCCGCCGTCGTGATGCGCCAGACCCGCGCCGCGATGCGCAGACTCGCTCTCCCGCCGACTGCGTCCGCACGGCACCGCGCCAAGGGCCTGTCCCGCGCCGCGAGGGTCATCGGCGGCCACGCCCTGCGCAACTCGCTCGTCACCGTCGTCACCGTCCTCGGCCTGCAACTGGGCCACTGATCTCCGGCGCGGTCGTCACCGAGCAGATCTTCGTGCTCCCCGGCTTCCGGCAAGCTCACCATCGACGCCGTCTTCACCCGTGACTACGCGACGCTGCAAGGCGTGGTGCTGTGCACCTCCTTCGCGTACATCTTCATCAACCTGCTGGTCGACGTGGCGTACTCGGTCATCGACCGCGCATCCAGCTCGGAGGTGCCCGGTGACCACGCTCGCCCTCACAGGAATCGGGCCCGCGCGGCAGCGGCGGCAAAACTGCGCGCCCTGCGCAGGAACAAGCTGGCCATGACCGGCGGCATCATCGCCGCGTGGTCTTCGTGCTCGCCGCGCTGTGTTCGCCCCGCTCGTCGCGCCCTACGACCCGGCGCAGCCGAGGCTTCGACAACGTCCTCGCCGCGCCCGGCTGGTCGCACTGGCTGGGCACCGACGACCTCGGCCGCGACCAGCTGTCGCGTCGTCTACGGCGCGCGCGCCTCCATGCGGGTCGGCGTCCTCGCCGTCGTCCTCGCCTTCGTCGTCGGCGTCCCGCTCGGCCTGCTCGCCGGCTACTACGGCAAGTTCACCGACAGCGTCGTCTCCCGCGTCACCGACACGATGCTCGCGTTCCGTTCCTGGTCCTGGCCGTCGGCCTCGCCGCCGTGCTCGGCCCCTCGCTCACCAACGCGACCATCGCCATCGGCATCTCGCAGATCCCGGCCGTCATCCGCATCACCCGCGCCGAGACGCTCCGCCTCAAGCACGTCGACTACGTGGCCGCGGCCGTCGCCAACGGCGGCGGGGACGGCATGCTGTTCCGCCACATCCTGCAACGCGACGTCCGCGCTGACCGATGCAGGCCACCCGTCCGGCATCCCCGCCGCCCATCATCCGGCGAGGCCCTGCTCTCAGCTTCCTCGGCCTCGGCGTGCAGCCGCCGAGCCGTCCCTCGGCGTGATGCTCTCGATCCGCCCAGTCGCTTCCTCGCGCCCGCGCCCCTGGATGAAAGCGGTGTTCGGCCTCGCCGTCGTGGGCCGCGACCCTGGCGTTCAACCTGCTCGGCGACGGCCTGCGCGGCGTCCTCGACCCCCGTGGAGCGACCCGATGACCGAGCCAGTCCTGAGCGTGCGCGACCTGTCGGTCTCAGCCTTCCAGGTCCGACACCCGCACCGTGCACGCCGTCGACCACGTCTCCACACGACCTGCACGCCGGCGGGGTGCTTTCGCCGTGGTGGGCGAAGTCGGGCTGCGGCTAAGAATCCGTCGCCTCGATGGCCGTCATGGGACTGCTGCCGCCCACCGCGCAGATCACCGGCTCCGTCCGGCTCCGGCGAAGCGCGAACTCGCCGGCGCCGACGCGACAAGACGTGCGGGAAGATCCGCGGCAAGGACATCGCGATGATCTTCCAGGAGCCGATGACGTCCCTGAACCCGGTGCTCACCATCGGCCGGCAGATCGGCGAAAGAGTGCTCCGCCGCCACCAGGGACTGAGCAAGAAGAAGGAGGGCGCGCGCGTGCCGTCCGAACATGCCTCGACCTCGTGGGCATCCCGGCCCCCGCCCAGCGCGTCGACGAGTACCCGCACCAGCTGTCCGGCGGCATGCGGCGGCGCGCGATGATCGCCATCGCGGTGGCCTGCGACCCGGCGGTGCTGATCGCCGACGCAGGCCGACGACCGCGCTCGACGTCACCGTCAGGCGGGCATCCTGGAGGGTCCTGCGGTCGCTGCGCGAACGACCGGCACCGCCATCGTGCTCATCACCCACGACCTGGGCGTCGTCGCCGACATCGCCGACCGCGTCCTCGTCATGTACGCGGGCCGCCCCGTCGAGACAGGCCCCGGTCGACGAACTGTTCGCCACGCAGGCACCCGTACACCGCGGCCTGCTCTCCGCCGTGCTCCGCCCCGAGCACGAGGACCGCCTCCCGAGATCCCCGGTCTCGTGCCGAGCCCTCGACACGCCCAGCCCGACGCGCCTGCGTTCGCCGCCGCGCTGCGCGCGCGCGCACGAGCGACACCTGCACCGCGAGGCCGCGGCTTCAGGGCCGTCCCGGCAGAAACGGTGCCGCCGGAGGCCCGACGCCGCGCCACCGCGCCGCCTGCTGGCACCCGCACCCTCAGGAGACCGCCTCGAGCACCGCCCCGCGCTGGGAACTCACCGGCCTCGAACGGCGCTTCGCGGTGCGGGCGGCACCGTGCGCGCCGCCGACGGCGTCACCTGACCGTCGGACACGGCGAGGTCGTCGGCCTCGTCGGCGAGTCCGGCGGCGGCAAGTCGACCGTCGGACGCTGCGCCGTCCCGCCTCGACGAACCCACCGGCGGCACCGTCCGCATCAACGGCACCGACGTCACCACCATGTCCCGCCATTGCCCTGCGGCCGCTGCGCAAGGACTCCACCTGGTCTTCCAGGACCCGTCCTCGTCGCTCGACCCGCGGATGACCGTCCGGCGGATCGTCGCCGAACCGCTGAAGCTGCGCGGGATCGCCAAGGGAAGCCGCCCGCGCGCGCGTGGCCGAACTCCTCGGCCAGGTGGAGACTGCGCCCCGGCGACACGCCGGCCGGCACCCGCACGAACTCTCCGGCGGCCAGCGCAGCTCCCATCTCCAGCGCCCGCGCGCTCTCCGTGGACCCCGCCCACTCCTCGTCGCCGACGAGCCCGACGTCCACGCTCGACGTCTCCGTCCAGGCCTCCGTCTCCTCCAACCTGCTCGCCGACCTCCAGCGCGACCGCGGCTTCGGCTGCCTGTTCATCACGCACGACCTGGCGGCCGTCCGAAAATTACCTCGCGGACCGGATCGCCGTCATGTACCTGGGCCAGATCGTCGAGCAGGCGCCCACGAGCGAACTGTTCGCCGACCCCAAGCACCCCTACACCCAGGCCCTGCTGTCGGCCGCCCCCCGTCCCCGACCCGTCACCCAGCGCACCCGCGAGCGCATCGTGCTGAGCGGCGAACTGCCCAGCCCGCTCGCCCGCCGCCCATTGCCCGCTTCCACACGCGCTGCCCGCTCGCCGTCGACCGGTGCCGCACGGAGGTGCCACCTGCGCACCCTGGACGGGAGGCCGCGAGATCTACCACCGGTCGCCGACGACGGCACCGCACCCGGCTGCCGCCGCGGCACCCTCTCGTACGATCCCGACCGCGCACCGCCACCCGCTAGGAGCCCTCTTGTTCACCACCCGGCCGACCCTCCAGCACCTTCGGCATGGTGTCCTCCACGCACTACCTCGCCTCCCAGTCCGCGATGGCCGTCCTGGAGGACGGCGGAAAGCGCCTACGACGCCGCGTCGCCGCGGGCGCTGCGTCCTGCACGTCAGTGGCCAGCCGCACCGTGAAACCTGGCTCAAACGGTGTTCAGGTGCCGCGATCGCTCACGGCCGGCGGCGAGGTGCGCGTGCTGATGCGGACATGGGCGTGGCCCCGCCGGCGCCACCGTCGCGCACTGCAAAGGACGAGACTGGGCCTCGACCTCGTGCCCGGCACCGGCCCCCTCTTGCGGCCGCGTGCCCGGCGCCTTCGACGCGTGGATGCTGCTCCTGAAGGACCACGGCTGAAGTCCCTCGCCCAGGATCTCGCGTACGCCATCGGCTACGCGGAGGACAGGCACGCCCAAAAGTCGAGCGCGTCGGCGAGACCGGTCGGACGAGCCGTGCGCGAAGCTCTTCGAGACCAGTGGCCGTCCTCCGCACGCGAGTCTACCTCGTCGACGGCCGGTCCCCCGCGCCCCCGGCTTGAACTGCTGCGCAACCCGCAGCTCGCCGCCACCTGGAAGCGGCTTGCTGATCGGCGGGGCCGGGAGCGGCGGGCGCCGACTTCGCGTCACGCAGATCGAGGGAGGCCCGCCGCATCTGGCGCGAGGGCTTCATCGCCGAGGCCCTCGTCCGGCAGGCGCAGCGCCACCATGGACACCAGCGGCGAGCGGCGCACCGGCACGCTGACCGCGCAGGACCTGGCCGGCTGGTCGGCGACCTAGCCCCGGCGACCTACGACTGGAACGGCTGGACGCTGTGCAAGGCCGGCGGCTGGGCCAGGGCGCCTTCCTCAGCGGCTCGCCCTGCGCCCGCCCGACTGCCGCCTACGGGTCCGCCGACTACGTCCACCTCCTCATCGAGGGCTGCAAGCTCGCGATGGCCGACCACAGGCCTGGTACGGCGACGCGGACCCCGCGAGCTCCCCGTGGACGCTGCTGTCCGCCGGTACAGCGCCGCCCGGCGCGCCCTGATAGACGCGGAGAAGGCGTCGTACGAGCTGCGCGGCAGCCCGCTCGGCGCGCTGAGCCTCTGGCTCAGCGCAGCGAGCGCGGTCGCCGCGGGAGGCCCCGGGCTCGACGCGATGGGCGTCGCGGGCGCGGGCGAGCCCACGGTCGCCAGAGCCCGGCGTCCCCGGTGCCGGGCGAGCCCGACGTGCGCGAGGACGGCCTGACCCGCGGCGACACCTGCGCCACCTCGACATCGTCGACCCGCTGGGGCAACATGGTCGCCGCCACCCCGTCCGGCGGCTGGCTCCAGTCCAACCCGGTGGTGCCCGAGCTCGGCTTCCCCCTCGGCACCCGGCTGCAGTATGGCCTGGCTCGACGAGGGCCTGCCCAACTCGCTCGCCCCCGGCCGCCGCCCGCCCTGCCACCCTCACCCCGTCCCTCGCCCTCAAGGACGGCGTGCCCGTCCTGGCGTTCGGCACGCCCGGCGGCGACCAGCAGGACCAGTGGCAGGTGCACTTCTTCCTGGCGTGTGGCGCTGCGCGACGGCGTGCGCGCGCGGCCTCGACCTCCAGGGCGCGATCGACGCGAACCGGGCACAACGACTCGTTCCCGGGTCCTTCTTCCCGCGCGGCATGCGGCCGGGTTCGGTCACCGTCGAGGCGCGGATGGACGAGGAGGTCGTCGCCGAGCTGCGCCGGCGCGGCCACGACGTGACCGTCGGCGACGCCTGGTCCGAGGGCCGCCTGTGCGCCGTCGCCCGCGACCCGCGCACCGGCATCCTGTCGGCCGCGGCCAACCCGCGCGGCATGCAGGGGAGTACGCCGTCGGCCGCTGACCCCATGAGAGGTGGAATCCCGGTCTTCCCTGGGATTCCACCTCTCGTTCACCCCAGCGGAACGCATTGTCAGTGGCTCGTGTTCTCATGGACCCATGATCGAAACCATCACGGAAAGCATCGACGACTTTCTGGACCAGTACGTGACCGACCAGCTGCTCACCGACGTCGAGCGGATCGTCCGCGCCGCGGCCGCCGCCGAGATAACCCCCGCTTCCGTGGGCTCGCCGCCCACGAGATCGAGAAGAGCGCCCCGCACGACCTCGTGACCGTCGCCGACAAGCGCGCCGAGGAGTACCTCACGCGCGAGCTGGGCGCCCCTGCTGCCCGGCTCGGTCGTGGTCGGCGAGGGAGGCCGTCGCCGCCGACCCGGCGACGTACGAGGCGATCCGGGGCGCGGCCCCGGTGTGGATCGTCGACCCGGTCGACGGCACCCGCCAGTTCCGTGCACGGCGACCCCGGCTTCTGCACCCTCGTCGCCCTCGCCCTGGACGGCGTCGTGCTCGCCTCCTGGACGCGTACGCGCCCGCGCTCGACGGAGTTCGCCGTGGCCGCCCGCGGCCGGGGCGCCTGGCTCAACGGGCGGGCGCTGCACGCCGGTTCACCTGACCAGGACCGCGACCTGCGGATCGCGACCTCGCACCCCCTGACTACACGACGGACGACCAGAAGCGCGCCCTGCTCTGCCTGCGCAGCGACGGATTCGCCCCGCGGCCGTGCGGCTCGGCCGGCCTGGAGTACCTGGCCGTCGCCCGCGGCGCCCTGGACGCCACCGCCTTCAGCTGGGAGCTCGCCTGGGACCACGCGGCCGGGCTGCTGCTGGTCGAGGAGGGCGGGCGGCGCCCACCTCACGCGCGACGGCGTGCCCTTCACGATCACCGGGGACAACGCCCTGCCGTTCACGGCGGCGCGGGACGCGGCTACGGCACGCGGCGGGTGGCAGGGTGCTGTCGGGCGGAGCCTGACCTGGATGTTCGGCGTCCGCTCGAACTCGGCGTCGATCCTGACGTCGAGGACCTCGAAACTCCCCGGCCGTGCCCACCGCCGGCCACTGCTCAGGGCACCCGGGCAGTGCCCCATGTCGACGAGGCCTGGAACGGCACCTCGGACGCCGGCCGGACGAACAGCCCGGTGACGCCCGGCCCCCACGGCACGGCCTCGACCGTGCCCGTCACCCGCGTCCCGTCGGGCAGCGGACCGTCCAGCCGGCGCGTGCACTGCCGGTCGCTGCGGAGGCCCGCCCCCAGACCACGGCGAAGTCCGACCGGGACACCGGTTCGATGTCGGACACGGTCGCGGCGGGCCGTGTCCGCGCCGTGAGCCGGCCGTAGATCTTGTGGTAGATCCGCGCGCCCAGCGTGCCGAACCGCCAGGTCACGCGGGCGAGTTCGGGCCGCGACGCAGCCACCACCGCGGCGCCCCACGGCACGGGCTTCGACGGGGGAAGCAGGTCGGGCGGCCTGACCCGCTCGTCGAACAGCGCCTCCCCGCAGCACGAGCCCACCGTCGCCGACCTCCACCCAGCGGTGAAGGGCTCCCTCGCTGCTCCGGGAACCACTGCGTCATCCGGCGCACCCTACCCGCGCACCGGCCGGCGCCGACCCGGCCGGTGCGCGTCCCGGAAACCGGACGGGCGCGCGCCTCCTTCACGGTCGTCCGGCGTCCCCGGGCCCCGCCGCCCGGTGCTGTCGGTGCCGCGGCATATCCTGGGCGCGCAGTGTGGACACCGGCTGACGAAGGAGTCCGAAGGTGCCGTCGATGCTCGATGCCGTCGTGGTGGGTGCGGGGCCCAACGGGCTGACCGCCGCCGTCGAACTGGCCAGGAGGGGCTTCTCCGTGGCCGTGTTCGAGGCCAAGGACACCGTCGGCGGAGGGGCGCGCACCGAGGGCTGACGCTGCCCGGGTTCCGCCACGACCCGTGCTCTGCGGCGCACCCGCTGGGCGTCAACTCCCCCGGCGTTCCGCGCCCTGCCGCTGGAGCGGTACGGGCTGCGGTGGGCGCATCCCGAGCTGCCGATGGCGCACCCGTTCCCGGACGGCACCGCCGCCGTCCTGTCCCGGTCCGTCGGCGAGACGGCCGCGTCGTTCGGGCCGCGGGACGCCGGCGCGTACCGGCGGCCTCATCGACCCGCTGCTGCCGCACTGGGACGACCTCGTGCGGGACTTCATGGCGCTGCCGCGCACGGCGCTGCCGCGCGACCCGGTCACCCTCGCCCGGTTCGGCCTCGCCGGGCTGCCGCCGTCGACGCTGCTGCTGCGCCGGTTCCGCGACGAGAAGGCGCGCGCCACTGCTCTCGGGCCTGGTCGCCCACGTCATCGCCCCGCTCGGCGGCTTCTGCGACGTCCGCGATCGGCCTCGTAGTTCGCCCTCGCGGCCCACGCGCGCGGGCTGGCCCGTCGCCCGCGGGCGGCTCTCCAGGCGATCGCCGACGCGCTCGCCGGATACCTGAAGCGACCTCGGCGGCGCGATCCACACCGACTACGAGGTGAAGCGGCTCGACGACCTGCCGCCCGCCCGCGCCTACGTCTTCGACACCTCGCCCAGCGCTCCCCTCGCCCGGATCGCGGGCCTCGGCCGCTACTACGACCGGTTCCGGTACGCGGGCGGCCGTCTTGCAGGGTCGACTACGCGCTCGACGGACCCGTGCCGTGGACCGCCCCGGAGGCCAGATCGGCCGGGCACCGTCCAGGTGGGCCCGTACGGCTCGGACATCCGCCGCGCCCTGCGGGCTGCGTCTCGCAGGAGGACCGGGCGCCCGACGTGCCGTTCCTGATCACCGTGCAGCCGGGCGTCGCCGACCGACGCGGGCACCCGCGGGCAAGCACATCGTTCTGGGCGTACGGGCGTCGTCCCGAACGGCTGACGGTACGGTGACCTGACGGACGCCGTCGAGCGTCAACTGGAGCGATTCGCCCCGGGGTTCAGGGACCTGGTGCTCGCCCGCGCCACCGCGGGCCCGCCCGAACTGGTCGCGCGCAACGCGAACTACGTGGGCGGTGACATCGCCGCAGGCGCGGCCAGCGGCCTCCAGCTCCTGCTGCGACCTGCCGTCCCTGTCCCCGTACACCACCCCCCGCATCCCGCGGTCTTCATCTGCTCGTCGTCGTCCCCGCCGGGCCCCGGCGTGCACGGCATGTCGGGTCACAACGCGGCGAAGGCCGTCTGGAGGAGGCTGCGCGCGTCATGAACTCCCGACAGGGAGCCCCGTACCCCTCCCCCGCCTCGCCCTGGTCCGCGGCGACATCACCGAGCAGCAGGTGGACGCCGTGGTGAACGCGGCGAACTCGTCGCTGCTCGGCGGCGGGGAGTGGACGGCGCCATCCACCGGCGCGGCGGCCCCGAGATCCTCGCGGAGTGCCGGAAGCTGCGGGCCTCGCACTACGGCAAGGGGCTCGCCACGGGCCGCGCGGTGGCGACGACCGCCGGGCGGCTGCCCGCGCGGCACGTCATCCACACGGTGGGGCCCCGCTGGTCGGCGACGGAGGACCGGTCGGAGCTCCTGGTGTCCTGCTACCGCGAATCGCTGCGCGTGGCCGCCCAGTTGGGTGCGCGGACCGTGGCCTTCCCGGCGATCTCGACCGGGATCTACAGCTGGCCCCTGGACGACGGGGGCGCGGATCGCGGTGGCGACAGTGCGCTCGGCCGCGCCGGGTACGGTCGAGGAGGTGCGCTTCGTGGTCTTCGACGACCGGGCCGAGGCGTTCGCCCGGCACCTGGCCGAGAACGGGTAGCCGTCCGGGTTCCACCCGCTCCACCGGGACCGCTGGCGCCGACCAAGATCAACAACGGCAGAATGGCCGGTATGTCGACAACGAACACCCTTCGTACCGCCGTGCCCGACGACGCCCCCGAGATCGGGAGCCTGCTCGCCCGCGCCTTCGACGACGACCCGATGATGCGCTGCTTCTTCCCCGACGCCACGACCCGACAGGCGTCCATGGAGCGGTACTTCACGACCGTCTTCGGCCGTCAGTACGTCCACCACGGGCTCTGCGAGCGCACCGCGTCCGCCGCCGCGTTCTGGGTGCCCGCCGAGGACCAGGCCAAGGCCGTGCCCGACGCCGACACCGTCCAGGAGCTCCAGGCGTGCTCTCGGGGACCGCGCCGCGCTGTTCGGGCGGACCGTCGAGGCCGCCGCCGCCCACACGGCCGAACCGCACTGGTCCCTCGCGCTGATCGGTGCCGACCCGGCCGCCCAGGGGCAGAGGCCAGGGAGCCGCGCTGCTGCGCTCCGGCCTCGCGCGGGCCGACGCGGCAGGGCATGCCCGTGTACCTGGAGTCGTCCAAGGAGTCCAACGTCCCGGTCTACGAGCACTTCGGGTTCAAGGTCCGCGACGAGCTGACGGTGCCGGCCGGCGGGCGGTGCTGTGGACAATGTGGCGCCCGGCCGCGGCCTGACCCCGACCCGGGCACCCGGGCCCCACGTTGATGTCGGATTTCGCCAGCCGTGCCGCTCACCATGCCCGATGCTGGAGCCATGTCCACCGAAAAGGCTCACGGCACGGATCGCGGCACGGTTCAGGGGCACGGCTCCCGGCCCGGACCGCCCCACCACCGCCATGCACCTCGACACCGAGCGGTGCGTGCGGGCGGTGCAGGCCAAGGACACCCGGTTCGACGGGGTGTTCTTCACCGCCGTCCTGACCACCCGCATCTACTGCAGGCCCGGCTGCCCGGTCGTGCCGCCCAAGCCGGAGAACATGGTGTTCCACCCGAGCGCCGCCGCCTGCCAGCAGGCCGGGATTCCGGGCCTGCAAGCGGTGCCGCCCCCGACACCACCCCCGGCTCCCCGGAGTGGAACCGGCGCGCCGACGTCACCGCCCGCGCGATGCGGCTGATCGGCGACGGCGTCGTGGACCGAGGACGGCGTGCCGGGTCTCGCCCGGCGCCTCGGCTACAGCGAGCGGCAGGTCGAGCGCCAGCTCCTCGCCGAGCTGGGCGCGGGCCCCCTCGCCCTCGCCCGCGCCGGGCGGGCCCCAGACCGCACGCCTGCTCATCGAGACGACCGCGCTGCCCATGGCCGACATCGCGTTCGCCGCAGTGCTTCTCCTCCATCCGCACCTTCAACGACACCGTTCGCGAGGTCTTCGCCCTCACCCCCGGTGAACTGCGCACCCGCGCGCCCAAAGGCCGCCCGACCGCCCGCGGCGGCAGCGCTCACGCTCCGGCTGCCGTTCCGCGCCCCGCTCAACCCCGGTCAACCTCTTCGGACACCTCGCGGCGACCGCCGTGCCGGGCGTCGAGGAGTGGCGCGACGGCGCGTACCGGCGCACGCTGCGCCTCCCGTACGGGCACGGCATCGTGGCCCTCACCCCGGGCACGGAGCACATCGGCTGCCGGCTGATCCTCACCGACCAGCGCGATCTGACCGTCGCCATCAGCCGCTGCCGCCGGCTGCTCGACCTCGACGCCGACCCCGTCGCCGTCGACGACCAGCTGCGCACCGACCCGCTGCTCGCGCCCCTGGTCGACAAGGCGCCGGGCCGCCGCGTGCCGCGCACCGTGGACGAGGCCGAGTTCGCCGTGCGGGCCGTGCTCGGCCAGCAGGGTCTCCACCGCGGCCGCCCGCACCCACGCAGGCCGTCTCGTCCTCGCCCACGGCGAACCCGGTCGACGACCCCGAGGGCGGCCTCACCCACCTCTTCCCGGACCCCGCCGCCCTCGCCTCGCTCGACCCGGAGTCCCTCGCCCTGCCGCGCAGCCGGCGCACGACCCTCACCACGCTCGTCCGCCGGCTCGCCGACGGCGAGCTGGCGCTGGGGCCCGGTCGGACTGGGCCGGTCCGCGCCCGGCTCGCCGAACTGCCCGGTTTCGGGCCCTGGACCATCGAGGCCATCGCCATGCGGGCCCTCGGCGACCCGGACGCCTTCCCTGCCCACCGACCTCGGCATGCGCCGGGCCGCCCAGGAGCTCGGCCTGCCCCACACCCCGGCGGCCCCTCACCGCGCGGGCCGCGGCCTGGCGGCCCTGGCGCGCGTACGCCACTCAGTACCTGTGGGCCACCGACGACCACCCCATCAACTTCCTGCCCGCGTAAGGGAAGCGCCACATGAAGCAGCACACGAAGCAGCAACATGCGAAGCAGCACCACATGAAGCAGCACCACATGAAGCAGCACCACATGAAGCAGCACACCGTCATCGACAGCCCCCTACGGCCCGCTTCACCCTCGTCGCCACCGGCGGGACTCCTGTCCGGCCTCTACATGACCGACCAGCGCCACCGCCCCGCCGAGGAGACCTTTCGGGGCCCGCGACGAGCGTCCCTTCGGCGCCGTCATCGACCAGCTGAACGCCTACTTCCAGGGCGAGTTGACGGAGTTCGACCCGCCGCTCGACCTGGCCGGCACCGTTCCAGCGCTCCGTCTGGGCGCAGCTCCGGCAGATCCCGTACGGCGAGACCCGCACCTACGGCGAACTCGCCGAGGCCCTCGGCAATCCGGCCGCCTCTCCCGCGCCGTCGGCCTCGCCAACGGCAAGAACCCGGTCGGCGTCATCGTCCCCTGTCACCGGGTGATCGGCGCGAACGGCGACCTCACGGGCTACGGCGGCGGCCTCGACCGCAAGCGCCGCCTGCTCGACTTCGAGCGCGGGACGGCCTCTTCTAGCCTCGGGGCCCGGACGACAGCCCTAGGCTCCGGCGAGTTCGCCCAGCAGGCGCAGCGCGCTTCGTGCCGATCGGCTCCCGCACGACCTCGTCGGCGACGTCGTCGTATGTCGGCTCGGCGTTCACCACCACCAGGCGGGCGCCGTGCTCCCGCGGCCAGCCCTGGGCCAGGCCCGCCGCGGGCTGCACCTGGAGGCTGGAGCCGACCGCGAGGAACACCTCGCAGGCCTTGTGATCGAGACCGCCTCGGCGAGCACCACCGGGTCGACGCGCTCGCCGAACATCACCGTCGTCGACTTGAGGATGCCGCCGCAGAGCGGACAGCCGGGATCGTCACATCGCCCGCCTCGACCCGGGCCAGCGCCGCCTCCATCGCGCCGTGCTCCCCCGCACTCCGTGCACACGAACCGCCGCGCGGGAGCCGTGCAGTTCAGAGCACCTTGCGGGCGGGCAGCCCGGCGAGCTGGTGCAGCCCCGTCCACGTTCTGCGTGAGGACCCGGACCCGGACGCCGGACGCCGACAGGCCGGCGATCGCACGGTGCGCCGCGTTCGGCTCGGCGGTCAGCGTTCAGCGCCCGGAGCCGCACCTGCCAGGCGCGGCGCCGGATCTCCGGGTCGTTCATGTAGTACTCGTACGTGACGAGCTCTCGGCGTCCGGATCCTTGCGCCACACCCCGTTCCGGGACCGCGGTAGTCGGGGATGCCGGAGTCCGTGCTGATGCCGGCGCCGGAGAGGATCGCAACCAGGGTCATGGCGCCGCACCGTAGGTCAGGGCCTCGGTCGCGTCCACCGGTTTCGGGATGAGCAGCGAGGCGAACAGGGCCGCGACGATGAGGACGAGACCCGCCACGACGCCGGCGCTGTAGCCCCCGACGGACGACCCGTCGGACGGGGCGACCGCGTTCACGGCCGCGTAGAGGGACGACGAAGCTCAGCCCCGCGCCCAGGTTGAAGCAGCCCGCGTTCAGGCCCGGCAGGAAGCCCGGGTTCTCGTGCGGGGAGAGCAGGATGCCCAGACCGTTGAGCATGATGTTGACCGTGCCCGCGTAGGTCACGCCGAGCAGGATCGACGAGGTGAGGAGGCAGGCCCGACGAGCCGGTGTGCAGGGTCAGCAGCAGCCAGCACCGTGGCGGCGGCCGTGGCGACCAGGCCGATGCGCAGGACGCGGCCGTAGCCGTACGTCGCCGCGAGACGGCCCGCGAGGGGCCCATGGCCAGGCCCGCGAGCGCGTACGGGGTGAGCGTCCACCAGGTGGCGCCCTGGGCGCCGAGCCCGAGGCCGACCGCCGTGTCCTGGGCGACGGGCAGCAGCCCGTTCATGATCGCGAAGACGCCGGTCATGGTGAGCATCGTCGACAGCAGCAGCGACCAGGTGGCGCGCCGTTTCAGCAGGTGCGTGGTGACCAGCGGATGCTTCGCACGGTTCTCCATCCCGCCAGAACGCCCAGAACGCGAGCGCGGCCAGCACGGTCAGGCCGGCCGCCAGGTGCCAGTTCGCGTCGCCGAGCTTGCCCGCCTCGTTGAACGCGATCAGCAGCGCGCCGATCGGAGACGACGAGGAGCGCGACGCCCGAAGCCAGTCCATCGGCGGCCGCTCGTCGGCCCGCGACTCGGGCGCGAAGAGACCGGACGAGCAGCGCCTGCGAGGGCGGCGAAGGCCCGTCGCGACTCGGCAGACTGAGGCGTAGCCGTGGTGTTCGGCGAGCGAACCACGCCCGCAGAGCAGAGTCGACGCAGCCGGCGATGCCGCCGTTGACGGCCGTGACGACGCCGAGCGGCGTGCCGTACCGCTTGTCGGGCACCTCGACGCGCAGCGCATGATCAGCGCGCGAGCGGGATCGTCGGCCCGGACGCGCCCTGGACGACGCGGCCGACCGCGAGCATCCCGACGGACCCGGCGAGCGCGGACACCACGCAGCCGACGGCCATCAGGACCATCATCGCGGTGAGCACCCCTGCGGCGGCCGATCAGGTCGCCCAGGCGCGGCAGGAACAGCGAGAACAAAGCGCGGGCGGCCGTGAAGATAGGCTGTCTGGGTGACGCTGATGGCAGAGTCGGCAGGTGTAGCAGCCTCGGCACATCGTGCCTTGCAGGGCGGGGCCGAGCATCGAGGCGTTGGAGCTCGAATGGCGAAGTCTGGCCGCGAGCAGCGCGAAGACCATGAGGGCGCCGACCTGCCGGGCGTCCCGCGCGCGACGTCGGCCGGTCGGTGCGAGGCGGCGACGTTCATGCCAGTGCGGGTCTCCGATGCGGACGAGGGCGGTCCACGACGAGGTCCCAGAACCGGTCGTGGTCGAGGTCGACGGCGACCTGCGTGTAGCAGTCGGCGGGCGCGGGGAGCGCAGGTCGGTCACCGTCATGCCGAGGGTGAAGCGCGCCGCGCAACTCGATGTCGACGGGCGCCCTGCACGGTCATCACGGCCGGGTCGATGACGTACGCGACGGCGCACGGGTCGTACACCGGCGGGTGCTCGAAGCCCTGATTCTCGCGGTACGCCCGCGGAAGAGAGTCGAGGAGCTCCAGGACGAAGCGGGCCGGCTCGGTGCCGACGGCCCTGATCCGTTCCTCGACGGCGGGGGTGGCCAGGGCCTGGTGGGTGAGGTCGGGGCCGACCATGGTCAGCGGCCACTTTCGTTGAAGACGATGCGCGGCCTCGGGGTCGATCACGATGTTGAACTCGGCGACCGCGCTCCAGTTGCCCTCGTGGAAGCCGCCGCCCATCAGCACGACCTCGCGGGACCCGCTCGACGATGCGCGGCTCCCTTGCGGGCGGCCAGCGCGATGTTCGTCAGTCCCGCCGTCGGTACGAGGGTGATCTCGCCCGGCCTGTGCGCCATCACGGTGTCGATGATGAGGTCGACGGCGTGCCGGCCGTCGAGTCCGAAGGCGGGCTCGGGCAGATCGGGACCGTCGAGGCCGCTCTCGCCGTGGATCTCCGGCGCCGTCTCGATCTCCCGGACCAGCGCGGGACAGCCCTGCCCGCCGCGAACGGGACGCCGGTGATGCCCGCGATCGCCGCCACGGACAGGGCGTTGCGGGTCACCTCTCCAGGGTCTGGTTGCCGACCACGGTGGTCACGGCGACGAGGTCGACGTCCGCTGCCGTGCGCGAGCGCATCGCGATCGCGTCGTCGTGCCCCGGGTCGCAGTCGAGGATGATCTTCCTGGCCAACGGTTCGAGCCCCTTTGCTCCGGTGGAGAAAACTGTCCACGCAAAGCTCACCGGGCGCCACACGAGTTGTCAACGCGCGTAGATGACCAAGTCCGAGGTGCTGCCTTGTGCGGGACCTCCGAAAACCGGAGGGGGTCGTTCAGGCCACGGGTTCGCCGTTCTCCAGCTCCACCGCGCCGCTGCCGCCGTCGAGCACGTCGAGCGCGGCGGCCACCCGGCAGCGGGCCCGGCAGGTGCGCATCGAGCTCGGCCCGCCACGAACCGCCACGACAGCAGCTCCGCCTCCTGGAGCCTGATCGCCGTCACCTGCTCGGGGGCGAGGACGCCGCCGTCGTGAGAGGTACGCCACCAGCGGCGGGCGTCCCGCGCCGGGCACCCAGTCCACGGCGAGCAGCCGGCCCGGCGCGACGTCGAGCCCGATCTCCTCCAGCGTCTCGCGCCGTGCGCCCTGCCGCGGTGTCTCCCCGTCGTCCGACTCCACGGTGCCGCCGCAGCGCCCAGCCCTCCCGGTAGTTCGGCTCGACGAGCAGGACCCGGCCGTCCCCGTCCCGGAACAGGGTGGCGGCGCCGACCAGCACGCGGGGCAGCCCGGCTATGTATGTGGCGTAGTCAAGGGTGGTCACCGGGCCACCCTAACGACGGGGGCGCGGGGCGGGCGTGGGCGTAGGACGCGGTCTCGCCGCGGTCTTCCGGAACAGTCCGTACGCGAGGACCGGCAGCAGCAGGTGCGCCTGCCGGGCAGCGCCGTGCGAGCAGCACGGCGCTCGCGCTGCTGCCGTTCATCCTGCACGCCAACGTCACCGACGAGGCGGCCGCGTCCAGGCGCAGGCGCGGGCCGCGATCCGGCCCACCGCGAACGACAGCGCGCACACACCGCGCCGGCCACCGCCAGCGCGGCGGCCAGCAAGCAGCGGGCGCGGTGGGCGAGGAAGGAGGCCAGGCGCCGCTGGCATTGGCGTACGTCACTGTGACGAGGGAACTGGCGAGGGCCGTCGGCACGACCCCGGTGAGGAGCGCGGCGCAGCCACGACGCGGGCAGGGCGAGCCGGCAGCCGATGCCCGCCGCGCACGGCAGCACCACCGCTCAGCGCAGCGAAGCCGCCGCTCGACGCGCGCCCGGCGGCGGCCAGGCTGCCCGCGCCGCCGCCTGAGCAGCGGGGTCAGCGCCCGGACGGTGACCGACGGACAGGAGCGACTGGAGCAGCGTGGACGCGTGCACGAGGCCCACCATCGCCGGCTGGTCCCCTGCCCCTTGCCCGTCCACGGCGGTCGCGCCCGCCGCGACCGGCATCGCCACGATCAGCGATCATCGCGGCGACCAGACCGCTGCCGCCGTCGCTGTCCGGCAGCGGCGCAGCACGAAGGCGACGAGCAGGCACGATCAGCAGCGGCGCGGCCAGGTGCAGCGCGAGCCCGGCGAGCAGGGCGCGGGGTCGCCGCACCAGGCGGCCGAGCGGCCCGTACGGGGGACCTGGACGCCGGCCGCGCCACAGGCACCAGGCCGAGGAGCAACGGGGTGATGTGCAGCGGGAAGGTGGTGCAGCGGGACCTGGACCGGACGGACGCGGGCCGCGCAGCCACATCGCCGGGCGGGCAGCAGCGCGGCCAAAGCAGATGGGCGACCCCGACGGGCCCGCCTCGAGCCGTCGGCGCAGCCAGGAGGCCAGGCGACTCGGAGGAGAGGGAGCGAGGGGGAGGGGGAGGGGGACGGGCGTGGCGGGAGGGTGCGGAGGAGGAGCGGGGCGGGCGGGACGGTCATGGCAAGCGACGCGTCCACCGCGGGCCGCGGCATCGGGCCGGACGCCGCGCGGCGGTCAGGGATGCGTTCAGGTTCGGGGGCGGGGGCCGGTGTGCCGGCCGGTGGATCGGCCGTGGTGCGGCGGTGGTCGGCCGTGCGGTGGCGTGCGGATCGGGTGCGGCGTCGGCCGGTGGCGACGGGTCGCGCTGCGCCAGTCCGTGAGCCAGCCGGCTCGGCAGGGTGACGGACGGAGCGCCCGCGAGGGCGCGCCGGGGTCGCCCGGCGGCAGGGTGACGGTGTAGCGCTCCGCCGGGGATCGCCGTGGTCAACCGGGTGGCAGCAGGACCGTGAAGCGGGCGCCGGGAGCGTGGTCGGGTCGTGGGTGACGCCGCCTCCGGCGGAGCGGGCCAGGCGGGCGGGCGAGGGGGAGGCCGAGTCCCGCGCCGTGGTGGCCGTCGTGCGGGTCGGCGCGCTGTCCCGCCGGAACATGCCCGGTGAACGCGGCGGGTACGCCCGCCGTCGTCGGTGACGTCGATGCGGACTCGATCCGGCTCGCCGCCGACGCGGACGACGACGCGGGTGCGGGCGTGGCGCAGGGCGTTGGCGAGCAGCGGGCCGACGACGCGTTCGAGGAGGGCGGAGATCCCGGCTCGCGGTGAGCGTGCCGCCACCAACTCGACCGAGAGGCTCGGGCGGGCGGGTGCGTACGTGAGTTGGGTGAGGCCGCTGGTTTCCAGGGTGTCGGAGGTGCCGGTGGCGGGTGCCGCCGCCGGAACCGGTCGCGCGGGCCTCGTCCAGGAGGGTGTCGCAGATGGTGCGCATGGACTGCGCGGCCGCGTCGATCGCCGCGTGGCCGGTGCGGAGCTCGGCGGCCGACCGGGGACGGGAGCGCAGCCAGTCCACCTCCGCGACGATCCGGCCTCAGCGGGGTGCGCAGTTCGTGCGAGAGTTCCCCGGTCAGCTGCCGCTCATGGCGCAGCAGCGCACGGATCCGGTCCAGGAGCGCGTCCAACGAGCCGCCGAGACGGTCGAGTTCGGCCGCGATGGGCCGGCGTCCGAGAAACGGGCGTCGGAGGTCACCGCGCTCCACTGCGCGGCCTGCTCGGTCATGCGGCGTGCACCGGGCGCAGCGCGCGCCCGACGGCCAGTCGCGTCACGGCGTAGGTGCAGCCCAGCATGACCGCGTCGAGGGCGAGCGAGCCGAGCAGCAGGGTGTCGGCCGAGCTCCGGTAGGGCGCCAGGTCGAGGGCGGTGACGACGGTGACCGCCCCGCCGGTGCGGGCCACGGTCCTGGCGCACAGCCGGACGCCGGCCGGCTCGCTGGCGGTGACGCAGCGCCGCCCGCCGGGCCCGGCGAGGTGCGCGGCGATCCGGGTCAACCGGGGTGCGGGGGGACGGGGGTTGTTCGAGCGGCCGGGCCCCGTCGTAGATCCACATGTTCGCGTCGAGGAGCTGGTCGTCGGCGGTCTCCAGGACGCGTACGGGGACGTGGCCGGTGTCCACGGTGGTGGCGGCCGCCGCGGCGCGCGTGCGCAGGGCGTCGTCGGCCCGCCGGCGCAGGTGCTCGCGGGCGACGGCGTTGAAGACGAGGGTGAGCAGCACCATCACGAGCGTGGCGGCGGTGAGCGCCACCAGGAGAGCCAGGCCGCGCAGGGTGCGCGGCGAGCGGCCTTTCTGATGAGGCGGTTGGCGGAGGCGCGGCGGTTCACGACAGGCGGTGGCCGATCCCGCGCGCCGTGCCGATCGTCAGCGCGCGTCCGCCGCGCGCAGCTTCCGGCGCAGCCGTCAGGTACCGGTCGGCAGTGTTGTCGCTGACCCGGGCGCCCCGGGCCAGCCCGGCGACCCAGGCGCGCGCCGCACCAGGTCCCCGGACGCCGCGAGCAGCGTGGCCAGCAGCCGGAACTCGGTGGGCGTGAGATCGACCGGGCGGCCGCGCACTGTGCAGCGGTGCGCGACCGTCCAGGGTCAGGTCCCCGCGGCGGCCGCGGTGTCAGGCCCGGCCTGGCGCAGCGCGCGGCGCGCAGCCGGGCCGCGAGCTCGGCGAGGTGGAAGGGCTTGGGCAGGTAGTCGTCGCCGCCCGCCGCGAACCCGGCGAGCCGGTCCGCGAGTCGGTGATGGGCCGTCAGGAAGACGACGGGGGAACGGAACCGGTCGCCCGCATCGCCTCGGCACACGTCCCGGCCGTCCGCGTCGGGCAGTCCGATCGCCGAGCACGGCGGCCGCCACCCCGTCGGTGGACAGCCGCAGCGCGGTCGCGCCGTCGGGCGCGCACACCGTGTCGAAGCCCTCGTCGCGCAGCCCGCGCACCAGCACGTCACGCAGGGCGTGATCGTCCTCCACCAGCAGAATCCTGTGGCGCACGGTCCTCCAGCGGCAAGCGGGCGCGACCGGTCGCGCCCGCGACGAGACGGTCCGCAGCCACCAGGCCGCCGCACACAGACACAGCCCCAGCCAGCCGACGCCGAGCAGCCAGCCGCCGAGCACGTCGGAGATCCAGTGCACGCCGAGGTAGACCCGGGTCAGCCCGACCAGCAGTCCCCAGCAGGCCACCACCACGACGAGCGGCGCCCGGCAGCGCGGGGCGCGCAGCAGCAGGGCGACGACGAGCAGCCCGGGCGGTCAGGGCGGCCGTCGTGGTGTGCCCGGACGGAAGGACCAGCCCGACGCGGCCGTCCGCCAGTCCGCCTGGCCGGCCGCCGCCGGTGCACCAGCGTCATCAGGCCGAACCGCACGGCCTGCCCCTGCGGCGAGGCAGCCCACGGCGAGCGCGGCCCAGGCCAGCCGGTGCCGGGCGGTGCGGCCGAGCAGGAGCCCGGCCAGGACCACCAGCCCGTACGCGACGACGCGCCCGTCCCCGTCGCGGTGAGCCCGCGGGCCAGCGCCACCGCGACGGCGGACCGGTGGCCGACGGACCAGGACAGCGCCGCGGCGTCCCAGGCCAGCGGTGCCGTCGGCACCGACCACGATCATGGTCAGTCACCCCGAACCCGGCCCACGCGCCCAGCCCGACGCTCCCCCGCCAGGTCCGCGACGCCGCCGCGGCGCGTCCGTCCCCTGGTCACGTCACGCCACCAGCAGCAGGCGCAGCCGGGTCACGGTGAGCCGGTCGGCGAGCCGCCGCGGCCACCTGCGCACCACCGCCATCAGCAGCGCGCGCGACGACGGCGCCCGTCAGCAGCCCGGCCACCACGTCGTGCGGATAGTGCGCGCCGACCCAGACCCGGGACGCCCCTCATCGCACACGCCGCCGGCACGGCGACGGCCCCGAGCCGCCGGGGACACGAACAGCAGCGCCACCGTGCCGCCGCGGCGGCGATCGCCGCGTGGTTGCTGGGGAAGCGACCAGTCGCCGGGCGCCGGGCACGCCTCCAGCGTGGCGACGTGCAGGCTCGGCACGGCCGGTCCTCGCGCACCAGCAGCTTCAGTACTGTCGTTCAGCGCGTACGCCACCACGACCACCACCGGTACCTGCCAGCGCGGCGAGCGCGGCCGTGGCTCCGGACCGCCGCGCCCGCCACCAGGCCACGACCATCAGCGCGGCGAACACCGTGAGCCCGTACGCAGACCAGGCGGACACCGCGTCGCCGAGCCAGCCGCGTGCGCGGCCAGGCGCGTCACGTCCCGGTGGCGGCTCCGTCGACCGGCGAGCCGTCGAGGGCGAGGTGAGGGACGTCATCCGCGGGCCTCCTCGATCTTGGCGCGCGGCGCGAGCGCAGCAGTTCGGCGGCGAGCGGAGCAGCGACAGGGCGACGATCACCGCGACCAGGGGCAGCAGGTAGCGGTCCACGTCCCGGGATCGAGGAGCCCAGCGCGTACCCGGCCAGGGTCAGTCCGAGGCTCCAGACCAGACCGCCCGCGACCCGCCAGAGCGTGAACGTCCGCGCGGGCACCCCCCAGCGCCCCGGCGAGCGGGTTGAGCACCGTGCGCACCACCGGCACGAACCGCGCCAGGACGATCGCCTTCTGCGTGCCCGTACCGCCTGAGCAGCTCTCGGCGCGCCGCGCTCCTTCCTGAGCCGCCGCGACCCGCTGCGGGCCAGCAGCGCGCCGCCCGCCCTGCGCCCCAGCACGAAGCCGCACTGCGCGCTCGCGAGCGCGCCGACGGCGGCGGCGGCGAGGAGCAGGGCCGAGCGAGAGTGTGCACGCCGCGCCCCCGCCCTGCCGGTGCACAGCAGCCCCGCCGTGAACAGCAGCGAGTCGCCGGGCAGGAAGAAGCCGATCAGCAGCCCCTGTCTCGGCGAACAGCACCACACCGACGCCCAGCACCCCGAACGCGGTCCAGGAGGGACTGGGCGTCGAGCACGTTCACGGCGAGCTGCGACGATGGGGAGGGCAGGGTGCGGTCATCGGCGGGATCCTTCGCCTCGGCAGAAGCTGGTGACTACAATCCTGTAGACGGTCTACTGCACTGTAGACGATAGCGGGGGTGAGGATCGTTCCCATGACCGACGCGATGGACGAACGCCGGCCGGCCGGCGAGCTGGAAGCCGCCGTGATGGCCGCCCTGCCGCGGACGCGCCGCTCACACCCGGCCAGGTGCAGGGCGAGCTCGCCTCCGGCCTGGCCCGCACGACCGTGACCACGATCCTGACCCGGGCTCTTCGGAGAAGGGATCGTCGACCGGGCGCGTCAGGGCCGCGGCTACGCCTACTTCCCCGTGTAGGACGCGGCGGGCCTGACCGCCCGCCGGATGCACACCGAACTGGACCGCGACACCGACCGCGAGACCGTACTGGCCCCGCTTCGTGGCGCAGCTCGACCCCGGCGACGAAGAGGTGCTCGCGCCGCCTCCTGGAGGCCGACGAACGGTGACCGTCCTGCTGCTCGCCCTGCTCTGGTGCCGCTGGCGCTGCCGTTCGCGGCGCCGCCGCTCGCCCGGCGCGCCCTGACCGGCTCGCGCCCGCCCGCGCGCTGTGGGTCCTCACCGGGTGCGCGCTCGCGCTCGCCGGGTCGTGCGCCGCGGCACTGGGCGCCCTCGTCCTGACGGGGCTCCTCGCTGCCGCTGTTCGCCGCGCTCGGCGAACTGATCCACCCGCCGCGCACCCCTCCGACCTGCTCGTGCCGCCCGCCGCCCGCGCTGGCGACCGGGGCGCTCGCGCTCAGCGCCTGCATCGCTCGGCCGCCCGCGCTGCGGCAGTTCGGCGCGTTCCGCACCGCCCGCACCCCAGGCGGGCTGGCGCCCTCGCCGCGGGCGACCTGTGCGTCGTCGAGTCCCCGCACCCCGACGCGTACGCGTGCTCGGCCGGCCGCACCGCATCGTCGTCACGACCGCGATGCTGCGCAGCCTCGGCGCCGCCGAGCGCGAGGCCCTCTTCGCCCACGAGCGCGCCCACAACCGGGCGGGCCACCACTACTTCCTGGGCATCGCCGAACTCCCGCCGCGCACTGCCATCCCGCCCTGCGCGCCCGTACGGGCCGACATCCGGCTCGCCGCCGAGCGCGCCGCCGACGAGGACGCCGCCTGCGCCGTCGGCGACCGCGGGCTCACGGCGCGCCATCGCGCGGGCCGCCCTCGCCGGCAGCGGAACCCCGTCCGTCCGCCCCGACTTCGCGCCCGCGGGCACGACCGCCGGTGCCGCGCCGGGTCACCGCCCCTCGCCCCCGGCCGCCCCCGCGCGTCCCGCGGCATCGCCGTCGCCCTCGCCGTCGGCGCCCCTCCTCTCGACGGGCGCCGCGACCACCGCACTCGTCGGCGTCCACCACCAGGTGGAAGTCGCCCAGGGCGAGGAGCGCGACGGTTGGGACCTGTCAGTGCCTCGGCCGGAGGCCGGGAGGACCAGGTCGCGTCCGTGCGGCAGGATCGCTGGGCCGAAGGCCGGGGACGGTCACGGCGTCCGGGCGGCCGGCCAACTCCACCGTGCGCGCCGCCAGTCTCACTGATGCGTACGCCGTCGAAGCCGAACACCGCGCTGCGCACCCGGTCCTCCAGCGGCCCTTCCACTGCGCCGGGACCGCCGCGGCGCCGCACAGCACCCCGGCCACCGACCCGGCCGTCGCCCCGTTGGAGTCCGTGTCGAGGCCCGCCGCGCACCGTCAGCGTCACGGTGCGGGTGAGTCCCCGTCGCCGTACAGGAGTCCGGCCGTGATCACCGCGGCGTTCGGGACGGTGTGGATCCAGCCCAGGCCGCCCGTCTCCTCCACCGTGGCGAGCGCCCTCCTCCCAGGTGAGGCGGAGTCGTGGAGCGAGATCGTGCGGCGCACGACGCGGGCCAGCCGGCTGCTCGCCGGGATCACCGCGAGCGCCGCGTCGAGGGCGGCGCGCGGCGTCGGGGCCGTGAACGCGGCGGAGATCAGGCCGCCGCCCAGCATCGCTCCGTACACACCGTTGCCGGTGTGTGACAGGACCGCGTCCCGGCGGCCAGCGAGGCGGCCCGGCGCGGCGCCCCGGACACGTCCAGCCGAAGACGTCCGCCCTGATCAGCGCGCCGATCCACTCCTGGTAGGGGTTGTCGTACGTCGCCGTGAGCGGCGGCTTCAGACCGTTCGCCAGGTTCCGGTACGTCGCGCGCTCCGCCGTGAACGTCTGAGGTACGGCAGCCGCAGCAGCCACACCTCCCCCGACCTGCTCCGTCGTGAAGGCGAAGCCGTGGGTCTCCAGGAGGTGCAGACCGAGCGCACCGCGTAGTCCACGTCGTCGTCCCGGCAGCTGCCGTGGATCCGGCCGCGGACACTGGCGCCACTCCGGGCAGCGCCAACTCCACGTCGTCCGAAGTTCCCGGCAGGTAGTCGGTGAGCGGCAGGGGCCTCGGCCTGCCGCAGGTAGCGGTCGATGCGCTCACGCGTCCACACCTCGCCCTGCTCGACCGGCTTGCCGGGCATGTTGCCCGCGATCCGGCCGAGCCAGCCGCCGAGCACCCCGGTCGGCAGGTCGTGTTCGGTGAGCTGGGGGCTCGTTGCTGTCATGTGTCCGGTCTACCCGCTTCCCCACATCAACTGTCGTCCTGGTTCCGCGACTTGGCCGCCGCCGGAGTGTGCGGGCTGGTGCGCTCGGGATCGCGTCACCGGCCCTCGCCAGCACCGCGTCCCGCGGCTGCGTGCGGGCGCGTGGCGCCGGCACCACCACGACGCACGGCACCACCGACGCACGGCATCACCACGACGCACGGCAGCCACGACGCACGGCAGCGCCACGAGGACGGTCGCGCTCCGCGGCGATGCGAGGCCGCCCGTCACCAGCCGCACCGCGCGCGACCGCCGCCATGGGCACGCCCCACGTCACCACCAGCCAGGTCCGCGGGTGCGGGGCGCCCCGGCTGATCGATCATTTCCGTGCTCATGGCGCCCCACTATGGCCGGTAATAGGGGGCATATTCCGGGCGCGCGCGCCGTTTCGCGGGCGGACGGCCATGGGCAGCGGACCCTCCTGCGGTTAAGGTCGCAGCGGCGCGACTGCCTTGACGCGAGCAAGGCCCGAACAGCAAGGGGCAAGGTGGCGGACGCTGCACAGGCCGCGCGGCACGTGTTGATCGCGGCGGACAAGTTCAAGGGCTCGCTCACCGCGGTGCAGGTCGCACAGCGTGTGACGGCGGGACTGCACCGGGTCGTGCCCGGGGTCATGGTCGAGTCCGTGCCGGTCGCGGACGGCGGCGATCAGGGACCGTCACGGCGGCGGTCGCCGCCGGGTTCGAGCGCCATGAGGTCGGTCACCGGGCCGCTGGGCGAGCCGGTCACCGCCGCGTACGCGCCTGCGCGAGGGCACGGCCGTCGTGGAGATGGCGGAGGCGTCCGGCCTCGGCTGCTGCCCGAGGGCGTCTTCGCGCCGCTGACATCGACCACGTACGGGTCCGGCGAGGTCATCGCCGCCGCGCTCGACGCGGGCGCCCGCTCGATCGTCTTCGGGGTCGGCGGCAGCGCCACGCCGCCGACGGCGGCGCGGGCATGCTCGCCGCGCTTCGGCGCACGGTTTCCCTGGACGCGGCGGGCGCGCCGGTCGGACCAGCGGCGGCGCCCTGGCGGCACTGGCCTCGGCCGACCTCTCCGGCCTCGACCGCGCCTCGCCGACGTCGAGATCGTCCTCGCCAGCGACGTCGGCCAACCCGCTCTCACTTCGGGCCCAGGGCGCGCCCGCGGTCTACGGTCCGCAGAAGCGGTGCGAGGCTGACGACGTCGCCAGGCGCTGGACGCGGCGCTCGGCCACTTCGCGAAGGTGCTGGCCGAGCCGGCCGAGGCCGCAGGCCCTGGGTACGCGGAGTCGCCCGGGCCGGGTGCCGCCGGCGGCATCGGGTACGGGGCGCTGGTCGGCCTCGGTGCCGAGCTTCCGGCCCGGGATCGCGTGATGCTCGGCGTCCTCGGCTTCGCGCCGGCGCTGGCGCGGGCCATTCGCTCGATCACCACGGCGAGCCGCTGTGATCGAGCAGTGACGTTGCACGGCAAGGCGCCGGCCGGGGTCGCCGCGGCGGCCCGCGGCCGCCGAGGTCGTCGCCGCCTCCGCGGCCGGCTCTGCTCTCGATCCCGCGGCGCTCGGCGGGTGGCTGGGATCCGCCGTGCGTATCCCTCTGGACCGAGGTGGAGCCGGATGTGGCGCGCTGCATCGCGGAGGCGGGGCCGATCCTGGAGGACGCCGCTGCGCGGGATCGCCGCGGATTACGTGGCCTGAACCGGTTGCGCCGCAGACGGGTGGGCGCTCCTCGCGCAGCTTTCGCGCCCCCGAAGGACCGGTTGCGTGCGCGGAGCGCGGGCCGGGTGGGGCTTCCCGCGCAGTTCCTCGCGCCCCTGAAGGGACTGGTTTGCGCGTGGCGGAGCGCGGGCCGGTGGGAGCTTCGCGCAGTTTCGCGCGCCCCTGGAAGGTCCGGTTGTGTGTACGGCGGAGTGCGGAGTTGTTGAGGCTTCTCGCGCAGTTCCTGCGCTGGCGGTGCAGCACTTCCTGCGCGACCTCCAGGGCGCGCGGCGCAGCCGCAGGCTTTCAGGGGCGCGAACTGCGCGACCAGCCACTGGCCTGTACCCGGCAGCGCGCACCTGCGTGAGGCCGGACAGCAGTCAGCTGACCTGTCGGGGGCGCGGGGAACCGCGCGACCAGCCCCCACTGGCCTGTGTACCCGGCGAGGTACCTGCCATGGGCCGGACGCAGTCGGCTCCGTCGGGAGCGCGGGGAACCGCGCCGAGAAGCCCCCACTGGCCTGCACTCGGCGGCAGCACCTGCGTGGGCCGGACGCAGTCGGCTCGTCAGCGCGGGGAACTGCGCGAGAAGTTCCACCGGCCCGCACCCGGCGACGCAGCACCGGGCGAGACGCAGTCGATCAGCCCCACCGGCCCGCGGGCGAAGAAGTGACCCGATCCCGTTAACCCGGCGAAGGCCGGTATACGCGTCCAGGCCAGCGTTTCCATCTCCATCGGGTCCCGAGGACGTGACGGCGACCGGGACGTGAGCTGTTCGAGGCGTCGTGCAGGCGGTTGAAGACCGTGTTGCGGTGGCAGTAGAGACGCCCGGCCGCCCGCCCCGCGGAACCTTTCGGCAGGAGCCTACGCCTCGAAAGGCTGTCTCCAGGAGCACTGGCCCGGTCGGCTAGCCGGTTCGAGGGAGAGGGCTCGCCGAGACGCCGGAGACCGGGCGCTGCGCCAGATCTGGCTGGCTCACCACGAGGGCCGTCGGCATCCGCCGGTCGAGCCGGACCACACCGGTCGTGTCCGGAGGACAGGTGCGCAGGGCGAGCTCGGCGAGCCGACGGGCGTGGCCGAGTTCGGCGAGGCCCTGTGACGACCGGACTGATCCCGCCGGGGCCGGGACAGCGCCCGTCGAGCAGCGCCGACACGTCGTCGAGGGTGCGGTCCGTGCCGAGCCCCACCACCCCGACCTCGCAGTCCGCCCGCATCCGCCAGACAAACCGGAACCCCGGATCCTGGATCCGCCGGTGGAACGCCTCGCGGGCGTCCCGGCGCTCCACCCGCAGCACGACCACCGCGTAAGGCCCGTGCTCGGGCAGGTCGAGCCCGGCCGCGGCGCGCGCGGCGAGCCCCGGCGTCGGACGGCCCCCAGCAGCGCGTCGAGCAGCGCCTGCATCTGCTCGTCGGTGCGCCGCCGCAACTCCAGCTCCGTCGCCCGGTACGCCTCCGAGGCCGCCTCGGCCTGCGCGTCGACCGCCGCCCACACCATCGTCGCCGAGCGCATGAGGGCGGACAGCCGGGCCGGCTCGCCGCCCGCGCTCTCCATCAGCGCGTCCCAGACCAGATAGCCCGCGTTGCGGTACGCGTGGACCAGGAGGTCGAGGGGGAGGCCCTGACCGGCGCGGCGCCGGCCCGCGTCCTCCGCGTACGCCAGGTCCTGCGCGGTGAGTCGCGGGGCGCCGGATCGTCTCGATGCCGATCCGCATCGCCTCCCTCGGCCTCCCGCCACTGCGCGTCGTACGACAGCACCCGCGTACACGTCCGAGTACGCGAACAGCTGCCGCAGATGCTCGTCGACCAGAACTCAGGGCACCCGGTCGAGCAGGCTGGTCGCACGCCTCCTTGAGGAGCTTCCAGTCCTGCCCGTGCGATGCACCGCGTGCGCCCATCGCCCCTCCCCAACAACCCGTAAAGCGACGGCAAAGGACTCGCCCGCCTCTGCGGAGGATGCCGCGCACCGCCTCGGCCAGGCCCCTGACACGGGGTCTTGGCAGCGCGCACAACGGGGCGGGCGGGCGCTGGGCCCACGCAGGCGATTCGCGGGCCGCCCGTGGACGGGCCGCCCGCGCAGTGTTAGCTCGTGAGCGCCATCGACCCAGGAAGGGACGCTGGCTGTGGCCGATGCACAAGAAGAAGGGCTCGCCGTCGACGACGTGACGGTCGGCTACGGGCGTGCGGGCGCTGCGCTCGGTGACGCTGGAGGTCCCGCCGGGCGCCGTCGTCGCCGTGCTCGGCGGCAACGGCGCAGGCAAGTCCACGCTGCTCGCGCCATTTCGCGCACGCTGGGCTTCCACGGCGGGGCGGTGACGTCCGGCGAGGTGCGGTTCGGCGGGCGCCGGATCAGCGGCTGGCCGCCGACCGCGTGGTGGCCACCGGGATCTGCCAGGTCCCGGAAGGGGCGGCGGGTGTTCGCGCGGATGACCGTCGCCGACAACCTGCCGCGCCGAGCGCTCGGCGCGACCGGTTCGCAGGCCGACAAAGGCCGCCGCGCTGCGCCGCGTGCACGAACTGTTCCTGTCCTCGCCGACCGGGCGCACAGCGGGCCGGGCTGCTGTCCGGCGGTGAGCAGCAGATGCTGGGCGGTCGGCCGCGCCCTGATGGCCGCTCCCCGGCTGCTCCTGCTCGACGAACCCTCCCTGGGACTCGCGCCCGTTGATGGCCGCGCGGATCGCCGACACCGTCCGCGGATCAACGCCAGGGCGACCGCCAGATCTCCGTGCTCCTCGTCGAACAGAACGCGGCCCTCGCGCCCTGCGGCTCGCCTCGCACGCCCTACGTCCTGGAGGTCGGCGAGCGATCACCCTGCACGGCCCGGCCGACGAACTCGCCGGGTCCGACGAGGTGCGCCGCCGCTACCTGGGCGTGGTCGACGGGACCGCCGCCGCCCACGCGACGGCCGTCGCCGCCCACGCCCCGGTGCTGCGCAAGTGGGGAGGCGACGCATGAGCGACGTACCGGCGCTGCGCGTCGAGGAGCTGACCGTACGGTTCGCCGGCCTCACCGCCCTCGACGCGATCAGTCTCACCGTCGGACCCGGCACCGTGCACGCCGTCATCGGACCCAACGGCGCCGGCAAGTCCACCTGCTTCAACGTCCTCGTCCGGCGTGTACCGGGCCACCTCCGGCAGCGTCCGGCTCGGCGACACGGAACTCACCGGGCTGCGCCGCATCGCCGGACTCGGCGTGGCCCGCATCTTCCAGAACCTCGCCCTGCCGCCGCGCACCACGGTCGCCGACAGCCTGCTGCTCGGCCGGCACCGGCCGACCCGCGCCGGGTTCGTCGCCGCCGGCTCCGGCTGCCGTCCGGCGGTGCACGAGGAGCGCGGCACCGCGAACGGGTCAGGAGATCGCCGAGTTCGTCGCATCGCCGACCAACTGGCCACGCCCACCGGGGCGTTAGCCCTACGGGCAGCAGAAGCTCGCCGAGCTGGCTCCGCGCCCTGTGCATGGAGCGCCGCGGGTCCTGCTCATCTGACGAACCTGTCGCTGGATGACCGCCGACGAACGCCGCCGCACCGCCGCCGTCATCGCGGGCGTCCGCGACAGCTCTCGGCATCTCCATCGTCCTGGTGGAGCACGACATGGGAGTCGTCATGCGTCTCGCCGACGAGGTCACCGTCCTCGACTTCGGCCGCAGGATCGCCGGGGAGCCCTGAGCAGGTCCAGAACGATCCGGCGGTGATCCAGGCCTACCTGGGCGCCCCCCGACGAGCTGGAGGCCACCGCATGAGCGACGTCTCGACCTTCCTCGAACTCCTCCTCAACGGCGTCTCGATAGCTCCGTCTACGCCCTCATCGCCCTCGGGTTCGTGGTCATCTTCCGGGCGACCCAGTCGTCAACTTCGCCCACGCTCCCCTGCTGCTGGCCGGCGGTGTAGCGTCACCGCGTCGCCCACGACGACATCGGCTTCTGGCTCCTGCGCTCGGCGTCTGCATCGCCGCCGCCGGTCGTCGGCGCCGCCGTCGAGTTCGTCATGCGGCGCTACCGCACGACCACAGCGTCCTCGCCATCGCGTCACCATCGGCGTCGACATCCCCGCCCACCACCGAACCCTACCCGCCGCCTCGGCACCGACGTTCTCACCCTCGGCGACCCCTGGGGCGACGCCGCGTTCACCGTCGGCGGGGTCGATCGCGCACACCAGGAGCCGCGTCAGGCCGCCGCCCCGTTGATCACGGCCTTCTCCTCACTTCCGGTACACGTCGTGGGGCGCCGCCATGCGCCGCCGCCGGAGCAGCGAGACCGCCGCGCTGATGGGCGTACGCCCTGCCGGGTGTCGCTCGGCGCCCGGGCTGTGGCGGGCGGACTCGCCAGCCGTCGCCGCGCTGTCTCACCGTGTTCCCGACGCCCGGATCGAACGGGCCACCTCGCTGGCCGTTGAAGGCCTTCCCCGCCGCCATCCTCGGCGGCCTGACGACATCGGCGCCCTCGTCGGCGGCCCGATCGTCGGCGTCACCGGTCTTCGCCACTGGCTACTAGGAGCGAACTGGCCTTCATGGGCTGCGGCTCGGCGACCTCGCCCCCTACCTCGTGATGACCCTGATCCTGCTGCTCAGGGCCCTCCGCTCTTTCTGGCACGAAGGAGCTCGCCCGTGTCTGACGCCGTGTGGCCAATCTGCGGCCGAACCGGCTGCCGAGTTCCGCACCGCCCCCGCCGGTTCGACGAAGACTCTCCTCACCCGCCGGCGCACGTACGTGATCACGGCCTGCGCCCTGCTGCTGCCGCCCCGCCCTCTACTCTGACCCGTTATTGTAGGCCGGATCAGCCTGCCATGGCCGCCGCCATCGGCGCGCCATCGGCCCTCAACCTGCTCACCGGCGCCACCGGCCAGCTCTCCATGCCACGCCATGCTTCCTCGCCGTCGGCGCGTACGGCTACTGCGTGTTCGCGGGGGAGCGGGGACAGGAGATCCATCGCGCTCGGCTGGCCGCCCGGCACGCCGCCGTCCTCGCCGTGCTCGAAATGCGCCGGGCCGCGGGCGGCCTGTTCAGCATCGCCGGACGCCCACGGGTGCTCATGACCTCGGCATCGCCACTCGCGCTGACGTCTTCTATCGAGGCAGCACGTCCTGTTCAATCGCGGAGGACCTCACGGGCGGCGCCAACGGCCGCGACGTCCCCGCCATGAGCCTGTTCTGGCCTCACCCTTCGACGAGAGCGAGGCTCACCGTCGCGAACGTGCCGATTCGCCTCCGCAGAGCTCCGGCACTGGGTCTTCGTCCTCACTCCTCGGCTGCGGACTCTTCGCCCGGGCGCGTGCTGCGCCGCCCGCCCGCGCCATGAACGCCATCCGGGACCACCGGATCGCGGCCGGCGTCCTCGGCGTCCCGGTCGCCCGCTACCGCGGCGCCGTCTTCGTCCCCTCCTCGATGTACGCGGGCCTCGCCGGCGTGCCATGCTCGCCCTGGTGCTTCCAGCGGACCGGTGCCCGACTACTTCGGCATCACGCTCTCTCCCTGGAGTACCTCGCCATGATCGTCATCCGGCGGGCTCGGCTCCGTGGCAGGGCGCCGTCGTTTCTGGCGCCGCCTTCTGTCTCGCTGCTGCGGCTGCTGACCCGCTACAGCGACGCCCCTGCCCGTCTCGGCTCCCCTGGCACCGGCGGCGTCAGCAGCCCGGCGAGGCATCCCCGCTACCTCTACGGCGCAGCCATCGTCGCAATGGTCCTAAGTTCCCGTACCGGCGACTCGTACAGCTCGCCGCCCGCCGTGCCCGGAACACCCCCTCGTGGAGGACGCATGACCGCCCGGAACCCCGTAAATCGCACCCGGGTAATGCTTCACGGCGACTGCCGCGAGGCTGCTCGTGCCGACCGCCGCGTGCGCTCAAGGCTAAGGACGGGGAGACGACGACGACAAGTAGAGCGCGGGCGGCGTCAAGACTGGCTAGGTATCTCTGGTGATGATCGACCTCGGTGTCCTCACCGATCATGACCGGCGTGTACGCGACCCTCGGCAGAGTCCAAGTCACGGCCCAGCGGCTGTGGCCGTGAAGCAGATCAACGCCGACGGCGGGATCTGCGGCTTTACCAGCTGAAGCTCACCGTCCGCGCGACCACGGCTACGACCCGCACAGAAGGCCGGGCCGCCGGCTACACCGAAGCTGGCGAGCTGCGCTCGCGCCACTAGCCTCATCGGCTCGCCGTTCGTCGCCGCCGTCAAGCAGCGCATCGACGGCGGAGCTGGCGCCCGAATTGCTGCCGCAGGCACGGCCGGCGCATCTGCTCGAGCCCGCACGTCCGCGTCATCATGGATCGATCAGAAACGACATCCGAGACGATCAACGCGATCGACTTCCTGATGAAGGAGGGCGGCCTGAGAAGAAGGGCGACAAAGCTCGAGTCCACGCTCTACTTCGAGGGGCGACTACGGCGAGAACGTGCGCTGCAGGGCTCGACATACATGGCGGACAAGGCCGGGGCCGACCGTCGTCGAGCAGAAGATCAAGCCGACCGACAACGACATGACCGCGAGTCGCCGCGTTGCAGCAGGCCGGCGTCAAAGGGCATCGTGATCAGCGCGGGCCCGCGCCAGGCGGCCTCCCTCGTGGGCGTCGCGGCGGCGGCGAAGCTGAACGTGCCGGTGATCGGCAACAACTCGGCCTTCGCGCCCCAGCTCCTCGCCGCACGCAGGGACCCGCGCTGGAGAAGAACTACTGGGTCGCCTCCCGTCGCTGCCGATCGCGCCGACACCGCCGAGGCGAAGAAGCTCGTCGCCGACTACCGCAAAGGGCCTACCCGAAGGACTCCCTCGACAACGGCGTCGTCGCGGGCTGGACCGCCGCGTCGGTCTTCGGCGAGCCCTGAAGAGGCGTGCGAGACAGGACCTGACCCTGCGAGGGGCGTCGACAGGCGCTGCTCACCCTCAGCTCCTTCGACACGGCTCGGCGTCGACCAGGACTTCAGCGACCCCAGGCCCCGTCCTCCCACCAGTCGGTGATCCTGCAGCCCGACAAGTCCGCCGTCGGCGGCATGAAGGTCGTCCGGCAGCCGGGCGAGGCCACAGGCCGCGTCCTACACGCCGTCGGCGTAGAGCTGAGACACGGCGACGGGCGAGCGGATGGTTCGCGCGGGCCTTCGTACCGCCGTGCCGGAGCGCTACGGGAGCTGGGCCGCCCGCGCCTCGCGCCGGCTGTCCCAGGAGTTGATCACCCGGCGGGCCGTGGCGAACAGCGGGATCACGGCGCCGAGGACGAGCTGCAGCGCGACAGCCGGTCTGGAGCAGCAGCTGGCCACCGGGGCGCCGAACGCCCGCGCGCGGCCAGACAGACCCATGCTCAGCACGATCCACGACAGCATCGCGACGGCGAGGCGGCCGCGCGCGCTTTCGGGTACTCGACGCGGCTCACCATGAGCCACGCGGTGCCGATGATCGCGAGGAGCGTCGCCACGAAGGGCAGCTCCAGGAGCACGATCGAGACCACGGTCAGCGCGCCGAACGGCGACGGCATGCCCTGGAAGGTGCCGTCCTTCACCGTCACGCACGAGAACCGCTGAAGCCGGCACCACCGCCAGCAGCACCACGATGGCCCCGACCGCCGCGACTCTCTGGTGCGCGTCGTCGGCGACCATGCCGTAGACCGACGAAGCTACGCGGGCGCCAGGCCAGAAGCTGATGAGGTCGGAGAGGTTGTCCCGGCTCCGCGCCCATCGGCGACGACCGCGGCTTTGCGGGGCCACCAGACCGCTCGGAACAGGTCGAAGATCGCGGCGCGGCCAGCATCAGGATCACGGCGGTCGCGGCGGAGTGCCGCGCCATGCCACCCGAGTCGTTGCTGCCCTGGATGTGTGCGGGATCAGGATGCCGGTCGTCGTGAAGTAGACGGCCATGAGAAGCCGCACGTCGCGTTACCGAGCGCGAGGGTGTCCGCTTATCGACAGGCGCAGTGAGAGCGGCATCTCCTCCCGCGTCGATCCGCCTCCTCGTCCGTCTCCGGGCACCCAGCCCGCTTGCGTCTCCGGATCAGTCACGGTCAATGCGAAAGTCACCCCAGCCACCGTCTTCTGGCCCACCTCGACATCGACCTCCACTCCTCGGGAGGTAGATGTCGACGCGCGAGCCGAACCGATCAGACCGATGCGCCTCGCCCTGCTCCACCTTCTCGTGCCCTGGGGAGGTACGGCACGATGCGGCGGGCGACGGCTCCGGCGATCTGGATCATCTCGATGTCACCGAGCTCGGTCTCGAAGTGCCAGACCACGCGCTCGTTGTTCTCGCTCTCCTTGTTGAACGCCGGCACGAAGCCGCCCGGGATGTGCTCGACGGACGTCACGGCGGACGCGAGGGGGCGCGGTTCGCGCGGGACGTTCAGCGGGCTCATGAAGACGCGACGCGGGTGCGTCCGTCCTTCCACGCAGCGATGCTCGGCGACCACGCCGCCGGCCGAGGTGACACCTTGGCCTGGGCGATCTCTCGCGCTCGTGGGTCGCGGAAGAACCACAGTGAAGCGGCGCACGAAACGTGCGAAAGCGTTTCACGATAAATGCGAAACGGTTAAACACCAATTGAGTACGGAACGAAGTAT
>NZ_JASERH010000116.1:0-4180 GCF_030766975.1 Streptomyces sp. KL116D | reverse complement strand
GTACCGGCTGCGGCCGATCGCCGGGTACGGGCCGCAGCGCGCCGCGCCGGGCAAGCTGAAGGTCCGTCACCGACCCATCCTCAGCATGGACTTCGAGCGCTCCGAGCGCGCCATGGTGCTCACCTTCGACGACGGCCCCGACCCCCGCTACACCCCCGACATCCTGCGCACGCTGCGCAAGCACGACGTGCGCGCGATGTTCTTCGTGTGCGGCGAGATGGCCGTGGACAACAAGGACCTGCTGCGCGAGATGGCCGACGACGGGCACCTCATCGGCAACCACACCTGGACCCATCCGCTGCTGACCCGGATGACGCGGCACGGCATGCGTCCCGAGATCGAGCGGACCTGCGAGGTCGTCGAGGACGCGGTCGGCGAACCCCCCGCCTGGTTCCGCGCCCCCTACGGAGCGTGGAACCGCGCCGCGTTCCGGCTCGGCGCCGAACTCGGCATGGAACCCCTCGCCTGGACCGTCGACACCCTCGACTGGAAGACCCCCGGCACCGACACGATCGTCTCCCGGGTGCTCGGCGGTGCGGCCCCCGGCGTCGTCGTCCTCAACCACGACGCCGGAGGCAACCGCTCGCAGAGCGTCGCCGCCCTGCGCGACTATCTGCCGCAATTGCTCGACGACGGATACCGGATCACCGTCCCGCGCCGACGCGGCATCTGACCCGGCCCGCGGCAGCGGCCCGCGCCCGCCCGGGCCGTGCGCTCAGCGCACGGACGCCAGGCGGGCGAAGGCCACCACGTTTCCGTCGTAGCCGTTCTGCTTCGAGAAACCGCCGCCGCAGGTGATGACCCGCAACTCCGGCTGCCCGGTGGAGCCGTACACCTTCTTCCCCGGGAAATTCGATTTCTCGAAGACCTCCACGCCATAGATCTCGAATACGGCCGTCCGCCCGTCCTTGCGCCGGATCTCGACGTGATTTCCCTTCTTCAGGGAGCCCAGGCCGTAGAACACCGCGGGCCCCTGCATGTTGTCGACGTGGCCGACGACCACGGCCGTGCCCTTCTCGCCGGGCGACACCGCGCCCGTGAACCAGCCCGCCAGGTTCGGATCGGTCGGCGGCGGCGCGTCGACCCAGCCCTCCGCGTCGAGGCCGACCTGCGTCACCGGGGCGTCCACCCGGATCGCCGGGATCCGCACCCGCTCCACCAGCGAGAACGGCAGCGGCTGCGGCACCGTCGACTTCGCCCACTGGGGCGCACGGCTGTCCGCGGCGGCGGCCGACGCGGGCTGTGGGGGACCGATGTCGAATTCCCCCGAACCGTTTCTGATCAGCGCGAGACCGGTGAGCAGCACCAGCGCCATCACGCCCCACGGCGCACGCTTTCTCGGCTGCTCCTCCTCTTCGAGCCCTGCGTAGGACATTCGCTCATCCCCTCTGGACGTGGCGGCGAGACCCGTCCGTTGCGCGTACCGAAACGCTAAGTCGACCTCGGTCGCGCAGCGACGGGGCGAGGGCGAACGGGTGGCGCCCGCATCACCCGCCGAGCGGCCCGGTGAGCCATCCGAGTTGCCGGTCACAGGAAATTTCTGACGGTCCGTGACCTGCGGCAATATCGGCTTGTACGGAATTCCTTCGGTGTGTCGGCTCACCAGGACGGCCGATTCCCGAAATGCGGCTGTGCGCACGGCATCTGAGGGTTCGTCTGGGAGGCGTTCTCGCCGAAATTCCCGGGGACCGTTCCCCGGGGACGTCTTCCGCGGAGGATTTCCATGCGTACCACCCGTGCCCTGGCCGTGTCCGCCGTCGCGGTCGCCGCCCTCGGTGTCGCCGCCCCCGCCGCGTCCGCCTGGACGGACCCGTCAGGTCTCTCCGCCTCGCCCAGCGTCATCCCGCGGGGAGGCCAGCTGACCATCTCGGTCACGGGGACCAAGTGCCAGATGAACAGCACCGCCACGTCCGACGCCTTCGGCACGGTGAACCTCGTGAACAAGGGAGGCGAGCAGGCCGGCGCGGACGCCACCGTGCACAGCGACGCCACTCCCGGCGCGCACGACATCACCGTGAACTGCCAGGGTGCGACGCTGACCCGGCCGGCCGCGTTCACCGTCATCCACGGCGGTGTCCGCGGTGGCCTCGGCGGCTCCAGCGAGACCGGCGCCACCTCCACCGACATGGCGATCGGCGGGGCGCTCGTCGCCTCCGCGCTGATCGGCGGCGGTGTGTTCTGGATGCGGCGCCGCTCGGAGGGCCGGGCGTAACCGCGGGAGCGCACAGACGGCGGCGGGCCCCGACCTCCCCTTCGCGGGGCCCGCGGCGCACGTGAAAGGGCCGGTGCCCCGCAGACCGATCGGTCTGCGGGGCACCGGCCCTTTCACGTGCGCGTCAGTCGGCGTCGTCGCCGGTGCGGCGCCGGGAGAAGTAGTACGCGGTGCCGAGCGCGCCCGTGATCAGGGCCGCGCCCAGACCGATCTCCTGGAGGTCGAAGCCGCCGAGACTGCCGCCGATGCCGGCCTTGACGCCGTGATGGACGGGTGGGGGCGTCGGCTCGACCGGTCTGCCGCCCGCGACCGTGAGGTCGACGGTGCGGGTCGAGCCGCCCGAGCAGGAGAACGTCACGGAGTACATGGCGCCCTGTTTGGCGTCCCAGTCGACGGTGGCCGTCTTCTGGCCCGAGCCGCTGCCGATCGTGATGCTGTCGAAGATGCCCGCGGACACCTTCGTCTCGCGGGAGCAGCCGCTCGCGTAGAGGGTCACCTGGCCGCCCGCGGCGATCGTCGTGGGCGAGACGCTGACCTGGAACGAGTCGGAGTCGTTCGCCATGGCGGAGGGCGCGGCGAGGGTGAGTGCGGTGAGACCGAGGACGGTCGCGGAAGCGGCGCGTATCGCGTGCATGGGTATTCCTCCGGGTCCACGAGGAGCAGCTGCGGACCGGTTCCGCTCGCTGGGGACAAGCACCTCGATGCCCGAAACGCTAGGTACACCCCCGGACGGCCGCGATCGGTGTCGGGCGAACGGGGCACAAGCTTGGGCCGGTCAGGGGACGTCGTGGCGCGTCGGCGGCCCGGCGGACCCCGCGCCGTGCCAGACGTGCGGACCGGCGCCGCGCCATTCGACGAGGTGCGGATCGTCCAGCGTCAGGTCCGCCGCGCCGAGCCCGGCGCGGCGCAGCAGCTCCGTCAGGTCCTGATCGCTGTGGGCGAGCCCGACGGCCCGTCCGCGCACGGTCACGTGCCGCCCGCCCTCGGGAGCGGGCGGCTGGACGACGATCGGGGCCTGCCATGGGGTCATGCCCTCAGGGTGCTCCATCCCGGGTCAGGTCGCTCCCGGAAACAGCATCAGGAACGGTTCGGCGGTGGCCGCGACGCCCCGGCTGTAGGGCGCGTCGAAGTCCCAGATCAGGAAGAGCAGGAAGGCGATGAGCGCGGAGAACAGCCCGGCGAGGATCAGCTCGCGCGGAGTGCGTCTGATCTGCAGCGCGAAGATCATGCCGATGGTGACAAGACCGCCCACGATCAGACCGAACCAGACGACGCCCGGCATGGTGGCGCCGGTGGAGTCGGCGCGGGCGTTGCGGGCGTCGTCGGCGGCGGTCACCTGGTCGAGGAGCGGCTGGTAGGCCTGCGCCTGGAAGTCGTTGCGCGGCTTGAAGTCGGTGACGTCGTGGCGCACCTTGTCGAGCAGCCGGGTGCCCTCGTCGGTGAGCTCGCCCTTGTCGCGCATCGCGTGCCACTCGGTGGTCACGACATGGCTGACATACGTGTCGACATCCGCCCGGATCGTGTCCCGGACGTCCGCCGGGTAGACCCGGACGCGTTCGTGGACCTCGTGCAGGGCCTGCGCCTCGTTGCGCACGTGGTCCTGGGCCGCGCTGCGGGCCTCCCAGACGCCCGCGATGGCCAGACCGAGGACGATCGCGTAGACCACGCCGATCATCATCGTCATGTACTCGATGACGTCCGGGGTCTCCGACGGGTCGTCGTCCTCCCCGATTCTTCGCTGCTGCAGCACCTGGACGACGAGCACGACAGCGCACACGGCGACCATGGCGAGAGCGAGAACAAGCCATTCCGACATCGGTTTCTCCACGAGGGTTCAGCGGGGGCGCAGTGCGGCGACCGCGAGCACCGCGGGCGCGGTGATGAGCAGGGTGAGGGTGACGAGGGACGGGCCGCCGCTGGGTGGGGCACGGTGGACGGTGGGGCGGTAGGCCGGGTAGTGCACGGGCG
>NZ_JASERH010000115.1:0-124017 GCF_030766975.1 Streptomyces sp. KL116D | reverse complement strand
GCTGCCCGCCGAGAGCGCCGCCAGGATCCACGCCGCCGAGCCGCCGCGCCCCTGCTCCTCCGCGAACGCGAGGACGAGCAGATCGGCCGCGCCCAGCGCGATCCCGACCCCGAGGGTCACGACCACGGGCTGGCGCAGGTCACGCGCGATCTTCCCGCGGGCCGCCCGCCGCCGCCCGGACCTCGGCACCGGCGCCACCCCCGCCACCGCGGGCGACGCGACGAACGCCAGCGTGCCGACGGCCACGAGCCCGGCGCTCAGGGCGACGCCGAAGGCGGCCGGCGCCCACAGCACCAGCACCCCGACGAGCAGCGGACCGCACACCAGGAGCAGTTCCTCGGCGACCCCGTCGAGGCTGTAGGCCCGCTGCAGCAGCCGCCGGTCGGACAGCAGCCGGCCCCACACGGTGCGCATCGTGGGCCCGAGCGGCGGGGTGAACGCCCCGGTCGGCAGGGCGAGCGCCACGAGCAGCCAGCCCGGCGCCCCGGGGCGCCAGGCGACCGTGGCGAAGACCGCGAGCAGCGCGGCGTACGACAGGGCCATCGGGGGCAGCGCGCGGCGCGGCCCGTAGCGGTCGATGAACAGGGCGCGCAGCGGTGACAGGAGCACGCTGGCGGCGCCGTAGAGCGCCATGACCGCGCCCGCGACGGCGTAGGAGCCGGTGGCGGCGGTCACGGCGAGCATCAGGGAGAGGGCGACGGTCCCGTACGAGAGGCGCCCGATCAGGGCGGCGCCAAAGGTGCGCAGGGCGTACGGGGTCCGCAACACGGCGGCGTACATGGTGGGTTTCCTCCGGAACGAAGCATGCGTGGAGAGCTCAACGGGGCGTCGACGCACCGGAGTTCTCTATGCACGGAGGAAAGACATGGCCGCACCGTAACAGGGTGCGGCCGGAAGGGACAGGGGGTCAGGAACCGGTGAGGCCCTCCACCAGCTCGTCCGCCGCCCGGTAGGGATCGAGCTCACCGGCCACGATCCGCTCGGCCAGCGCGCCGAGCCGGCGGTCGCCGGAGAGGTCGCCGATGCGCTCGCGCAGCGCGGTCACGGCGATCGTCTCGACCTCGCGGGCGGCCCGCGCCGCCCGGCGCTCCGCGAGCACGCCGCGCTCCTCCATCCACGCGCGGTGCTTCTCCAGCGCCTCGACGACCTCGTCGATGCCCTCGCCGCGCGCCGCGACGGTCTTCACGATCGGCGGCCGCCAGTCGCCGGGGCCGCGGGACTCGCCGAGCCCCAGCATGTGGTTGAGCTCGCGGGCGGTGGCGTCCGCGCCGTCCCGGTCCGCCTTGTTGACCACGTACACGTCGCCGATCTCCAGGATCCCGGCCTTGGCGGCCTGGATCCCGTCGCCCATGCCGGGCGCGAGGAGCACGACGCTGGTGTCCGCCTGCGAGGCGATCTCGACCTCGGACTGGCCGACGCCCACGGTCTCGACGAGGACGACGTCGCAGCCCGCCGCGTCGAGCACCCGGATCGCCTGCGGCGCGGCCCAGGTGAGACCGCCGAGGTGGCCGCGGGTGGCCATCGAGCGGATGTAGACGCCCGGGTCGGAGGCGTGCTCCGACATCCGCACCCGGTCGCCGAGCAGGGCGCCGCCGCTGAACGGCGAGGACGGGTCGACGGCGAGCACGCCGACCCGCTTCCCGGCCCGCCGGTAGGCGCTCACCAGGGCCGACGTCGACGTCGACTTGCCGACGCCGGGCGACCCGGTGAGCCCGACCACGTACGCGTTTCCCGTCAGCGGCGCCAGCGCGGCCATGACGTCACGCAGCTGCGGGGACGCCCCCTCCACGAGCGAGATCAGCCGGGCCACGGCCCGCGGCCTGCCCTCCCTCGCCTGGGCGACCAGCGTGGGGACGTCCTGCATCACAGCTCCGTTCGCTCAAGCCACAATCCACAACCACCGGGGGCGGGGTCGGCTACGCCTTGGGTACCCGCACCACGAGCGCGTCACCCTGGCCGCCGCCACCGCACAGCGCGGCCGCGCCGATGCCGCCGCCCCGCCGCTTCAGTTCGAGGGCGAGGTGCAGCACGATACGGGCGCCGGACATCCCGATCGGGTGACCCAGGGCAATGGCGCCGCCGTTGACGTTCACCTTTTCCGAGGACACCCCGAGGTCCTTCATTGACTGCACGGCGACCGCCGCGAAGGCCTCGTTGATCTCGATGAGGTCGAGGTCCTCGACGCCGATGCCCTCCTTCTTCAGGGCGTGCTGGATCGCGTTCGACGGCTGGGACTGGAGGGAGTTGTCCGGGCCCGCCACGTTCCCGTGCGCGCCGATCTCGGCGATCCAGTCGAGGCCGAGCTCCTGCGCCTTGGCCTTGCTCATCACGACCACGGCGGCGGCGCCGTCCGAGATCTGCGACGAGGTGCCCGCGGTGATCGTGCCGGCCTTGGCGAACGCCGGGCGCAGCTTGCCGAGCGACTCGGCGGTCGTCTCGGCGCGGATGCCCTCGTCCTTGCTGAACAGGACAGGATCGCCCTTGCGCTGCGGGATCTCGACGGGCGTGATCTCGGCCTCGAACAGGCCGTTCTTCTGCGCGGCCGCGGCCCGCTGGTGGGAGAGGGCGGCGACCTCGTCCTGCTCGGGGCGGGCGATGCCGAGGCGGGTGTTGTGCTTCTCCGTCGAGGCGCCCATGGGGATGTTCTCGAAGGAGTCGGTCAGACCGTCGTACGCCATCGCGTCGAGCATCTCGACCGCGCCGTACTTGTAGCCCTCGCGGGACTTCGGCAGCAGGTGCGGGGCGTTGGTCATGGACTCCTGGCCACCGGCGACGACGACGTCGAACTCACCTGCACGGATGAGCTGGTCGGCGAGCGCGATGGCGTCGAGGCCGGACAGGCACACCTTGTTGATGGTGAGCGCCGGCACGTTCATCGGGATCCCGGCCTTGACGGCGGCCTGACGTGCCGGGATCTGCCCTGCCCCGGCCTGCAGCACCTGGCCCATGATCACGTACTGCACCTGGTCGCCACCGATCCCCGCACGGTCGATGGCGGCCTTGATCGCGAAGCCGCCGAGGTCGGCTCCGGAGAAGGACTTGAGCGAGCCGAGCAGACGGCCCATGGGCGTCCGCGCGCCCGCGACGATCACTGAGGTGGTACCGGTCGTTCCTGACATGAGGCACGGCCCCTTGGAGATGAGGAGTGAACGAGGGTTTACTCGAATGTACTGAGCGGTACCCCGCACGTCATCGGCACGACGGTGTGATCGCGCGCACGTTGCGTAATCACCGTGGATCGCGCTGCACTTACAGCATGCTGACGCGAATCGACCACATCGGGATCGCCTGCTTCGACCTCGACAAGACCGTCGAGTTCTACCGGGCCACGTACGGCTTCGAGGTGTACCACTCCGAGGTCAACGAGGAGCAGGGCGTGCGCGAGGCCATGCTCAAGATCAATGAGACGAGCGACGGCGGCGCCTCCTACCTCCAGCTGCTCGAACCGACCCGCGAGGACTCCGCGGTCGGCAAGTGGCTCGCCAAGAACGGCGAGGGTGTGCACCACATCGCCTTCGGCACCGCGGACGTCGACGCGGACGCGGCCGACATCAAGGACAAGGGCGTACGCGTCCTGTACGAGGAGCCCCGCCGGGGCTCGATGGGGTCGCGCATCACGTTCCTGCATCCCAAGGACTGCCACGGTGTGCTGACCGAACTCGTCACCGCCGCACCCCAGGACTCGGCGGAGCACTGACCTCCACATACTCGGGCCGGTAGGGTTGGGGGGCGACTGCCGCCTCCAACGGGCAGTCGTGGGCCGGGGTCCGGGTATCGGGGGACGAGGTCGGGGCAGTCGGACGGCAAGGCGAAGGTCCGACAGCGCCGTCTTGTTCGATCTGACACCATTCCCCGGGGGCCCCGTTCGGCGGACGGACGGGGCTCGTAAGGAAGAACTTGCGACCAGGGGACGGATGGGACCGCGCAGTGCGGGGCTACGAGAGCCAGGACGGCCGGCGGCCGGCTGAGACCGACCATCTCTCGCGGTTCGAAGCCGAGATGGACCGGCTGAAGACCGAGCGGGAGAAGGCCGTCCAGCACGCCGAGGACCTGGGCTACCAGGTGGAGGTGTTGCGCGCCAAGCTGCACGAGGCGCGCCGCAGCCTCGCGTCCCGGCCTGCCTATGACGGGGCTGACATCGGCTACCAGGCCGAGCAGCTGCTGCGGAACGCCCAGATCCAGGCCGACCAGCTGCGCGCCGACGCCGAGCGCGAGCTGCGCGAGGCCCGTGCGCAGACGCAGCGGATCCTCCAGGAGCACGCCGAGCAGCAGTCGCGGCTGCAGTCCGAGCTGCACACGGAGGCGGTCAACCGGCGCCAGCAGCTCGACCAGGAGCTGGCCGAGCGCCGCCGCACGGTCGAGACGCACGTGAACGAGAACGTGCAGTGGGCCGAGCAGCTGCGCGCCCGCACCGAGCAGCAGGCCCGCCGGCTGCTCGACGAGTCCCGTGCCGAGGCCGACCAGGCCCTCGCCGCCGCCCGCACCGAGGCCGAGCGGGTCGCCGCCGAGGCCAGCCGCCGGCTGACCGGCGAGGCGGAGAGCGCCCGCGCGGAGGCCCAGGCGATCCTGGCCCGCGCGCGACAGGACGCCGAGCGCCTGCTGAACGCCGCGTCCACCCAGGCGCAGGAGGCCACCGACCACGCCGAGCAGCTGCGCACGTCGACGACCGCCGAGTCGGACGCCGCGCGCCGCCAGTCCAGCGAGCTGAGCCGGGCCGCCGAGCAGAAGATCGCCGAGGCGGACACCGCGCTGCGCGAGGCGCGTGCCGAGGCCGACAAGGTGCTCGCGGCGGCCAAGGACGCCGCGGCCAAGCAGCTCGCGAGCGCCGAGTCCACGAACGAGCAGCGCACCCGGACCGCCAAGGAGCAGGTCGCCCGCCTGGTGCAGGAGGCCACCAAGGAGGCCGAGGCCACCAAGTCGGAGGCCGAGCAGACGGTCGCCACCGCGCGCGCCGAGGCCGAGAAGGTGATCGCGGAGGCCAAGGAGAAGGCCCGCACGGTCACGGCCGAGGAGACCGCGGGCGAGCTCGCGAAGGCCGCGCGCACCGCCGAGGACGTGCTGAACAAGGCCTCGGAGGAGGCCCAGTCGACGACGCGGGCCGCCGCCGAGGAGGCCGAGCGGATCCGCGCCGAGGCCGAGGCGGAGGCCGACCGGCTGCGCTCCGAGGCGCACGACATCGCCGAGCAGCTCAAGGGCACGGCGAAGGACGACACCAAGGAGTACCGCGCCAAGACGGTCGAGCTGCAGGAGGAGGCGCGCCGGCTGCGCGGCGAGGCCGAGCAGCTGCGGGCCGAGGCCGTCGAGGAGGGCGAGCGGATCCGGGCCGAGGCCCGCCGCGAGGCCGTCCAGCAGATCGAGGAGGCGGCCAGCACCGCCGAGCAGCTCCTCGCCAAGGCGAAGGCGGACGCCGACGAGCTGCGCGGTGCGGCGTCGACGGAGTCCGAGCGGGTCCGCACCGAGGCCATCGAGCGCGCCACGTCGCTGCGCAAGCAGGCCGAGGAGACCCTGGAGCGCACGCGTGCGGAGGCCGAGCGGCACCGCGCCGAGGCCGAGGAGCAGGCCGAGGCCACCAAGGCCGACGCGGAGCGTGCCGCGCAGTCCCTCAAGGAGGAGACCGAGCGGGCCATAAGCGCCCGGCAGGACGAGGCGGCCCGCGAGCTGACCCGGCTGCACACGGAGGCCGAGGAGCGGCTCACGGCGTCCGAGACGACGCTGAACGACGCGCGCGCCGAGGGTGAGCGGCTGCGCCGCGAGGCGGCCGACGAGGCCGACCGGCTGCGCACCGAGGCCGCCGAGCGCGTCCGGACGCTGCAGGCGCAGGCCGAGACGGAGGCGGAGCGGCTGCGCACCGAGGCCGCTTCGGACGCGTCGACGACCCGTTCCGAGGCGGAGAACGTCGCGATCCGGCTGCGGACCGAGGCCGCCACCGAGGCGGAGCGGCTCAAGACGGAGGCGCAGGAGTCCGCCGACCGGATCCGCGCCGAGGCGCAGACCGCGGCCGAGCGGATCTCCGCGGAGGCCGCGGAGACGCTGGCCGCCGCGCAGGAGGAGGCCACCCGGCGCCGTCGCGAGGCCGAGGAGACGCTCGGCAGCGCGCGCCATGAGGCCGACCAGGAGCGCGAGCGGGCCCGCGAGCAGAGCGAGGAGCTCCTCGCGGTGGCGCGCGCCCGGGTCGACGAGGCACAGACCGAGGCGACGCGGCTGGTCGAGGAGGCCGACCGGCGGGCGACCGAGATGGTCTCCACCGCCGAGCAGACCGCGCAGCAGGTCCGCGACTCCGTGTCCGGGCTCCAGGAGCAGGCCCAGGAGGAGATCGCCGGGCTGCGCTCGGCCGCCGAGCACGCGGCGGAGCGCACGAAGCAGGAGGCGCAGGAGGAGGCGGACCGGGTCCGCTCCGACGCGTACGCGGAGCGCGAGCGGGCGACCGAGGACGCCAATCGCGTACGGAGTGAGGCCGCCGCCGAGTCGGAGGCCGCCAAGTCCCTTGCGGAGCGCACCGTTTCGGAGGCGATCGCCGAGTCCGAGCGGCTGCGCACCGACGCGTCCGAGCACGCCCAGCGGGTCCGCACCGAGGCCGCCGACCTGCGCACGGGCGCCGACCAGGACGCCTCGCGCACCCGTGCCGAGGCCCGCGAGGACGCCAACCGGATCCGGTCCGACGCCGCGGCGCAGGCCGACACCCTGATCACCGAGGCGACGTCCGAGGCCGAGCGGCTGACGACGGAGACGAACGCGGAGGCGGAGCGGGTCCGCGCCGAGTCGACCGCGAAGGCCGAGGAGCTGGTCTCCGCCGCGACCGCGGAGGCCGAGCGGCTGCGCGCCGAATCGACGGCCGCCGCCGAGCAGTTGACGACCGACACCCGGACCGAGGCGGAGCGGGTCCGTGCCGAGTCCGTGGCCAAGGCCGAGAAGCTGATCTCGGACGCGACCGGGGACGCGGAGCGGCTGCGCGCCGAGGCCGCCGAGACGGTCGGCTCCGCGCAGCAGCACGCCGAGCGGATCCGCACGGAGTCCGAGCGGGTCAAGGCGGAGGCCGCCCAGGAGGCCGACCGGATCACGTCGGCCGCGCGGGACGAGGCGGAGCGCACGCTGGACGAGGCCCGCAAGGACGCCAACAAGCGGCGTACGGAGGCCGCTGAGCAGGTCGACAAGCTGATCACGGAGTCCGCGGCCGAGGCCGACAAGCTGACCCGCGAGGCGCAGGAGTCGGCACAGAAGACGACGGCGGACGCGGAGGCGCAGGCCGACACCATGGTCGGTGCGGCCCGCAGCGAGGCGGACCGCCTGGTCGCCGAGGGCACCGTCGAGGGCAACGCGCGGGTGGAGAAGGCCAGGACGGACGCGGACGAGCTGCTCGTCGGCGCCCGCCGGGACGCGACGCAGATAAGGGAGCGGGCCGAGGAGCTGCGCGACCGGATCACCGGCGAGATCGAGGAACTGCACGAGCGCGCGCGCCGCGAGTCGGCGGAGGCCATGAAGAACGCGGGCGAGCGGTGCGACGCGCTGGTCAAGGCCGCGGAGGAGCAGCTCACCGAGGCGCAGACCAAGGCCAAGGACCTGCTGAACGACGCCAATTCGGAGGCCGGCAAGGTCCGTATCGCCGCCGTGAAAAAGGCCGAGGGTCTGCTCAAGGAAGCCGAGCAGAAAAAGGCCGAGCTCACGCGCGAGGCGGAAAAGCTCAGGGCCGATGCGGAGGCCGAGGCCAGTTCCATGATCGAAAAGGGTCAGCGCGAGCTGGACGTCCTGGTCAGGCGTCGCGAGGACATCAACGCGGAGATCTCCCGTGTCCAGGACGTGCTGGAGGCGTTGGAGTCTTTCGAGACACCGTCCGGTGGCGGGGGCAAGGACGGCGGCGTCAAGGCGGGCGCCACAGCGGGGGCCACACGTTCGGGTGGCAAGGGGGCAGAGGGCTAGCCAGGAGGACAACTGTCGTGCTTGGTAAGGACCTTCGGCCCTTCTTCTGGCAAGCACTCCGCCGTTACGCCACTCAAAAGGGGTGTCATTCTCCAGATCAAACGGGCATCTGCTCGATGACACGCCGCTTGGCCCCCTAGGATTCCCCCTATCACCTCACCGGTCTCATTCGACAGGAACCCCATGAGCGACACTTCCCCCTACGGCTTCGAGCTTGTGCGGCGTGGGTACGACCGCGCTCAGGTGGACGAACGAATCTCCAAGCTCGTCTCCGACCGTGACAGCGCTCTTGCTCGAATCACTGCTCTGGAAAAGCGCATCGAGGAACTCCACCTCGAGACGCAGAACGCCCAGGCCCAGGTGAACGACGCGGAGCCGTCGTACGCCGGCCTGGGCGCGCGCGTCGAGAAGATCCTCCGCCTCGCCGAGGAGGAGGCCAAGGACCTGCGCGAGGAGGCCCGCCGGGCCGCCGAGCAGCACCGGGAGCTCGCCGAGTCGGCGGCCCAGCAGGTGCGCAACGACGCGGAGTCGTTCGCCGCGGAGCGCAAGGCCAAGGCCGAGGACGAGGGCGTCCGGATCGTCGAGAAGGCCAAGGGCGAGGCGACCTCGCTGCGCACCGAGGCGCAGAAGGACGCGCAGTCCAAGCGCGAGGAGGCGGACGCGCTCTTCGAGGAGACGCGCGCCAAGGCCGCCCAGGCCGCCGCGGACTTCGAGACGAACCTGGCCAAGCGCCGCGAGCAGTCCGAGCGCGACCTGGCCTCGCGTCAGGCCAAGGCCGAGAAGCGTCTCGCGGAGATCGAGCACCGTGCGGAGCAGCTCCGCCTGGAGGCCGAGAAGCTGCGCACCGACGCCGAGCGCCGCGCCCGCCAGACGGTGGAGACGGCCCAGCGCCAGGCCGAGGACATCGTGGCCGACGCGAACGCCAAGGCCGACCGCATCCGCTCGGAGTCCGAGCGCGAGCTGGCGGCGCTGACGAACCGGCGCGACTCGATCAACGCCCAGCTCACGAACGTGCGCGAGATGCTGGCCACGCTCACCGGTGCGGCGGTCGCCGCCGCGGGTGCGCCGGCCGAGGACGAGCCGATCTCGCGCGGGGTGCCGGCTCAGCAGTCCCGCTGACACCCGTTCCCCGGCGGCCCGAGGCCCCCTGCCCCAAGTGGCAGGGGGCTTTTGCCCGTTTTAGCGTTGCCGCATGATCGAGCTCGAGGGGCTGACCAAGCGGTACGGCGAGAAGACGGCCGTCAACAATCTGACGTTCACCGTGCAGCCGGGCATCGTGACCGGCTTCCTGGGCCCGAACGGCGCGGGCAAGTCCACCACGATGCGGATGATGCTGGGCCTCGACAACCCGACCGCGGGCTCGGTGCGGATCGACGGCAAGCACTACGCCCAGCTGAAGGACCCCCTCCGCTACATCGGCGCGCTCCTCGACGCGAAGGCGATGCACGGCGGTCGCAGCGCCTACAACCACCTCCTCTGTCTGGCCCAGTCGAACGGGATCCCCAGGGGCCGGGTGACCGAGGTCCTGGACACGGTGGGGCTCACCGCGGTGTCCCGGAAGAAGGCCAAGGGCTTCTCGCTCGGCATGGGGCAGCGCCTCGGCATCGCGGGCGCGCTCCTCGGCGACCCGCGGATCCTGATGTTCGACGAGCCGGTCAACGGGCTCGACCCGGAGGGCATCCACTGGATCCGCAATCTGATGAAGTCCCTAGCGGCGGCCGGCCGCACGGTCTTCGTGTCCTCGCACCTGATGAGCGAGATGGCCCTCACCGCGGACCACCTGGTCGTCATCGGCCAGGGCCGGCTGCTCGCCGACACCTCGATGGCGGACTTCATCCGGCAGAACTCCCGGAGCTACGTACGGCTGCGCTCGCCGCAGCGCGAGCGGCTGCTCGACGTCCTGCACACGGCCGGGATCACGGTCGTCGAGGCCGGGAACGGCACGCTGGAGATCGACGGCCACTCCCCCGAGGAACTGGGCGAGCTGGCCGCGGGGCATCAGCTCGTCCTGCACGAGCTGAGTCCTCAGCAGGCGTCCCTGGAGGAGGCGTTCATGCAGCTGACGGCGGAGTCGGTCGAGTACCACGCACACTCGGACGCCAGCTCTCCGCCGACGGCGGCGCCACCGCAACAGCAGCCGCAGCAGGGCTGGGGAGCCTCCTGGCAGCAGGGCAAGGGCGACAACGGCAGCAACGGCAACAAGAGGGGCGTCTGAGATGGCCGCGGCCCAGGTCCTCCGGTCCGAGTGGACCAAGATCAAGTCGGTGAACTCGACGGCCCTCACGCTCAGCCTCGCCGTGATCGTCTCCGTCGGGCTCGGCATGCTGATCAGCGCCCTGTCGAAGAACGAGTTCAAGAACCTCTCCACCGCGGACAAGCTGACCTTCGACCCGACGTTCATCTCCTTCTCCGGCCTCACCCTCGGCCAGCTGGCGATGATCGTCTTCGGGGTCCTGGTGGTCGCGAGCGAGTACAGCACGGGCATGATCCGCACCTCGCTCGCCGCGGTGCCGCAGCGCGCCACGTTCCTCTTCTCGAAGGTCGCGGTCGCCGCGCTGCTCGCGCTCGTCGTGGCCCTGGTCACGAGCTTCGCGGCGTTCTTCCTCGGCCAGCTGATGCTCGGCGACCACCGGACCGACCTCGGCGCCCCGAACGTGCTGCGCGCGGTCCTCGGCGCCGCCGTCTACATGACGCTGATCGCGATGTTCTCCATGGGCGTCGCGGCGATGCTCCGCTCCCCGATGCTCTCGCTCGGCATCCTCATGCCGTTCTTCTTCCTCGTCTCACCGATCCTCGGCAGCGTCTCGGCGACGAAGAAGGTGGCCCAGTACTTCCCCGACCAGGCGGGCCTCAAGGTCATGCAGGTGGTCTCCCCACCCAACGACGACGCCCCGTACGGCCCGTGGGGCGGCCTCGCGATCCTGCTGGTGTGGGTGGCGGCGGCACTGCTGGTCGGGTACGTGCTGCTGAAGAAGCGGGACGCCTGACGCCCGGGTCGGGCAGCAGCTCGTCGAAGCGTCGCCAGCCGTCCCACTCCCACACGTCCCGGTCCAGGTCGGGCTCCAGGGGCACGAAACGGCCCAGTTCGAAGTCCTCGGGCCCGACCGTGAACCAGCGCTCGTCGGCGACCTCCGTGCCGAGCCCGACCGTGCGCGCCGTCAGCCGCACCATCAGCTCCACTCCGGTCGACCGCGTCAGGTCCTTGCCCTGGATGCGGTCGAAGGGCAGCTCGGTCACCGGCGCCTCGACCGGGATCCACACGGTGAAGGGCGCGCCGCGCTCGACGGCGAGCCAGCAGCGCTCGTCGGCCGCCTCGCCCTTCTCGTCGAGGACCTTGAGCCACTTCTTGTAGATGACGAGGCTGCCGTCGTGCGGCGAGCGTTCGAGGTAGCGCAGATGGGCGCGGGCGTGCAGGTCGACGACGGAGAGGTTGTCGAAGCGGTTGTAGAAGCGGATCGCGATGATCGCGTCGCTGCTGGTCGCGTGGGCGCGCGAGTACCCGGGGAAGTCGGCGGACCAGGCGTGCGAGATGGAGGCGCGCCGCCGCCAGACGAACGGGCGCAGCGCGAACATCTTGATCAGCACGAAGCCGAGGAGCACGGCGGGCGCGAGCGCGCCGGTCACCGAGGCGACCGTGGCCAGGACCTGGTGGGCGGTGCTGTCCGGTTCGGGGCTGAGGCTGTCCGTGCCGACGCAGGCGCGCAGCACCGACAGTCCCAGGTCGAGCAGCGCCTCCTGGTCCCCGAACCGCTCGCCGACCGAGCGCGGCGAGTGCTCGGTCAGCGTCCAGACCACCGCGATGACGGCGGACAGCGCCGCGAGGGCGGTCAGCGTCATCAGCAGCAGCGCGTGGACGGTGCGGCCCGCGATCCACCCGCGAACGGACGTCCGGTACCTGGGGTGCCCGCCCGCCCTCCGTCGCCACCTCACCATCGGCCCCAACTCCCCTCCCCCGTACCGGACTTGCCCGGCCTCCCCACGGGTGGAATGGCTACTTTCCCCCGATCCGCACCGATCAACCCGCCAGGAGAAGGGCAACGAACGCGCCGCGCGGGTACCTGTTCCCGTGGAAGGCTGTCCCCGCACCGCGTGACCATCCCCGGAGGGCACCATCGTGAGGACTGAGGACCGAAGCCTGGCGGCGCTGGGCCTTGACGACGTACCGGCCAGGCAGCCCCTGACCTATCCCGGACGTCCCGCACCCGTACCGTCCCTGCTCGTCGACGACGAGCTCCTCGAACTGGACGTGCGCCCCCAGCGGCTCGGCGAGTGGTACGTCGAGGAGGCCGCCCAGCGCCGCCTCGACGAGGCCCTCGTGGACCGCGGGCAGGCCGCCACCGGCCGCCGCCACCCGGTGATCGCGGTCGGCTCGAACGCGTCCCCGGGCCAGGTCACGTACAAGCTGACCCGGCTCGGCATCCCGGCCGCGGTGCCGATGGTGCCGGTGCGGGTGCGCGGGATCGCGGTCGGCTGCTCGGGGCACATCAGCCCGGCCGGCTACGTCGCGGGCACCCCGTACGTGGACCGCGAGGCGGAGACGCAGCTGGTGGTGACGTGGCTGGACGCCACGCAGCTCAAGGCGGTCGACGACACGGAGTTCCCGGACTACCGGCGGGCGATACTGCCCGGCGGCGACTTCGAGATGACCATGCCGTCCGGGGAGCGGCTGAGCGGCGCGTACATCTACTTCAGCGCGCACGGCGTCCTCGCCGACCCGGTGACCGAGCGGCCGCGGCCCGGCGGGGGCGACCAGTCCGAGCTGCTCGACTCCCTCCTGAAGGACTCGCCGCGGCTGATGGACCTGCTCGGCCCCGACGCGACGAGCTGGGTCGCCGCCGCGGGCGCCGACCGCCGGCTGCGCGAGCAGGGCACTCTGATCTTCGGCGAGGAGGGCTGGGTGCTGCCGCAGACCGAGTTCCTGCCGTACGCCGACGACTCCGCGCAGCCGCGTCCGTACGACGACCTGCCGCCGCTGGACGACTCGCTGCCGCCGCCCCGGTAGGCACCCGGAACCCTTTACTCACTCTTGGCCGGAACCGTCAGCGCTCGGATACCCTCCTAACCCTTACGGGGGCGTGTGCCCCGACGTCCTGAACCTTGTCGAACCTTTCGAAACCGTTCAGAACTTCCGATGGGTGCGGAGAATGATCGAGGCAGTCGGCCTGACGAAGCGCTACGGCGCGAAGACGGCCGTGTACAACCTTTCCTTCCAGGTGCGGCCGGGGACCGTCACCGGCTTCCTCGGACCCAACGGTTCGGGCAAGTCGACGACGATGCGCATGATCCTCGGCCTCGACCAGCCGACCTCCGGTCACGTGACCATCGGTGGCTACCCGTACAGCAAGCTCCCGAACGCGCCGCGCCAGGTCGGCGCGCTGCTCGACGCGAAGGCCGTGCACGGCGGGCGGACCGCACGCAGCCATCTGCTGAGCCTGGCCCAGCTCGCCGGCATCCCGGCCCGCCGGGTCGACGAGGTGCTCGGTGTGGTCGGTCTGCAGGAGGTCGCGAGACGCCGCTCGAAGGGGTTCTCGCTGGGCATGGGGCAGCGGCTCGGCATCGCCGCCGCGCTCCTCGGCGACCCGCAGGTGCTGCTCTTCGACGAGCCGGTCAACGGGCTCGACCCCGAGGGCATCCTCTGGGTCAGGAACCTGATGAAGTCGCTCGCGGCCGAGGGCCGGACGGTCTTCGTCTCCTCGCACCTGATGAGCGAGATGGCCCTCACCGCCGAGCACCTGATCGTCATCGGGCGCGGCCAGCTGCTCGCCGACATGAGCGTCGAGGACTTCATCGCGCACAACTCGGCGGGCTTCGCCCGGGTCCGCACCCCGGACTCCGAGCCGCAGCAGCGCGAGAAGCTGAGCGTCGCGCTGACCGAGGCCGGCGGCCAGGTGCTGCCCGAGCAGGACGGCGCACTGCGGGTGACCGGGCTGCCGCTGCCGCGGATCAGCGACCTCGCGCACGAGTCGGACGTCCGCCTGTGGGAGCTCTCCCCGCACCAGGCCTCGCTGGAGGAGGCGTACATGCGGATGACGCAGGGCGCGGTCGACTACCGCTCCACCATCGACCAGCGCGCGGGTCTGCACGAGCAGGTGCCGCCGGGCATGATGCCGCCGCAGCAGATGCCGGTGCCGGGTCAGGGCCAGCCGGGCTGGTACGCCCCGCCGCCGCCCCAGGTGCAGCCGCAGCCGATGCCTCAGCCGGCGCAGATGCCGCAGGCCGCGGACCAGAACCCGTACGCGACGCCGCCCGCCGCCGCCCCGGCCCCGGCCCCCACGACCATGGACAAGGACGCCCGATGAGTACGCCGCCCCCGCCCTACGCCGCCCCGCAGCAGCCCCTGGCGGCGCCCGGCCCCGGCCCCGGCACCGGCCCCGGGTACGCCTCGCCGATCCCGGTGCGCCGCGCCCACCTCGGGGACGCGCTCGCCTCCGAGTGGACGAAGATCCGTTCCGTGCGCTCCACGATGTGGACGCTCGGCGTGATGATCGTGCTCATGGTCGGCATCGGCCTGGCCTCGGCCGCGGTCGTCTCCGCCGCCGACACCGTGACGCCGAGCAGCGACGAGGTGCTCAGCTTCGGCTTCTTCGGCGTCCTCCTCGGCACCATCTGCGTGATCACGCTCGGCGTCCTGACCATCGCGTCGGAGTACGGCACCGGCATGATCCGCACGACGCTGACGGCCTGCTCCAGCCGCAGCCGGGTGCTCGCGGCGAAGGCGATCGTCTTCTTCGCGCTGGTCTTCGTCCTGACCACCGTGTTCGCGGCGCTCGTCGGCGCGCTCCAGGTGGGCATCCTGGGCGTGGACTCGCCGGCCGGCTCCCAGTGGTTCAAGGCGACCGTCGGCGTCGGCCTGTTCGTGGCGCTGCTCGGCCTGCTCGGGCTGGCCGTCGGCACGCTGGTGCGGCACTCGGCGGGCGCGATCACCATCATGATCGGCGTGGTGCTGCTGCCGCTCGTCCTCGCGATCTTCATGTTCTCGGAGTCGCTCAAGGACCTCCAGCAGGCCCTGCTGGAGTACTCGGTGCCCAGCCAGCTCGCCGTGCTCTACGACAACTCGGTGACCGCCGGTTCGGGCCCGACCGGCTGGGACCCGCTGTGGATCATGATCGCCGTGACGGGCGTGGCGCTCGGCGGCGCCTTCCTCACGCTCAACAACCGCGACGTGTAGGGCGGTTGCCCGGTCAGTACCGGGGCGCGTTCCTGGACCGCTGCACCTTCGTGGTGCGGCGGTCCTTCGCGTTCCAGCACGCCTTGTGCCAGTGCCGCCGGTCGTCCACCCCGCCGTACTCGGGCCAGGCGACGACGTGGGCGACCCCGGAGCCGATCTCCTGGTCGCAGCCCGGGCAGCGATAGGTCTTGCCGGCCGCGCTGGCGCCCGCCACGTGCCGCACGCTCCACTGCTCGCCCTGCCAGCTCTCGGCGGACTGGAACCCGCCGTAGCGCCGCCCCTCGTCGTCGCTGCCACTGCTGGACGATCCGCCGCCCTGGGGGCGGTTGCGACGCGGGGACACGGCTCACCTCACGGTGTCTCTACGGGGTAGGGGTCACCACCAGCGTACGCCGAGGCCGACGGGGTACCCGACGCTCGTCACCCCCGCGCACCCGGCATGGTTCTCCGTAAAATCTGCCAATCTGCATGCCCAGCCGTGTCCTTGGCACTTGCCAGCCGTTAATGCCTTCAGGGGAGTGCCCGCGTCGGCGCCTCAAGGAAGGCAGGAGTGCGATGCGCGTAGGGACGTTTGTACTGGCCGCCCAGTTCCCGGGTCAGGGCCAGGGGGAGGCACTGCACCGTGCGGTGCGGTCGGCGGAGGTCGCCGAGGAGGCCGGCCTGGACTCGGTGTGGCTCGCCGAGCATCACTTCGTGCCGTACGGGACGTGCCCGTCGGCGATCACACTGGCCGCGTTACTGCTCGGCCGCACCCGCACGGTGCGGGTCGGCACGGCGGTGAGCGTGCTGCCGACCGCGCACCCGGTGGCCCTGGGCGAGCAGGCGGCGCTGCTGCACCTGACGTCCGGCGGGCGCTTCTCGCTGGGCGTGGGGCGCGGCGGCCCCTGGGTGGACCTGGAGGTCTTCGGCGCGGGCGTGGAGGCGTACGAGCAGGGGTTCCCCGAATCGCTCGACCTGCTGCTGCGCTGGCTGCGCGACCCCCACGTGGCGAGCGAGGGCGAGCGGTTCGCCTTCCGTACGGTCCCGGTCGTGCCGCGCCCCGCCGAGGCGATCGGCGGCACCGACACCGAGGGTCCCGAGGTCGTCGTCGCCTGCACGTCGCCGAAGAGCGTCAGGCTCGCCGCCGAGCGGGGTCTGCCGATGCTGCTCGGCATGCACGTCGGGGACGCGGAGAAGGCGGAGATGGTCGCCCTGTGGCGGCGCTGCGCGCGCGAGGCCGGGCGCACGCCGGACGAGATCATCGCCGCGCCGCACGTGTCCGCCGGTGTCGCCCAGATCGGTGACCGCAAGGCGGAGGCGGCCGAGGCGCTCCTGAAGGCGATGCCGGGCTGGCTGAAGCAGGGCCTGGACGCCCACGTCACGGTCGACGGACGCGCCCGGGCGATGCGGGACCCCCTCGCGTACACGGAGCTGCTGTGCGGCCTCCACCCGGTCGGGACGCCCCAGTTGTGCGCGGACCGGCTCGCCACCACGGCGGAGCGGACCGGCATCACGCGGTTCGCGCTGCTCGTCGAAGGCTCCGGCGATCTCGCGGCGACGGAGGAGAACGTGCGCCGCCTGGGAGCCGAGGTCCTGCCCCAACTCCGCTGATCCCCCGCTGAGTTGCTGCCCGGCGCCGCCATTCGGTGCCTGCCGCCCGTACAGATGCACCTCCCGCGTACGGGCGGCCGGCAAGCCGAACTACGGCATCAGCCGTCAGCAGTCGCGCAGCTCGGGCGACTGATTGAGCAGCTGGTTGCGGACCGAGGTGAAGCGGGCCAGCGTGTCGTCCACCGCCGGGTCGAGCGGGAAGACCGCTACCCGGTGGCAGTTCTGGAACGCCAGCCGAACACCGAAGTGCCGCTGCAGCGCGCCGCGTATCGCGTCACTCGCGAGCGCACGCAGCAACTGCCCGCGTGCCTGCTCGTCCGGCGGCGGCGTCTGGTTGTCGGCGAACTCTCCGCCGTCGACCTTCAGCTGGGCCACCAGGGAGCTGATCATCTCCCAGGCGTAAGGCAGGGAGGTCCGGACGCAGTCGACGAAGTCACCTTCGTCGACCTCGCCTCGCTCGGCCTGTTCCAACAGTGCCGGTGAGACGTCGAGCGACATGGGTACTCCTCTCGCACCCCCGCCAGGAAGCGGGGGTTGACGGACAGGCCGGGAGACCGCGGAACGCACCGCCCATCGAACACGCAGCGTGCACGCGTCGCGACCTCCTGCTTCTACGGTATGCAACGCGTCCGGGCGGCAACAGGGCGTGGAGCGCATGGTTCGCACACAACCGGCCAATAACGAACGGGGGCCTACTGGGGCGAAGTGCGTGGACCGAGGGGTGTCGAGTAGCGTTGCCGACCATGCGTCTTGTCATCGCCCGTTGCTCCGTGGACTACGCGGGCCGCCTCACCGCCCATCTGCCGTCGGCCCCGCGCCTGATCCTCGTGAAGGCGGACGGCAGCGTCTCCATCCACGCGGACGACCGGGCCTACAAGCCCCTCAACTGGATGTCCCCGCCGTGCACCTTGAAGGAGGGCGCCGGCGACGACGAGGGCACGTGGACCGTCATCAACAAAGCGGGCGAGAAACTCATCATCACGATGGAGGAAATCCTCCACGATTCCTCGCACGAACTCGGCGTCGATCCGGGTCTCATCAAGGACGGCGTGGAAGCGCACCTCCAGGAGCTGCTCGCCGACCGCATCGAGACGCTCGGCGAGGGCTACTCGCTGATCCGCCGCGAGTACATGACGGCGATCGGTCCGGTCGACATCCTCTGCCGCGACGCCGACGGGCAGACCGTCGCCGTCGAGATCAAGCGCCGGGGCGAGATCGACGGCGTCGAGCAACTCACGCGCTACCTGGAGCTGTTGAACCGCGATCCGCACCTCGCGCCGGTCCGCGGCATCTTCGCCGCCCAGGAGATCAAGCCGCAGGCACGCGTCCTCGCCACCGACCGGGGCATCGGCTGCGCCGTCCTCGACTACGACGCGATGCGCGGCATCGAGGACGACAAGCTCCGCTTGTTCTGACCCGTCGTTTCCCGGCCATCCGGCCGGCCGCGCCCCCGTCAGGGGCGCGGGGAACTGCGCGCTCAGCCACAGAAATGCCGCAGACGCATCTGCTCGGTCCATGAGCAGATGCGTCTGCGGCATTTCGTGGGTTGCTCGCGCCCCGCGGCGGAGCCGCTGATCGACACAGCCCCGCGCCCCTGACGGGGCCCTCCTACATGACGGTGGCGGTGCTGGTGGCGCTGGTCCCCGTCGGAGAGACCGGCGCGCTCGCCGAGTCGGACGTGTCCGGGGTCGTCTCCGGCGGCGTCGTCGGCGGCTCGGACGTCGGCGGGGTCGTCGGCGGCTCGGACGTCGGCGGCTTCGTCGTCGGCGGCTTGGTCGTCGGCGGCTTCGTGGTGGGCGGCTTCGTGGTGGGCGGCTTGGTCGTCGGCTTGTCGGGCGACTTCGTCGGCTTGTCCGGCGACTTCGAGCCGCTCGGGTCGTCCGACGGCTCACCGCTGGAGCCGGTCGACGGCGTCGGATCGTCCGCCGTGCCGGGGATGCCGTCCTGGCCGGGGTCGGTCGGCTTCGACGACGACGAACCGCCGCCACCGCCCTGGTCGGCCTTGTCCGCGCCGAGCTCCCCGCCGTTCTCCCCCGCCGACGCCGACGGGTTCGTGCCGACCTTGTCGGACGGCGGCTCGTCGTTGTTCGACGTGGCGCCGAGCGTGACGACCGTGCCGAGCACCGCGGCGAGCAGCGCTCCGGCGCCGGCCGCGACGAGATTGCGCCGGGTGCCGGTGACGACCGACTTGCGCGAGGGCGCCCGGCCGCCGACGACGGTCGGCGGGGGCCCGGGCGGGGCCTGCCGGGTCACCAGCGTGTCCGGCTCGCGCGGCGGTTCGGGCAGGGCGTACGCGGCGGGCACGCCACCGGGCGGCGACTGCGACTCCTCGTACATCGCGTCCGGGACTTCCTCGCCCGCGGCCGTGCGCCCGCCGGGCAGCGCGCCGCCCGAGCGGTCCGCGACCAGGGCGAGCGCGCGGCGTCCGGCGATCGTGCCGCGCTTGTCGGCGAGGGCGCCGCGCAGGCCGATGGAGGCCTCCAGCTCGGCGCGGGCCCGGTCGAGCTGCCCGCCGAGCAGCGCGAGGATGCCCAACTCGTGGTGGAAATAGGCCTCTTCGGGGACCTCACCGGCCAGCCGGGTGGCCTCCTGCCCGGCCCGCAGCGCCCGCTCCCAGGCGCTCCAGGCGAGCCCGGCGGCGAAGGCGGGCGCGGCCGCCCTGGCCAGCTCCACGGACGCGCTGGTCCCGCCGTCGACGGGCGGCGTCGTGGACGGCACGAGGGCCAGGAGCGCGGCCAGTACGGCATCGGACTCGGCGGCGACCCGCTCGGGCCCGACCGACGGGTGACCGGCCCACCAGGCGTAGTGCCGGGCGGCGGCGTCCGCGTACCCGACCGTGTCGTCGGCGTAGCCCACGGCCTCCAGTTGGGTCTGCACTCCGGAGGCGAGCCGGTAGCGGCCGCCGACCGCGGTGACCAGTGCGCCGGCGACGAGCTCGGAGAGGGCCGCGTCGGCGTGCGTGTCGCCGACGAGCGCGGGCAGGTGCGCCTGGTGCGGGATCTCGCCGCCCAGCGCGACGGCGAACCGCAGGGTGGCGCGGGCCGACTCGCTCAGCCGGGACGCGAGCAGCGCGGCGGGCGCGGCCCCGTCGGCGAGCGAGGGCAGCGGCACGTCGTGCCCGTCGGCGGCGTCGAAGGGCGCGTCGACCGGTGCGGCCTCGGGGCCCTCGTAGTAGCCGTACTCGTCGAAGGCGTTCGGGTCGGCGCGCAGCAGGTCGCGCTGGCGCAGCAGGGCACCGGCCTGGGCGAAGCGCAGCGGCAGCCCCTCGGACTCGAACCAGAGGTCACCGGCCCACTGCGCCTCCTCGTCGGTGAGGACGCGGCCGACGGCCCGCTCCAGGAGTTCGAGGCTGCTGCCGCGGCCGAGCCCGCCGAGGAAGACCTCCTCCACGTGGGAGTCGGCGGACGGCGCGGCGACGTCGGGCGTCGCGGACAGCAGGAAGGCGCACTCGGGCGTCGCTTCGAGGAGTTCGTCGAGCGCGGCGCCGCCGAACTCCAGGTCGTCCAGGACGACGACGGCGCCGATCTCGTGGACGAGTTCGAGCAGCAGGGTGCGGTCGGGGCGGTGCAGTGGTGCGTTGTAGACCGCGCCGAAGAGGTCGTACAGGACGTCGCTCGCGGAGCGGCGGTGGCCGGAGAGCCGGACCACGCCGTCGGGCGCGATGTCGAGGCAGTCCTCTGCTATCTGGTCGAGCAGCGCGGTGCGTCCGGAGCCGGACGGGCCGGTGAGCCGGACGGAACGGCCGCGCGCGAGGAGCCGGACGAGCCGCTCGCGGTCCTCCTGCCGCTCCAGGAGCGGGAGTCGGGGCAGAGCGGGCCCGGGCGGCATCGGCGGGCGGGCGGCGCGGGCGAGCTCGATGCGCTCGGTGGCGTCGTACTTGACGGGCCGGCCGGGGCGCTCGCCCGGCGGGCAGGGTTCGATCTCGCTGCCGTCGACAGGGTTGACGGTCAGGAGGTAGTCGCCGGACACGAGCTGCACGGTGCGTGCGAGCGCGGGCGCGGGCTGGCCGAAGTCGGGTGTGAGCGGATCGCGCGGCGGACGCTGGCGGCCACCGGCGGCAGACGTGTCGTCGTGCCGGTCCTGGCTGAAATCTTCCGGTCCCCGGTTCATCGGGTCCATGGTCAAAGCCCCCCAAAAGCGTGGTGTGCCGCTTGCCCCTCCCGGCCTGTGCACACTGCGCTGTCGCTTCTGGTCCGGTGCCCGCGCATCGGGTGTCGTACCGCGGGCGACCGAACCCTAGACCTTCACCAAGTATCTACGAACACCCGGGGTACCGCCCCGCCCGGGACGTCACAGTCTCGTGAGGATTGTGAGCGCTTCCCACAGGAATGAACGGTTCATTCCCTGTGGGCCGTTGTGGTCCGCTTGGGGGCCCTTCCGGGCCGTTGCGAACCCTTTGGGTCGGACGCGCGGCGGCTCGGGTCAGACGCGTGGCAGCGACTCGACGCCGATGCCGCCCTCGATGGCCAGGATCCGGTGCAGCCGGGTCGCCACGAGGAGGCGCTGCATCTGGGGCGGCACCCCGCGCAGCACGAGCCGGCGTCCGCAGCGCCCGGCACGCCGGTGGGCGCCCATGATGACGCCGAGCCCCGTCGCGTCCCACGAGTCGAGTTCGGACAGGTCGAGCACCAGGTCACCGATGCCGTCGTCGACGGCGGTGTGCAGGACCGTACGGGCGTCCGCCGCGCTGCGGACGTCGAGGCGGCCCCCGACGACCAGCTCGACGTGGTCGCCCCTGATGTGCATATGCGCTCCCCGTGCAATCAAATAGTGACGAGAGGTATCCATGTGATCTGGGTATGTCACTGCAACTGACTGGCCGGAGGGGCCAGAAGTTGCCGTCTGTAAGCGAACCGATACCGAATTCACCCCGAGGGGTGACATGGCGTCAGGCGTGCACGATTCAGCCGTGCTTGTAGAACCCTTGCCCGCTCTTGCGCCCGATGTCACCGGCGTCAACCATCCGGCGCATCAGCTCCGGCGGCGCGAACTTCTCGTCCTGCGACTCCGTGTAGATGTTCCCGGTCGCGTGGAGCAGGATGTCGACGCCGGTCAGGTCGGCGGTGGCCAGCGGGCCCATCGCGTGTCCGAAGCCGAGCTTGCAGGCGATGTCGATGTCCTCGGCGGTGGCGACGCCCGACTCGTACAGCTTCGCGGCCTCGACGACGAGGGCGGAGATGAGACGGGTGGTGACGAAGCCGGCCACGTCGCGGTTGACGACGATGCAGGTCTTGCCGACGGACTCGGCGAACTCCCGTGCGGTGGCGAGGGTTTCGTCGCTCGTCTTGTAGCCGCGGACCAGCTCGCACAGCTGCATCATCGGCACGGGCGAGAAGAAGTGCGCGCCGACGACCCGCTCGGGCCGCTCGGTGACGGCCGCGATCTTGGTGATCGGGATGGCGGAGGTGTTCGACGCGAGCACCGTGTCGTCCCGCACGATCTTGTCGAGCGTGCGGAAGATCTCGTGCTTGACCTCGAGCTTCTCGAAGACGGCCTCGACGACGATGTCGGCGTCGGCGACGGCGTCCAGATCGGTGGTCGTGGTGATGCGGGCGAGTGCTGCCTCGGCGTCCTCGGCGGCGAGCTTCCCCTTGCTCACGAACTTGTCGTACGACGCCTGGATGCCGTCGGTACCGCGCCGGAGGGCTTCGTCGGTGACGTCGCGCAGGACGACGTCCCAGCCCGCCTGGGCGGAGACCTGGGCGATACCGGATCCCATGAGACCGGCTCCGATGACGGCGAGCTTCCCTGCCACGTGCGACTCCCCTTAACCGCTTACCCGCTTTTTACGTTGCTCTTTTGCGGACCCTAGCGTCCGTGAGGGGCCGTGTGACCGCTTAGAGATGCGCGTCACGTCTCGAATGACGGACATCACACCGGGTTGGGTCATCAGGCGCCGCGTACGGCGTAGTTGAGCACCTTGTCACTCAGGAGTTCCTCGATCTCGTCGAGCAGGCCGAGCATCTCGCGGGAGACCTCGGCGGGCCTGCCGCCCGCCATCATGCGGCGGCCGATCTCTCCCATGACGGTCTGGTGCACCCAGTTGATCTGGCCGGCGACCAGGGCCGGCAGGGTGTCGGCCGGGTCGGCGCCGACCTCCTCGCGCAGGGTCGCCTCGATGTTCTCCAGGACCTCCTGGGACAGCCGCCACATCCGGGACCTGAGCGTGGGCGCGTCGTGCAGCACCCGCATGAACTGCTGGTAGCCGTCCATCAGGCCGACGCGCGGGGACACCGCCTCGACCTCGCCGCGCAGTTCGCGCAGGACCGCGGCCGCCGCGGACTCCCCCGCGTCGCGGCCGCGGACCCAGCGCGACATCCGGTCGACGACGCCGGAGCTGCGGTCGAGGAACAGGTCCTCCTTGGCCGGGAAGTAGTTGTAGACGGTGTTCACGGAGACGTCGGCGGCGTCCGCGACCTCCGCGACGGTCACCGCGTCGAAGCCGCGCTCCAGGAAGAGCCCGGTCGCCACGTCCGAGATGTACTGCCTGGTCTGCCGCTTCTTCCGCTCCCTGAGCCCTTCTGCCATGGGGTCGATCCTAGCCGTTCGCTGGCTTCACTTAATTTTTGGGGACGTTGCAAAATTTAAGTGACTCTGTTTTTCTGGTCCGCATGGCAGTCATCAGCACGTCCGGGCTCGCCCGGACCTTCACCACCAGGCGCGGCCCCGTCGAGGCGGTCCGCGGCATCGACCTGCGCGTCGGGGCCGGCGAGATCCTCGGCTTCCTCGGCCCGAACGGCGCGGGCAAGACCACGACCCTGCGGATGCTCACGACCCTGCTGGCGCCCACCGGCGGCGCGGCCACCGTCGCGGGCCACGACCTCGCGACCGACCCGGTGGGGGTGCGCCGCGCGGTCGGGTACGTCGCCCAGTCCGGCGGCGTCGACCCGAACGTCTCGGTGCGCGAGGAGCTGGTCACCCAGGGCCGCCTCTACCGCCTGACACGGACTCAGTCGGCCGACCGCACCGAGGAGCTGGCGGCCGACCTCGGCCTCACCGACCTCCTGGACCGCAGGACGGCCGCGCTCTCCGGCGGCCAGCGGCGCCGCCTCGACATCGCCCTCGGGCTCACCCACCGCCCCCGGGTCCTCTTCCTGGACGAGCCGACGACCGGGCTCGACCCCGGCAGCCGCGCCGCCCTGTGGGACCTGGTGCGCCGGCTGCGCGACGAGCACGGCACGACGGTCTTCCTGACCACGCACTACCTGGACGAGGCGGACGCCCTCGCGGACCGGATCGTCGTCGTGGACCAGGGGGTCGTCGCCGCCGACGGCACCCCGAGCGCCCTCAAGCTCGCGCACGGCGGGTCGATCGACGCGACGCTGCAGGAGACCTTCCTGGCGATCACCGGCCGCGGACCCGCACCGGTGGACACGACCCCGGTGGCGGTGTGAGCGGCATGAGGACCCTGACCACGGACACCCTGCTGATCTTCGGGCGGTACGCCCGGCAGACCCTCTCCTCCAAGTTCCAGATCCTCTTCGGCATCCTGATGCCGCTGCTGTACCTGCTCTTCTTCGGGCCGCTGCTGACCGATCTGCCGCTGAGCGCCGCGGGCAGCTCCTGGCAGGTCCTGGTGCCCGGGCTGCTGCTCCAACTCGGCCTGTTCGGGGCCTCGTTCGCCGGGTTCTCGGTGATCCTGGAGAAGAACAACGGCGTCGTGGAGCGGATGCGCGTCACGCCGGTCAGCCGGCTCGCGCTGCTGCTCGGCCGCGTGCTGCGCGACACCGCGCTCTTCCTCTTCCAGGCCGTGCTGCTGGTGCTGGCCGCGCTGGCGATGGGGCTGCGGGCGCCGCTCGCCGGGATCCTGATCGGCTTCGGCTTCGTCGCCCTGCTGACGGTCTCGCTCGCCTCGCTGTCGTACGCGCTGGCGCTCCGGGTCGCCACGCCGCAGGAGTTCGGTCCCGTCATCAACGCGATCGCGATGCCGTCGATGCTGCTGTCGGGCCTGATGCTGCCGATGGCGCTCGCGCCCGGCTGGCTGGACGTCCTCTCGCACGTCATGCCGGTCCGCTATCTCGTCGACGCGATGCGGGACGCGTACGTGGGCGAGTACGCGACGGCACACATGCTCTACGGGTCCGTGGTCGCGCTCGCCTTCGCGGCGCTCGCCGTGACGGTGGGCACACGTGTCTTCCGCAAGGCGGGCGCGTAACTAGGCTGGCCGCATGGTCAACCTGACGCGCATCTACACCCGTACCGGAGACAAGGGCACCACCGCCCTGGGCGACATGAGCCGCACCGCCAAGACGGATCTGCGGATCTCGGCGTACGCGGACGCCAACGAGGCCAACGCGGTCCTCGGCACGGCGATCGCCCTCGGCGGCCTGGCGGAGGAGGTCGTGACGGTGCTGACGCGCGTCCAGAACGACCTGTTCGACGTCGGCGCCGACCTCTCCACCCCGGTCGTCGCCGAGCCCGAGTACCCGCCGCTGCGCGTGGAGCAGTTCTACGTCGACAAGCTGGAGGCGGACTGCGACCGCTTCAACGCCGAGCTGGAGAAGCTGCGCTCCTTCATCCTGCCGGGCGGCACCGCCGGCGCGGCCCTGCTGCACCAGGCGTGCACGGTGGTCCGGCGGGCCGAGCGCTCCACGTGGGCGGCGCTCGAGGTCCACGGCGACACGATGAACCCCCTCACGGCGACGTACCTCAACCGCCTCTCCGACCTCCTGTTCATCCTGGCCCGTACGGCCAACAAGGAGGTCGGGGACGTGCTGTGGGTGCCGGGCGGGGAGCGCTAGGCACCTTCACCCGCGTCCGGACGGCAACCCGGCCGGCTCCTTCTTCGGGAACAGCGTGTAGCTCAGCGCGATGACCAGGTTGATGGCGATCACGAACAGCATCTTCTGCTGCCACGCCACGAGGGAGCTGGTCGAGCCGTCCCCGCCGACGTACCAGATGGCGCCCTGCAGCAGCCCGAGGGCGATGGCCGACGCGACGATCCAGCGCGCGGCCAGCTTCCACTCGTGGATCGCGCGCGGGACTCCGTACCGGGGCGTCGTCGGGGGCGGGCCGCCCGCCCAGCGGTGGGCGACGCGGACGTCGACCCACTTGATCGTGTAGTGGCCGAGCGCGATGGAGTAGCCGATGTAGACGGCGGCCAGGCCGTGCTTCCAGTCGGGTTCGGCGCCGTTCTTGAGGTCGATGGCGGTGACGACGAAGAGCAGCACCTCCAGGAGGGGCTCGCACAGCAGCACCGCGACGCCCGCCCGCGGCATCTTCGCCCAGTAGCGCAGCGCGAGTCCCCCGGCCAGCAGCACCCAGAAGGCGACCTCGCAGATGACGATCAGCGTGACGATCACGGTGGGCTCCTCTCGTTCTCCGCTTCCAGCGTCCCCGCCGAACGCCGCGTGATCGTCGTCGCAGGAGACGAACCCGGACTGCATCCTTCGATGTAGCGGGACCCGTGCGGCTTCGTCCCGCGGCACCGTGCCCGGCGCACCGCGGACGTGTTGGATGGAGTCATGCAGCTCGCCCCCGCCCGCCCACCGCACCGCGACGACGTCCGGATCGCCGCGGTCGGACTGCTGGGCGGCCTGGTCCTGTGGGCCTTCGGGCTCGGCATGAACCCGGGGCGGCTGTTCAACGGCTCGTGGCTGCTGGTGCCGCTGGCCGCCATGGCGGGCCTGGAGCTGCTGCGGCGCACCCGGCCGTGGTTCGCGCTGTGCGCCGGCACCGTCGTGCTCGCCGCCGACCAGTGCACCCAGGGCAGTCTGGCGACGGTCCTGATGTACACGGACCTGGTGTACGCGGCCGTCCTGTACGGGTCCCCGGCCGCGGCCCGCCGCATCCCCGTCGGCAGCGGGCTGCTGACCGTCGGCTCGACGCTGGGCACCCTCGCCGTGTGGCGGCAGCCCGAGGCGCTGCTGATCGGGGTCGCCGTCGGACTGATCACGTTCGCGCCCGCGACCACCGGCGTCCTGGTGCGCAACCACCGGGAGGCGGCCGCGGCGGAGCGGCTACGGGCCGAGCAGACCGCGCTGCTGGCCGAGATGGACCGCACCCAGGCGGTGACGGCGGAGCGGGCCCGGATGGCGCGCGAGCTGCACGACATGGTCGCGAACCACCTCTCGGCGATCGCGATCCACTCCACCGCCGCGCTGTCCATCGACGACGCGGCGACGACCCGTACCGCGCTGGAGACGATCCGCGAGAACAGCGTCGACGGGCTGGCCGAGATGCGCCGGCTCATCGGCATCCTGCGCGATTCGAGCGGCGACACGGAGCCGGTCGCCGCGCCCACCCTGGACGGTCTCGCCGCGCTGGTCGAGCACGCCCGCACGAACGGGCTCGACGCCGCCCTCACCCTGACCGGGACCGCCACCGGCCTGCCCGCGCCGGTCGAGCTCGCCGCCTACCGCATCGTGCAGGAGTCGCTCACGAACGCCCTCAAGCACGCCTCGGCGGGCCGGGTCCCGGTCGTCGTCGCCTGCTCGGACGACCGGATCGAGGTCCGGGTCACCAGCCCGTACGGTGACCGGGACGGGCCGCGGGCACCCGGCTCGGGCGCCGGGCTCGTCGGCATGCGCGAGCGCACGGCGCTGCTCGGCGGCACCTTCGAGGCGGGCCCGCTGGGCGCGGAACCCGGCGGTGCGGCCGGGGAGAAGGTGTGGCGGGTGCGTGCCGTCCTGCCGCTGGAGAACCCCGTACCGGAAAGGGAGTCCACGTGATCCGTGTGCTCGTCGCCGAGGACCAGGCCGCCGTCCGCTCCGGCCTGGTGCTCATCCTGAACAGCGCGCCCGACATCGAGGTGGTCGGTGAGGCGGAGGACGGCGAGCGCGCGGTGGCGCTGGCTCGCGAGCTCCGGCCCGACGTGGTCCTGATGGATGTGCAGATGCCGCGTCTGGACGGCGTTTCGGCCACCCGCGTGGTGGTCGGCGAGGGTCTCGCGGACGTCCTGGTGCTCACCACCTTCGACCTCGACGAGTACGTCTTCGGGGCGCTGCGGGCGGGGGCGTCCGGGTTCCTGCTCAAGAACACCGACGCGAAGGACCTGATCGCGGGCGTACGGACGGTGGCGCGCGGCGAGGGCCTGATCGCGCCGGCCGTGACCCGCCGGCTGATCGCGGAGTTCGCCGCGTCCCCGCAGCAGCCCGAACCACCGTCCGCTCCGCCGGAGTTGGAGACGCTCACGCGCCGCGAGCGCGAGGTCCTGTCGTGCCTGGGCAAGGGGTTGTCCAACGCCGAGATCGCCGGGCGCCTCGACATGGCGGAGGCGACGGTGAAGACCCACGTCAGCCGCCTCCTCGGCAAGCTCGATCTGCGCAGCCGAGTGCAAGCCGCGGTGCTGGCCCAGGAGTTGGGGCTCTAGGCGTTCCCGAAGGTTGGCCGAAACCCGTAATTGGTTTAGACCTTGACCGATGGTCCAGACCTTTCTATTCTCGCCGCACTGCGGTGAGCACATTCCCCCACTCCGGTGCTCATGGGCGTCGCAGGGATCCACCCCCATCACGGACCCCGGAACCCCCGAGGAGCACTCGATGCGCTCAACCGACGTACCCAGACAGCGACTTCGGCACAGAACCACCGCCGCTCTGACCACCCTCCTGCTGCCCGCCGCCGCACTGGTCGGCCTCGCCACCCCCTCCCACGCGGCCGCCGAGGCCACCGCCGTCACCGCCACGTACGCCAAGACCCAGGACTGGGGCAGCGGCTTCGAGGGCAAGTGGACGATCAAGAACTCCGGTACCACGGCGGTCAGTTCGTGGACCGTCGAGTGGGACTTCCCGTCCGGCACGAAGGTGACGTCGGCCTGGGACGCGACCGTCACCAACTCCGCCGACCACTGGACCGCGAAGAACCTCTCCTGGAACGGGACGCTCGCCCCCGGCGCCTCGGTCTCCTTCGGCTTCAACGGCTCCGGCGCCGGCGCCCCCAGCGGTTGCAAGCTCAACGGCGCCTCCTGCGACGGCGGCGACGTGCCCGGCGACGCGGCCCCCACCGCGCCCGGCACCCCGACCGCGTCCGCCATCACCGACACCTCGGCGAAGCTCTCCTGGTCGGCCGCCACCGACGACAAGGGCATCAAGAACTACGACGTGCTGCGCGACGGCGCCAAGGTCGCCACGGTCACCGGCACCACGTACACCGACACCGGGCTGACCGCGGGCACCGACTACTCGTACACGGTCCAGGCCCGCGACACGGCCGACCAGACGGGTCCGGCCTCCGGCGCGGTCAAGGTCCACACCACTGGCGGCGGCACCGACCCCGGCAACCCGGGCACCGGTGACAAGGTCAAGCTGGGCTACTTCACCGACTGGGGCGTCTACGGCCGCCAGTACTTCCCGAAGAACCTGGAGACGTCGGGCTCGGCGGCCAAGGTCACCCACATCAACTACGCCTTCGGCAACGTCCAGGGCGGCAAGTGCACCATGGGCGACACCTACGCCGACACGGACATGGCCTACACCGCGGCCAACTCCGTCTCCGGCGTCGCCGACACCTGGGACCAGCCGCTGCGCGGCGCGTTCAACCAGCTCCGCCAGCTGAAGGCCAAGCACCCCAACCTCAAGATCCTGTGGTCGTTCGGCGGCTGGACCTGGTCCGGCGGCTTCGGTGAGGCGGCGAAGAACCCGGCCGCGTTCGCCGAGTCCTGCTACAACCTGGTCGAGGACCCGCGCTGGGCCGACGTCTTCGACGGCATCGACATCGACTGGGAGTACCCGAACGCCTGCGGCCTGACCTGCGACACCTCCGGTCCCGCCGCGCTGAAGGGGCTCACCTCCGCGCTGCGCACCAAGTTCGGCGCCAACAACCTGGTCACCGCCGCCATCACCGCCGACGGCTCGGCGGGCGGCAAGATCGAGAAGACCGACTACGCGGGCGCCGCGCAGTCCCTGGACTGGTACAACGTCATGACCTACGACTTCTTCGGCGCCTGGGACGCCAAGGGTCCGACGGCCCCGCACTCCCCGCTCACCTCGTACTCCGGCATCCCGCAGGCCGGCTTCGACTCGGCCGACGCGATCGCCAAGCTGAAGGCCCAGGGGGTCCCGGCCGCGAAGCTCCTGCTCGGCATCGGCTTCTACGGCCGCGGCTGGACGGGCGTCACGCAGAAGGAGCCGGGCGGTACGGCGACGGGTCCCGCCGCCGGCACGTACGAGCAGGGCATCGAGGACTACAAGGTCCTCAAGACCAAGTGCCCGTCGAACGGCACGGTGGCCGGCACGGCGTACGCGTACTGCGGCTCCGACTGGTGGTCGTACGACACCCCCGCGACGATCGGCTCGAAGATGAGCTGGGCGAAGTCGCAGAACCTGGGCGGCGCGTTCTTCTGGGAGTTCTCCGGCGACACGGCCAACGGTGAGCTGGTTTCGGCGATCGACTCCGGCCTGAAGTAACGCTCACCCCGTCAAAGCCGAAGCCGGGCTGGTGGGAACGCCCCCCACCAGCCCGGCTTCTTCATGTCTCAAGGGGATCTGCGGGTCCGGTGGGGGCTGGTCGCGCAGTTCCCCGCGCCCCTGAGATGCAGGCTGCGCGAAGCGCATGCCTTTCAGGGGCGCGGGGAACTGCGCGAGAAGCCCCCACCGGCCCGCACCCGAAGCTCACGCCACATTGACCCGCTGCCCCGGCGGAGCCGCCTCCAGCCACGCCAGGAAACCGGTCAGCGCATCCTCGCTCATCGCGAGTTCGAGCCGGGAGCCACGATGCGTACAGGCGAGGACGATCGCGTCGGACAGCAGCGCCAGCTCCTCCTCGCCCTCGGGAGCCCGCCGCCCGGTGACCTCGATGGCGGCCCGTTCGAGGATCCGCCGCGGCCGGGGCGCGTAGGAGAAGACGCGGAACCACTCGATGCGGTCACCGTTGTAGCGGGCGATCCCGTACCCCCAGCCCTTGCCGGAGGTGTCCTCCGCGTCCGGCCCGGGCGCGTCCCACCGCAGGGAGCAGTCGAACGTCCCGCCGGACCGCTGGATCAGCCGCCGCCGCAGGCCGAAGACGAAGAGCCCCAGCAATACGAGTACGACGACCGCGACTACGCACAGCACGAGAACGAGGACCATCTGCACCGACCTCCTCGCTTCGCGACGGATTCAAACGCCTGATAACGGAACAGCAAAAACAGTGATGGATCGCCTCAGCCGCGACCCGGTCCGGAGGTCATCTCCGGCCTGGGCCGCGGCTGAGGTACGTCATAGGGCTCGCTGGGGTCAGCGGGCCGCCACCGCACGCAGACGGACATCGGCGCGCCGCTCGGCGGACGCGTCCGCGTCCGACTTGGCGCGGTCCAGTGCCCGCTCCGCACGCTGGACGTCGATCTCGTCCGACAGCTCGGCGATCTCGGCCAGCAGCGACAGCTTGTTGTCCGCGAACGAGATGAAACCGCCGTGGACAGCAGCCACGACCGTCTCGCCGTCGGTCGTACGGATCGTCACCGGGCCCGACTCCAGCACACCGAGCAGCGGCTGGTGACCGGGCATGACGCCGATGTCGCCGGACGTGGTGCGCGCGACGACCAGGGTGGCCTCGCCGGACCAGACACTGCGGTCCGCGGCGACGAGCTCGACGTGCAGCTCAGCAGCCAAGGTGGGCTCCTCGGGTCACCACCCGGCGGCACTCCGCTGCCGGGTGTTGGGTCAAAGTCTAGTGGGCGTACGACGGGGGGCGGGACACCCGCCCCCCGTCAAGAAGTCAGCCGCAAGTCAGCGACTTGCGTCACCGGCTTCAGGAGACGCCGAGCTCCTTGGCGTTGGCCTTGAGGTCCTCGATGCCACCGCACAGGAAGAACGCCTGCTCCGGGAAGTGGTCGTACTCGCCGTCGATGATCGCGTTGAAGGCCGCGATCGACTCGTCCAGCGGGACGTCCGACCCGTCGACGCCGGTGAACTGCTTGGCGACGTGGGTGTTCTGCGAGAGGAAGCGCTCCACGCGACGGGCGCGGTGGACGGTGAGCTTGTCCTCCTCGCCGAGCTCGTCGATACCGAGGATCGCGATGATGTCCTGAAGGTCCTTGTACTTCTGCAGGACCGTCTTGACACGCATGGCCGTGTTGTAGTGGTCCGCCGCGATGTAGCGGGGGTCCAGGATGCGGGACGTGGAGTCCAGCGGGTCCACGGCCGGGTAGATGCCCTTCTCGGAGATCGGACGGGAGAGAACCGTCGTCGCGTCGAGGTGGGCGAAGGTCGTCGCCGGGGCCGGGTCGGTCAGGTCGTCCGCGGGCACGTAAATGGCCTGCATCGACGTGATCGAGTGACCACGGGTCGACGTGATGCGCTCCTGGAGGAGACCCATCTCGTCGGCCAGGTTCGGCTGGTAACCCACGGCCGAGGGCATGCGACCCAGCAGGGTCGAGACCTCGGAACCGGCCTGCGTGAAGCGGAAGATGTTGTCGATGAAGAACAGCACGTCCTGCTTCTGCACATCGCGGAAGTACTCCGCCATGGTCAGACCCGCGAGGGCCACGCGCAGACGGGTGCCCGGCGGCTCGTCCATCTGACCGAAGACCAGCGCGGTCTTGTCGATGACGCCCGAGTCGGCCATTTCCTCGATGAGGTCGTTGCCCTCACGGGTGCGCTCGCCGACACCGGCGAACACGGAGACACCGTCGTGGTTGTTGGCGACGCGGTAGATCATCTCCTGGATGAGCACCGTCTTGCCGACGCCGGCACCACCGAACAGGCCGATCTTTCCACCCTTGACGTACGGGGTGAGAAGGTCGATGACCTTGACGCCGGTCTCGAACATCTCGGTCTTCGACTCGAGCTCGTCGAAGTTCGGCGCCTTGCGGTGGATGCCCCAGCGCTCACCGGTGTACTGCTCGTCGACGTTCAGCACGTCGCCGAGGGTGTTGAACACCTTGCCCTTGGTGAAGTCGCCGACCGGCACGGTGATGGAGGCACCCGTGTCGGTGACCGGGGCCTGGCGGACCAGACCGTCGGTGGGCTGCATGGAGATCGCGCGGACCAGGCCGTCACCGAGGTGCTGGGCGACCTCGAGCGTCAGGGTCTTCTTCTTGCCGTCCTCCGCCGGGTCGTTGACCTCGACGTGCAGGGCGTTGTAGATGTCCGGCATCGCGTCGACGGGGAACTCCACGTCGACGACCGGGCCGATCACCCGGGCGACGCGGCCCGTGGCAACGGCCGTCTCAACAGTGGTCGTCATTACTTGTCACTCCCCGCGGTCGCGTCGGCCAGGGCGCTGGCGCCACCGACGATCTCGCTGATTTCCTGGGTGATTTCGGCCTGGCGGGCCGCGTTGGCAAGTCGGGAGAGCGTGTTGATCAGCTCTCCCGCGTTGTCGGTCGCCGACTTCATCGCGCGGCGCGTGGCGGCGTGCTTGGAGGCAGCCGACTGGAGCATCGCGTTGTAGATACGGCTCTCGACGTAGCGCGGCAGCAGGGCGTCGAGGACGTCCTCCGCCGACGGCTCGAAGTCGTACAGCGGAAGGATCTCGTCCTTGGACGAGGACTCCTCCGCGACCTCTTCGAGGCTGAGCGGCAGCAGACGGCCGTCGACCGCCGTCTGCGTCATCATCGAGACGAACTCGGTGTAGACGATGTGGAGTTCATCCACGCCGCCGTCCGCCGTCTCCTTCTCGATGGCCTCGATCAGCGGGCCCGCGACCGTCTTGGCGTCCGCGTACGTGGGCTCGTCGGTGAAACCCGACCACGACTCCGCGACCTTGCGCTCGCGGAAGTTGTAGTGGGCCAGACCACGGCGGCCGACGATGTACGTGTCGACCTCCTTGCCCTCGGCCCGGAGCCGCTCGGTGAGCTGCTCCGCGGCCTTGATCGCGTTCGAGTTGAAGGCGCCGGCCAGACCGCGGTCGCTGGTGAGCAGCAGAACCGCGGAACGGGTCGCCGTCTCCGCCTCGGTCGTCAGCGGGTGCTTGGTGTTCGACCCGGTCCCCACCGCCGTGACCGCGCGCGTCAGCTCGGTCGCGTACGGCGTGGAGGCCGCCACCTTGCGCTGCGCCTTGACGACGCGCGAGGCGGCGATCATCTCCATCGCCTTGGTGATCTTCTTGGTCGCGGTGACGGACCGGATGCGACGCTTGTAGACCCGGAGCTGGGCTCCCATGAGTCAGGTCCCTTCCGTCGTCACTTACCGGCGGCGGCCGGAGCGTCCTCGCCGAGAAGCTTCCCGTCCGAGGTCTCGAACTGCTTCTTGAACTCCGCGACCGCGTCGTCGATGGCCTGGATCGTGTCGTTCGACATCTTGGCGCCCTCCTTGATGGAGGTCATCAGGCCCTGCTCCTTGCGGTGCAGGTAGTCGAGCAGCTCACGCTCGAAGCGACGGATGTCGACGACCGGAACCTCGTCCATCTTGCCGTTGGTACCGGCCCAGATGGAGACGACCTGGTCCTCGGTGGCCATCGGCTGGTACTGAGCCTGCTTGAGCAGCTCGACCAGGCGCTGACCGCGCTCCAGCTGGGACTTCGACGCGGCGTCCAGGTCGGAACCGAAGGCGGCGAACGCCTCCAGCTCGCGGTACTGGGCCAGGTCGAGACGGAGTCGGCCGGAGACCTGACGCATCGCCTTGTGCTGGGCGGAGCCACCGACTCGGGAGACCGAGATACCGACGTTCAGCGCGGGGCGCTGACCGGCGTTGAAGAGGTCGGACTCCAGGAAGCACTGACCGTCGGTGATGGAGATGACGTTGGTCGGGATGAACGCGGAGACGTCGTTGGCCTTCGTCTCGACGATCGGCAGACCCGTCATCGAACCGGCGCCCAGCTCGTCCGAGAGCTTCGCGCAGCGCTCGAGGAGACGCGAGTGCAGGTAGAAGACGTCACCCGGGTAGGCCTCGCGCCCCGGCGGGCGGCGGAGCAGCAGGGACACGGCGCGGTAGGCGTCGGCCTGCTTCGAGAGGTCGTCGAAGATGATGAGGACGTGCTTGCCCTCGTACATCCACTGCTGGCCGATGGCCGAGCCGGTGTACGGCGCCAGGTACTTGAAGCCGGCCGGGTCGGACGCCGGGGCGGCGACGATGGTCGTGTACTCCAGGGCACCGGCCTCTTCGAGCGCACCACGCACGGAGGCGATGGTGGAGCCCTTCTGACCGATGGCGACGTAGACGCAGCGGACCTGCTTCGACGGGTCGCCGGTGCGCCAGTTGTCACGCTGGTTGATGATCGTGTCGACGGCCAGGGCGGTCTTGCCGGTCTGACGGTCACCGATGATCAGCTGACGCTGGCCACGGCCGATCGGGGTCATCGCGTCGACGGCCTTGTAGCCCGTCTCCATCGGCTCGTGCACCGACTTACGGGCCATGACGCCCGGGGCCTGCAGCTCAAGCGCGCGTCGGCCGCTGGTCTCGATCTCGCCGAGGCCGTCGATCGGGTTGCCGAGCGGGTCGACAACGCGGCCGAGGTAGCCCTCGCCGACGCCGACGGAGAGGACCTCACCGGTACGCGTGACCGGCTGGCCCTCCTCGATGCCGCTGAACTCGCCGAGGACGACCGCACCGATCTCGCGCTCCTCGAGGTTGAGGGCGAGACCCAGGGTGCCGTCCTCGAACTTCAGCAGCTCGTTCGCCATGGCCGAGGGAAGACCCTCCACCTTGGCAATGCCGTCGCCGGCCACGGTGACCGTACCGACCTCCTCGCGCGAGGCCGCGTCCGGCTTGTACGCCTGGACAAAGTTCTCCAGCGCGTCCCGGATCTCCTCCGGCCGGATCGTGAGCTCCGCCATCTGGGTTCCCTGCTCTCCTTGTTGGGCCCGAAGTGTTCTTGGGGTCTGGGGTCAGCCCCCAGGAATCCTCTGCACGGCCCAACTAGGGCCGTATTTCGTACGTGGTGAGGCGTCAGCCGGCCATGCGGCGGCTGGCGTCCTCGATGCGGTCCGCGATGGAGCCGTTGATGACCTCGTCACCCACCTGCACCTTGATCCCGCCGAGGACCTCGGGGTCCACGTCCAGGTTCAGGTGCATCTGGCGGCCGTAGAGCTTCGCCAGGGACTGGCCCAGGCGCTGCTTCTGCTGGTCGCTCAGCGGGACCGCCGTGGTGACGACCGCCACCATGCGCTCCCGGCGCTCGGCGGCGAGCTTGGAGAGGGACTCGAGTCCCGCTTCCAGGCTACGTCCCCGGGGCGCGGTCACAAGGCGCCCGACGAGCCGCTCGGTGGTGGGCTTGGCCCGGCCGCCGAGGAGCTGCTTCACCAGGGCGCCCTTGGCCGAGGCCGAGGCTCCCTTGTCGGTCAGAGCGGCGCGCAGCTCGGTGTTGGAGCCGACGATCCGGTCGAACCGGAACAGCTCGTCCTCGACGTCGTCGAGTTCACCGGACTTCTGCGCCGCGGTCAGGTCCGCGGTGTTGGCCAGCTCCTCCAGGGAGTCGACCAGGTCGCGCGAGGCCGACCACCGGGAGCGGACCAGGCCGGCCACCAGGTCGGCGGACTCGCCGCCGATCTGGCCGCCCAGCAGACGGCCCGCAAGCTCGGCCTTGGCGTCGCCGGCCTGCGCCGGGTCGGTCAGGACCCGACGCAGCGACACCTCGCGGTCGAGCAGCGCGGTCACCGCGGCCAGGTCGCCGGCGAGGGCCTTGGCGTCGACCGACGTGTTGTCGGTCAGCGCGTCCAGGCGCTCACGCGCGGCGGCGAGGGCCTCGCGGCTCGCTCCGTGGGCGGTCATCGAGCAGCCTCTGCCTTCTCCTCGAGGTCATCGAGGAAACGGTCGATCGTGCGCGACTGCCGGGCGTGGTCCTCGAGGGACTCGCCGACGAGCTTGCCGGCCAGGTCGGTGGCCAGCTGGCCCACGTCCTGACGCAGCGCCTGAGCGGCGGCCTTGCGGTCGGCCTCGATCTGCGAGTGACCGGCGGCGATGATCTCCTCACGCTGCCGCTGGCCTTCCGCGCGCATCTCGGCGATGAGAGCGGCGCCCTGCTCCTGCGCCTCCTGGCGCAGCCGCGCGGCCTCGTGCCGAGCCTCGGCGAGCTGAGCCTTGTACTGCTCAAGAACGCTCTGGGCCTCGGTCTGGGCGGCCTCGGCCTTCTCGATACCGCCTTCGATCAGCTCGCGGCGCTCTTCCAGCGTCTTGTTGATACGCGGGAGGAGCTTCTTGGCGAAGAAGAAGAAGACGATGGCGAAGGCAAGGGTGCCGACGAGCAGCTCGGGACCGGGCGGGATGAGCGGGTTCTGCTCCTCCTCGGCCGCGAGAGCAACCAGGTTGGCGATCACATCAGTGCCTTTCGTCGAATCGTGTCAGTAAGAGGTGATTACTTACCGAACACGAACGGCATAACGATGCCGATGAGGGCGAGCGCCTCACAGAAGGCGAAACCAAGAATCTGGTTGGCGCGGATCAGACCAGCGGCTTCGGGCTGACGGGCGAGCGCCTCGGTGCCCTTACCGAACACGATGCCGACGCCGATGCCGGGGCCGATGGCGGCAAGGCCGTAACCGATCGAACCAGTGGAGCCGTGGAGGCCTTCGGCGGCGAGGGTCTGGAGAGCGGACATGCCGGTTCTTCCTTCTCTTTCAAGGGCCGGTGGGGGTTGGCCACCGGACGAATCGGGGGGTACTGCTGGCGGGTTGGCTCAGTGGTGCTCGGCGAGAGCGCCCTGAATGTACGAGCAGGCAAGGAGCACGAAGACGTACGCCTGAACGGCCTGCACGAAAAGCTCGAAGAGGATCATGACGATCGTCATGACGAAGGAGACGCCCGCGGCCGGGACCATCCAGCCGTTCAGCAGGTACCAGGAGGCGACCGTGAACATCACGAGCATGAGGTGGCCGGCGAACATGTTGGCGAAGAGTCGCACCGCGTGCGTGAACGGGCGGACCAGCAGGTTCGAGAAGAACTCGATGAACGAGACGAGCCACTTGATCGGGCCGAGCGACGGGTCGTAGCCGACGATGTTCTTCCAACCGCCCACGAAGCCGTGGCGCTTGAAGGTCAGCGAGACCCACAGGACGTAGACGATGATCGCCAGGACGGCCGGGTACGCGATGACCGAGGCGACCGGGAACTGCGCCAGCGGGATCACGGACCACACGTTCATGATCCACACGAAGAAGAACAGCGAGACCATGAGGGGGACGTACTTCTCGCCCTCACGCTTGCCGAGCGTCTCGTACACGATGCTGCGGCGCACGAAGTCGTAGCCCGCTTCGCCGATCATCTGGGCCTTGCCCGGGACGACCTTGGCGCGACCGAACGCGGCGTAGAAGAAGCTCACGACCACGAGGGAGGTCAGCAGGGCGAGCAGCATCACCTTGTTGAACTCGAACCCACCGACGGTGAAGATCGGCTGGAACAGGAAGGAGTGCAGGCCCGGCGCCGGGAAGCCACACCCGTTGTCGGACATGATCCGACAGCTCCAGTCAAACGCGAGCTGGGTCGTGTCAGCACTCACCGCGGGCTCCTTCGGCGTGACGCATAAGTACGGCAACCTCGTTGTGTCGGTGCGGCGCGCAGCCGCGGATCGGCACCGGTCTGGTGTTTCGGGTGTGGGGGCGGCGGGCAGGCAATGAGCCTCGCGATCGTGCAGGCGTCAGCTCAGATGCCCGCGCCAGCGATGCCGCAGTTGGCACCGGACGATAGCAGCATCTCGAAAGCCCCTTTATCCCGCCCCTACCCCTCACGACGAAGACCCGGTCTTCTCAGGGTTCTCGCTCTTGTCAGAGCCGTTCGCCGCTTCGGGATCGACGTAGAGGACCTTCGCCTTGAGGTGCGCGCGGGCCTGGAAGCCCATCCACACGACGGTGGTGGCCACCAGGGTGGCGGCGAAGGCCCGGGGGTTGAACAGCGTGGTGTCCTTGAAGATCGCCACGAAGATCAGGAGCAGCAGCAGCTGGGCGACGTAGAGCATCATGCCCATCGCCTGGAACAGCTGCGGAAGCGATTTTGCCGTCCGGAAGAGCACGACCTGCCCGATGCCCATGAAAGCGATGACCAGCAGCGTGCCGACGATCGCACCGACGGCACCCTTGCCGCCCGCAACCACACCACTGATCACCGCGGCAATCACGCCGGCGATGGCGGTGGGGACGAGGGCTTGCAAAAGAGTCCGTGCGTCGGTGGACGGCATGGCGGCAGCTCCGCTTATTGATGGGGGCAGGGTGTCGTCATGGACGAGCGTAGTCCGGGGCCGAGAGTGAGTTTCGGGCCAAGAGACCGTCGCACTACGGTCCTTCGGCTCTATCCCCGGGTTTCGTGAACGGTATCACAAACTATTTGATGCGGTCTTTACCTAGATGGTGTGCCAACCGTCACACGTGAGGGGGAACCTGCGCGTCTGTGCACCACGGGAGTCAACTTGTCTGCTATTGGGGCACTTTAGACAGCCGCGTCAGCGTGACGAACCGGCTTTACGCCGATCCGAGAAGCGCGAACGGGCGCCAATTGCCGTCGCTCCGTTGACTCCTGCGGGGATGGGCGTGCGCTCGGGTTCCTCGCCGTCGGGGTCCTCCTGGGCCTCCGTGGCCTCCGTCACGGCCTTCGACCGGCGCCGGTAGCGGGGCGGCACCAGGTGCTCGGCCCAGCGCGGTGTGTGCGGCGTGAAGCGCGGCAGCAGGAGCAGCACGAGACCGACGAAGCTGAGCGCGACGATCGTCAGCACGACCCACATGCCGGACGCTGAGTGCACGGAGTACGCGACCGCGCCGAAGGCGATGAGCGCCGACCAGAAGTACATGATCAGCACCGCGCGGGAGTGCGAGTGGCCGATCTCCAGGAGCCGGTGGTGGAGGTGGCCACGGTCGGCGGCGAACGGCGACTGGCCGTTCCAGGTGCGGCGCACGATCGCGAGCACCAGGTCGGCGAACGGGATCGCGATGATGGTCAGCGGCATCACCAGCGGGATGAAGACCGGGAGCATCGCGTGGGTGGCGTCACGGGTGGACCCGCCGAGGTTGAGCTTGAGGGCGTCGGGGTCGACCTGCCCCGTGATGGAGATCGCGGCGGCCGCCAGGACGAGGCCGATGAGCATCGAGCCGGAGTCGCCCATGAAGATCCGGGCGGGATGCATGTTGTGCGGCAGGAAGCCCAGGCACATGCCCATCAGGATCGCCGCGAAGAGCGTGGCCGGGGCCGCCTCCTCGATGCCGTAGCCGTACCAGATCCGGTACGCGTACAGGAAGAACGCGGCGGCGGCGATGCACACCATGCCCGCCGCGAGCCCGTCCAGGCCGTCCACGAAGTTCACCGCGTTGATGGTGATCACGACGAGCGCGACGGTGAGGAGCGTGCCCTGCCACTGGGTCAGGGAGACCTGGCCGACGCCCGGGATCGGCAGCCACAGGATCGTCAGACCCTGCATCACCATCACGCCTGCGGCGATCATCTGGCCGCCCAGCTTGATCAGCGCGTCGATCTCGAACTTGTCGTCCAGGACGCCGATCAGCCAGATCAGGGCCGCGCCGGAGAGCAGCGCCCGCGGCTCGTTCGACGACTCGAAGACCCGGTTCAGGTTGGTCAGGTGGTCGGCGATCAGCAGGCCCGCGCACAGTCCGAAGAACATGGCGATACCGCCGAGCCGCGGCGTGGGTTCTCGGTGCACGTCACGCGCACGGATCTCCGGCATGGCACCGGCCACGATCGCGAACTTCCGCACCGGGCCAGTGAGCAGATAGGTCACCGCGGCCGTGATGCAGAGCGTCAGCAGGTATTCACGCACGGGCTTCCCCACAGGTATCGCTGGCCATCTCAGCCCCACACCCTAGCTTTGCGTGCTTAGGGTTGGGGACTTCCGGGTAGCGACGATGGTTGCACGAGTGACGGTCCTGATACGCGCAGCGGGTGTCTCGCGGGGCCGTCTACCCGTTATCCGGCCGGATACGGGGGGAATCTTCCGGCCAGCTCGCGGACCTCCTCGCGCACCGTGCGGACGTCGACTACGTCACGTACGACACTCGACAGGAGCACCGCGATCCGGGCCGTCTCCGCCTCCCCCATGCCCTGCGTGGTGACGGCGGCGGTGCCCAGGCGCAGGCCGCGGCCCTCGCCGTGGGGCAGCGCGCAGGTGTCCAGGACCATGCCGGCGGAGGCCAGCCGGCCGCGGGCCGCCTGGCCGTCCGCGCCGAGCGGTGCCGGGTCGACCGTGACCAGATGGGTGTCGGTGCCGCCGGTGGTGACGGCGAAGCCCTCCGCCTCCAGGGCGCCGGCCAGCACCCGGGCATTGGCGACGACCTGGTGGGCGTACGCGGTGAAGGCCGGCGTCGACGCCTCGCCGAACGCGACCGCCTTGGCGGCGATCGTGTGCATCTGGGCGCCGCCCTGCGTGAACGGGAACACCGCCCGGTCCACCCGGTCCGCCAGCTCCGCCGAGCACATCAGCATGCCGCCGCGCGGGCCCCGCAGCACCTTGTGCGTGGTCGCGCAGACGATGTCGGCGTACGGGACGGGGTTCGGGGCCGCTCCCCCGGCGACGAGCCCGATGGGGTGCGCCGCGTCCGCGATGAGATGGGCGCCCACGTCGTCGGCGATCGCGCGGAAGGCCGCGTAGTCGATGTGCCGCGGATACGAGATCGAGCCGCACACGATGGCCTTGGGGCGGTGGGCGCGGGCGACCGAGCGGACCTGGTCGTAGTCGATGAGCCCGCTCTCCGGGTCGACGCCGTACGGCACGAAGTCGAACCAGCGGCCCGAGAAGTTCGCCGGGGAGCCGTGCGTGAGGTGACCGCCGGACGGCAGGCCCATGGCGAGGACGGTGTCGCCCGGGCGCAGCAGGACCGCGTACGCGGCCAGGACGGCCGAGGAGCCGCTGTGCGCCTGCACGTTGACGTGCTCGGCGCCGAACAGGGCCTTGGCCCGCTCGACCGCGATCCGCTCGGCCACGTCGACGAGCTCGCAGCCGCCGTGGTGGCGGGCGCCGGGGTAGCCCTCCGCGTACTTGTTGGCCAGCGGGGAGCCGAGGGCGGTGAGGACCGCGGGCGACGTGAAGTTCTCGGCCGCGACGAGCTGGAGGGAGTCGGCCTGACGGGCCGCCTCCCCGAGGAGGACCTCAGCCATCTCGGGATCCTGGCGGCGCAGCGCGTCCAGGGCGGCTGGTTCGGTGATCACCGGCATCTTCGGCTCCGGGCCTCGCGGTGGGAGGGGGTGCCTACCAATGTAGATCCGAAGGGGTGCGGCCGCCCGGCCTCACGTCACGGAGCTCTAGCGCTTGACGCCCGTCAGCGCGCTGACCACCGGGTCGAGCGCCTCGCTGATCTCGCCGCCCACCGACCGGAAGAACGGCAGCGGGGCCCCGTACGGGTCGTACACCTCGTCCGCCTCGACGGACGGGGCCAGGAGCCACCCGCGTAGAGCGGCCGCGGCCCGCACCAGGGCGCGTGCGCGCTCCACCACGCCGGCCTCCAGGGCGTCGGGCAGCGTGGCCGGGTCTATGGCCTGCACGAGCCGCGTGAACTCCTTCAGCGTGAACGTGCGCAGGCCCGCGCTGTGGCCCATCGAGATGACCTGCGCACGGTGGTCGCGGGTCGCCGTCAGGACCAGGTCGGCCCTTATGACGTGGTCGTCCAGGAGCTCGCGGCCGACGAAGCCGGACGGGTCCGCGCCGAAGTCGGCGAGGACCGTCTCGGCGTTGGCCTCCATGGGGGCGCCCTCGTGGCCCCAGGTGCCCGCGCTCTCCACGACGAGCCCGCCGGCCAGCCGGTCGCCGAGCCGCTCGGCGAGGGCGTGCCGGGTCAGCCGCTCGGTGATCGGCGAGCGGCACACGTTGCCGGTGCTGACGTGGAGGATGCGGAAGGAATCGCCGGGGAGCACCAGGGACTCCCCGTACTCGACGGCCTCGGTGCCTATGCCACGCCCCGTCTCAGGGGCTGTCAATTCGCCACCTCGAGGTCGGGTACGACCTTGCGCAGCTCGTCCGCGGTGAGCGAGCCCTCGCGGAGCAGCACCGGGACCTTCCCGGTCACGTCGACGATCGACGACGGGACGATGCCCGGGGTCGGACCGCCGTCGAGGTAGACGGAGACGGAGTCGCCGAGCATCTCCTGCGCGGCGTCGCAGTCCTCGGGAGCCGGGTGTCCCGTCAGGTTGGCGGAGGAGACGGCCATCGGGCCGACCTCGGTGAGCAGCTCGATGGCGACCGGGTGCAGCGGCATGCGGACGGCGACGGTGCCGCGGGTCTCCCCCAGGTCCCACTGGAGGGACGGCTGGTGCTTGGCGACGAGCGTGAGGGCGCCGGGCCAGAACGCGTCGACGAGCTCCCAGGCCATCTCGGAGAAGTCCGTGACGAGGCCGTGCAGCGTGTTCGGGGAGCCGATCAGCACGGGGCTCGGCATGTTGCGGCCGCGGCCCTTGGCCTCCAGGAGGTCACCGACGGCCTCGGGCGTGAACGCGTCGGCGCCGATCCCGTAGACGGTGTCGGTGGGCAGCACGACCAGCTCGCCGCGGCGGACGGCGGACGCGGCTTCGCGCAGACCGGTGGAGCGGTCGGTCGCGTCGTTGGTGTCGTAACGCCGTGCCATTTAGCGGGCCTCCTGCTCGAACTGCTCGTATACGTAACGGTGATCGGTCACGGCATCGCCTTGCGGGCGGTCGCGAACCGCGGCCGGTTGTTCAGGTCGGGGTGGTCGGCGGCGTCCGCCCAGCCCCGCTCCTCGGTGAAGATCCACGGCACCTGGCCGCCCTGGGTGTCCGCGTGCTCGATGACGACGACGCCGCCGGGGCGGAGCAGACGGTGGGCGGTGCGCTCGATGCCGCGGATCAGGTCGAGGCCGTCCTCACCGGAGAACAGCGCGAGGTCCGGGTCGTAGTCGCGGGCCTCGGGGGCGACGTACTCCCACTCGGTGAGCGGGATGTACGGCGGGTTCGAGACGACGAGGTCGACCTGTCCGTCGAGGTCGGGGAAGGCCGTCAGAGCGTCTCCCTGGCGCAGGTCAACCCTGGACCCCTCGACGTTCTTCCGCGTCCATTTGAGGGCGTCCTCGGACAGCTCCACGGCGTGGACGCGCGAGCGCGGGACCTCCTGGGCGAGCGCGAGGGCGATGGCCCCCGAGCCCGTACAGAGATCGACGATCAGCGGCTCGACGACGTCCATCGCGCGCACGGCGTCTATGGCCCAGCCGACGACCGACTCGGTCTCCGGGCGCGGCACGAAGACGCCGGGGCCCACCTGGAGCTCCAGATAACGGAAGTACGCGAGCCCGGTGATGTGCTGGAGCGGCTCGCGCGCCTCGCGGCGCGCCGTCGCCTCCCAGTACCGGGCGTCGAAGTCCGTGTCCTTCACCGTGTGCAGTTCGCCCCGCTTGACACCGTGCACGAACGCGGCGAGCTCCTCCGCGTCGTTGCGCGGCGAGGGCACGCCGGCGTCGGCCAGCCGCTGGGTGGCCTGGGCCACTTCCGCGAGCAGCAGGTTCACGCTGGTCCTCCGGGGCGATCTGTTGTACGGGCTTGCGCGGGTTACGCGGCGGCGAGCTTGGCTGCCGAGTCCGCGTCGACGCACGCCTGGATCACGGCGTCGAGCTCACCGTCGAGCACCTGATCCAAGTTGTACGCCTTGAAGCCGACTCGGTGGTCCGAGATGCGGTTCTCCGGGAAGTTGTACGTGCGGATCTTCTCGGAGCGGTCCACGGTGCGGACCTGGCTGCGCCGGGCGTCGGCCGCCTCGGCCTCGGCCTTCTCCTGGGCCGCGGCAAGGAGCCTGGAGCGCAGGATACGCATCGCCTGCTCCTTGTTCTGCAGCTGGCTCTTCTCGTTCTGGCAGGAGGCCACGACGCCCGTGGGGATGTGCGTGATGCGGACGGCGGAGTCCGTCGTGTTGACGGACTGCCCGCCCGGGCCCGACGAGCGGTAGACGTCGATGCGCAGGTCGTTCATGTTGATCTCGACGTCGACCTCCTCGGCCTCGGGCGTGACCAGCACGCCGGCGGCGGAGGTGTGGATGCGGCCCTGCGACTCGGTCGCGGGCACGCGCTGCACGCGGTGCACGCCGCCCTCGTACTTGAGGCGGGCCCAGACGCCCTGGCCGGGCTCGGTCGCGCCGTTGCCGCCCTTGGTCTTCACCGCGACCTGGACGTCCTTGTAGCCGCCCAGCTCGGACTCGGTGGAGTCGATGATCTCGGTCTTCCAGCCGACGCGCTCCGCGTACCGCAGGTACATGCGCAGCAGGTCGCCGGCGAACAGCGCCGACTCGTCGCCGCCGGCCCCGGCCTTGATCTCGAGGATGACGTCCTTGTCGTCGGACGGGTCGCGGGGCACCAGCAGCAGCCGCAGCTTCTCGGTGATCTCCTCGCGCTGCTTGTCGAGCTCCTTGACCTCGGCCGCGAAGTCCGGGTCGTCGGCGGCCAGTTCCTTGGCCGTCTCGATGTCGTCGCCGGTCTGCTTCCAGGAGCGGTACGTCGCGACGATCGGGGTGAGCTCGGCGTAGCGCTTGTTCAGCTTGCGCGCGTTCGCCTGGTCCGCGTGGACCGACGGGTCCGCGAGCTTCTTCTCCAGGTCGGCGTGCTCACCGATCAGGTCCTCGACGGCCTCGAACATCTCCGGCTCCTGCTTGTACGGGGGTCAAAAAAGGGGCTGCACCGCAAAGCGCCGGTCCCGGTGCCCCCGCGAAAGGGGCACCGGAGACCGGCGCTGGAGCCTCGCTACTTCTTGGCAGCGGCAGCCTTGCCGAAGCGGGCCTCGAAGCGGGCCACGCGGCCACCGGTGTCGAGGATCTTCTGCTTGCCCGTGTAGAACGGGTGGCACTCGGAGCAGACCTCGGCACGGACGGTGCCGGACGAGATCGTGCTACGGGTGGTGAACGACGCGCCACAGGTGCAGCTGACCTGCGTCTCGACGTACTCGGGGTGGATGTCGCGCTTCAAGGTGTCTCCTAGGTTCGGGAGGGCGCCGGGTCGCAGACGCGGATTGCGGGAGCGTGAACCGGAGCCGACGTACCAGTCTGCCAGGACTGGCCGCATCTCCCCAAACCGGGGTACGGCCGGAACTATTCCCGGCTACCTGACCACGCCGTCGGCCGTACCGGTCGCGGTGTCCTCGGTGGCGGCCTTCGGCACCGCCCGGTCGGCCTTGAGGGCCTTCCACACCTGGTCGGACTTGGTCTCGTCGACGAGGACGCGGTTGGCGTCGGCCGGGTCGTACTGGACCGGCAGCGTGACCATGTTCATGTCGTTGGAGCCGATGCCCTTGAGCCCGTTCGCGAACGAGGTCAGGTCCGTCACCGACGCCAGCTCGGAGTCCGTGGTCACGGACTTCGTGGCGGTGTCCGCGAGGTCGTACAGCTTTTTCGGGTTGGTGAAGACGCCGACGTGCTTGATCTGGTCCATCAGGGCCTTCATGAACGCCTGCTGGAGCTGGATGCGGCCCAGGTCGCTGCCGTCGCCGACGCCGTGCCGGGTGCGGACGAGGCCGAGGGCCTGCTCGCCGTCGAGCTGGTGGGTGCCGGCGTCGAGCTTCAGATGGCTGTCCGGGTCGTCGATCGCCTTGCTGGTGGTGACCTCGACGCCGCCGAGGTCGTCGATCAGCTCCTGGAAGCCGCTGAAGTCGACCTCGACGTAGTGGTCCATGCGGATGCCGCTGAGCGACTCGACGGTCTTGACCGCGCAGGCCGCGCCGCCGGTGGAGTAGGCCGAGTTGAACATGACGTCGTGCGCGGCCGGGTGCTCGGTGCCGTCCTTGCTCGTGCAGGACGGCCGGTCTATCAGCGTGTCCCGGGGTATCGAGACGATGCCGGCCTTCTTGTGGCCCTTGTAGATGTGGACGACCATCGCGGTGTCCGAGCGGGCCGAGCCCTCGTCCTGGCCGCCGCCGACCTTCTTGTTGTCACCGGCGCGGCTGTCGGAGCCGAGCACGAGGATGTCCTGCGAGCCGTTGTCGACGTTCTCGGGGCGGTCCGTGCCCAGCGCCGCGTTGATGTCCACGCTCTTGATGTTGCCGTTGAGCTTGAAGTAGACGTACCCGAGCCCGGTGCCGCCGAGGACGACCACGCCCGCGGCGCTCCACGCCACGATGCGCAGCGCCTTGCCGCGCCCGCTGCGTGGCTTGCGGCGGCGGCCCTTGGCGCGCCGGCGCCCGGGGGTGCTGTCACGGTCCGGCATGTGCTCCTCGCTGGTTTGTCTGCCCTGCTTCGGTGTGGCCCGCTTTGCTCTTCACCCCGTGTGACGGCGAACCGGGAAGAAGGGTTGCACAGCGAACTGTGTCCCCAGCGGGTACCCACACTCACGCAACGTAACGGGACCTTCGACCCTCACCCCTCTCACCTGCGCGTTTGTCACGTCCGGCCGCATGCTTCACAGAGCTGCCGGATTCTTATGCATGTGGTGAAGGTCTCCGGGGGCGCCCATGGAAAGGGCTGAGCCCCGCCGCGTGTGCGACGGGGCTCAGCCCGGACGAGACAGTTCCGCGAAGGGTCGGCGTCAGTCGTTGCCGTTGCCCGGAGCGGGCGTCGTCTTCTGGATCTGCAGCAGGAACTCCGCGTTGGACTTCGTCTGCTTCATCTTGTCGAGCAGCAGCTCGATCGCCTGCTGCTGGTCGAGCGCGTGCAGCACGCGACGCAGCTTCCAGGTGATCGCGAGCTCGTCGCTGCCGAGCAGGATCTCTTCCTTACGGGTACCGGACGCGTCGACGTCCACCGCCGGGAAGATGCGCTTGTCGGCGAGCTTCCGGTCGAGCTTGAGCTCCATGTTGCCGGTGCCCTTGAACTCCTCGAAGATCACCTCGTCCATGCGGGACCCGGTGTCCACCAGCGCGGTGGCGAGGATGGTCAGCGAACCGCCGTCCTCGATGTTGCGGGCCGCACCGAAGAAGCGCTTCGGCGGGTACAGGGCGGTCGAGTCGACACCACCGGACAGGATGCGGCCGGAGGCCGGCGCCGCCAGGTTGTAGGCGCGGCCCAGACGCGTGATGGAGTCGAGCAGCACGACGACGTCGTGGCCCAGCTCGACGAGACGCTTGGCGCGCTCGATGGCGAGCTCGGCGACCGTCGTGTGGTCCTCGGCCGGACGGTCGAAGGTCGAGGAGATGACCTCGCCCTTGACCGACCGCTGCATGTCGGTGACCTCTTCCGGACGCTCGTCGACCAGGACGACCATCAGGTGGCACTCGGGGTTGTTGTGCGTGATCGCGTTGGCGATCGCCTGCATGATCATGGTCTTGCCGGTCTTCGGCGGGGCCACGATCAGACCGCGCTGGCCCTTACCGATCGGCGACACGAGGTCGATGATGCGGGTGGTCAGCACGCCCGGGTCCGTCTCCAGGCGGAGGCGGTCCTGCGGGTACAGGGGCGTCAGCTTGTTGAACTCCGGGCGCCCGCGGCCGGATTCGGCCGCCATGCCGTTCGCCGAGTCGAGGCGGACGAGCGCGTTGAACTTCTCGCGGCGCTCGCCTTCCTTCGGCTGACGGACCGCACCGGTGACGTGGTCACCCTTGCGCAGGCCGTTCTTGCGGACCTGGGCGAGGGAGACGTAGACGTCGTTGGGACCCGGCAGGTAGCCCGACGTACGGATGAAGGCGTAGTTGTCGAGGATGTCGAGGATGCCCGCGACGGGGATCAGGACGTCGTCCTCGGAGACCTGCGGCTCGTTGCCGAAGTCGTCGCGCCCACGACGGCCGCGGCGGTCGCGGTAACGGCCCCGGCGGCCACGGCGGCCACCCTCGAAGTCGTCGTCGTCCTGCGGGCCGTTGTTGCGGTCGCGGTCGCGGTCCTGACGGCCGCCGCCACCCTGCTGCTGCCGGTCCTGACGGCCGCCCTGGTCCTTGTTGCCCTGGCCCTGGTCGTCGCCCTTGCCGCCGCGGCGGTCGCGGTCGCGGCCACCACGGTCACGGCGGTCGCGGCGCTCACGACGGCCCTCGTTGCCGCCGTCCTGACCGTCGCCCTTGTTCTCCGCCTGGTTGTCCTGCTTCTGCTCCGTCTTCACGGAGCCGGCCTCGGCGGCGACGGTCTCCGGGCTGCCCGCCTCGGCGGTGGCACGGCGCCGGCGGCGCTCGCCGGCCGGCTGCTCGTCCCCGGCGCCCTGGCCCGGGATGTCGATCTGCTGCTGGGCGGTGGCCTTCTTCGCCTTGGCGTCGGCGGCCTCGGCCTTGTCCGCCTTGGCGGCGGTCTTCGCGGGCGCGGCGTCGGCCGCGGGCTCGTCGCCGGTGCGGGCCTTCGAGGTGGCCCGGCGCTTCGGCTTCGCCTCGGCGGCGTCGGCGCTCTTCGCGGGGGCACCGCCGCCCGCCTGCGCCTCCTTGATGACCTCGATCAGCTGGCTCTTGCGCATCCGCGCGGTGCCCCTGATGCCGAGGCCCGATGCGACCTGCTGCAGCTCGGCCAGCACCATGCCGTCAAGGCCGGTACCGCGGCGCCGCCGGGAGCCCGAAGCACCGGAGGCGGGCGCGGCAGAGGCGTCCGCAGAGGACGCGGCGGGCGCGGCAGCAGAGCTGTCGGCAGTCACGCCCATCAGATCGGTGGTGTCGCTCACGAAGGGTCCTTCCCTGGAGCGGACGTCGGCCTGTCTGGCTCGGCGACCGGTTGTGCTGTCCGGCGGTGGTCCTGCCTGTAAGGACCGTGCCGGGGCGGTTGTCCGCCGATGAGGCGGGAGAATTCATTGGTGACGGCGATTCGCGATTCCGCGGGTGCACTGAATTTCTGTGTCACGCGGCTCGATCACGCCGGTTCCGGAGCATGCACGACAGCAATCAGAGCCGCGTCCCGACGTGCAAGGACACTGCGCAGAATTGCTGGGGAGGCTCCCGGAAGAATGGTTGTCCCGGACGGGGACACACAGCACCTCGCCATGGTGGGGTCGGGTGCAGACTTGAGGTTAACACTACCGGATCCAACAAACATTCCCCCTCTCGAAATCCGGCAACCGACGCTTTTGATCAGATGCCGGAGGAGCCCAGCGGCAGCACGCTCGCTCCGTCGACGTCGAGGGCCAGACGGTTGGCCGCCCACCCCTCGCCGGCCAGCCGGGCGACCTTGTCGGCCGCGCCGTCCTCCACCAGGGCGATGACCGTCGGCCCCGCCCCGGAGATCATCGCGGGCACCCCGTCGGCCCGCAGCCGCTCCACCAGTGCGGCACTCTCCGGCATCGCCGGAGCCCGGTACTCCTGGTGGAGACGGTCCTCGGTGGCCGGCAGCAGCAGCTCGGGGCGCCTGGTCAGCGCCTCGACGAGCAGGGCCGCCCGGCCCGCGTTGGCCGCGGCGTCCACATGGGGGACGGTGCGCGGCAGCAGTCCTCGCGCCATTTCGGTGAGGACCGGCTTCCCCGGTACGAAAACCACCGGAACGATGGAACCGGCCGCGTCGAGGCGGATCGCCCGCCCCGCGCCGGCCTCCATCCAGGCGATGGTGAAACCGCCGAGCAGGCAGGGGGCCACGTTGTCGGGGTGGCCCTCGATCTCGGTGGCGAGCTCCAGCAGCGCGGTGTCGTCGAGCCGGGCGTCACCGCCTATGGTCACGGCCCGCGCGGCGACGACCGCCGCGACGATGGCGGCGGAGGAGGAGCCGAGGCCGCGGCCGTGCGGGATCCGGTTGGCGCAGACGATCTCGAGGCCGCGCGGCTGCCCGCCGAGCAGGTCGAAGGCCGTGCGCAGGGACCGTACGAGGAGGTGCGACTCGTCGCGCGGCAGGGTCTCGGAGCCCTCACCTGCGATGTCGATGTTCAGCCCGGAGTCGGCGACCCTGACGACCACGTCGTCGTAGAGCCCCAGCGACAGGCCGAGGCTGTCGAAGCCCGGGCCGAGGTTGGCGCTGGTGGCGGGGACGCGCACCCTGACGGCGGCGGCGCGGAACGCGGGACCGGCCATCGCTCGATGACTCTCCTTGAGCTGCGGGATGTTTCGAAAACTTCCGAGACTTCCGATGTCTTGTGCTGCGTAGGACGACACCCGGGCCGCGAAGAACTCAATGGCGGCGGCACCACGGCATATGCGGTGGGCGGGTTCGGTACAGCCTATCGAAGGAAGGTTCTGTGGCGACATAGGGCGCACAGGAGGCGCACGATGCGTGTCGTAAGCCCCCTGTGCACCCCCTGTGCGGATACGTCCAGTTGACGGCGTATCAGCGGCTGTGCCGGACCGTCAGGCGAGGCCGAGACGCTCCGCCGCGGCGGCCGCGTCGACCGGCACGGTGACCGGCTGCGGGGCGCCGGCGACGGCCCAGTCGGGATCCTTCAGACCGTTGCCCGTGACGGTGCAGACGATCTTCTGGCCCCGGTCGACCTTGCCCTGCTCGGCGGCCTTCAGCAGACCGGCGACGGACGCGGCGGACGCGGGCTCGACGAAGACGCCCTCCTGGGACGCCAACAGCTTGTAGGCGCGCAGGATCTCACGGTCCGTCACCTCGTCGATGAAGCCGCCGGACTCGTCGCGCGCGGCGAGCGCGTAGTTCCACGACGCCGGGTTCCCGATGCGGATTGCGGTCGCGATGGTCGACGGGTCCTTGACGACCTCGCCGCGCACGATCGGCGCGGAACCGGAAGCCTGGAAGCCCCACATGCGCGGCGTACGGGACGACACTCCGTCGGCCGCGTACTCCTTGTAGCCCTTCCAGTAGGCCGTGATGTTTCCGGCGTTGCCGACCGGCAGGACGTGGATGTCGGGGGCGTCGCCGAGCGCGTCCACGATCTCGAACGAGCCGGTCTTCTGGCCCTCGATGCGGAACGGGTTGACGGAGTTGACCAGCGCCACCGGGTAGTTCTCGGAGAGGCCGCGGGCCAGGTTCAGGCAGTCGTCGAAGTTGCCGTCGACCTGGAGGATCTTCGAGCCGTAGACCAGCGCCTGGCCCATCTTGCCGAGCGCGATCTTGCCGCGCGGCACGAGCACCGCGCAGACCATTCCGGCGCGCACCGCGTAGGCCGCGGCGGACGCCGACGTGTTGCCGGTGGAGGCGCAGATGACGGCCTGCGCGCCCTCCTCCTTGGCCTTGGTGATGGCCATGGTCATGCCGCGGTCCTTGAAGGAGCCGGTGGGGTTGGCGCCCTCGACCTTCAGGTGGACCTCACAGCCCGTGCGCTCGGAGAGCACCTGCGCGGGCACGAGCGGCGTGCCGCCCTCGCGCAGCGTCACGACCGGCGTGGTGTCGGTCACCGGGAGCCGGTCCCGGTACTCCTCGATGATGCCGCGCCACTGGTGGGTCATTCCGGTCATCCCTGCTACTCCCCTTCAACACGCATGATGCTGGCGACACCGCGCACGGTGTCGAGCTGACGCAGCGCGTCCACGGTCCCGGTGAGGGCCGCGTCCGCCGCGCGGTGGGTGACGACGACGAGGGAGGCCTCGCCGTCCTTCCCCGACTGCCGCACGGTGTCGATGGAGACCCCGTGCTCGGCGAAGACCGTCGCGACCTGGGCGAGGACACCCGGCTTGTCGGCCACGTCGAGGCTGATGTGGTACCGCGTCACGACGTCGCCCATCGGGGAGACGGGCAGCTGCGTGTACGCGGAGTCGCCGGGTCCCGTCGCGCCGTTGAGGCGGTTGCGGCAGACGGCGACGAGGTCGCCGAGAACGGCGGACGCGGTCGGCGAACCGCCGGCACCGGGCCCGTAGAACATCAACTGACCCGCGGCCTCGGCCTCGACGAACACGGCGTTGTACGCGCCGCGCACGGAGGCGAGCGGGTGGTCGAGCGGGATCATCGCGGGGTGCACGCGGGCGGTGACGGAACCCCCGTCGGCGGCCCGCTCACAGATGGCGAGCAGCTTGATGGTGCAGCCCATCTCCTTCGCGGAAGCGAAGTCGGCGGCGGTCACCTCGGTCATGCCCTCGCGGTACACGTCGTCGAGCCGGACCCGGGTGTGGAAGGCGATCCCGGCGAGGATGGCGGCCTTGGCGGCGGCGTCGAAGCCCTCGACGTCGGCGGTCGGGTCGGCCTCCGCGTACCCCAGGGCGGTGGCCTCGTCGAGGGCCTCCTGGTAGCCGGCGCCGGTCGAGTCCATCTTGTCGAGGATGAAGTTCGTGGTGCCGTTCACGATCCCGAGGACGCGGTTGACCTTGTCGCCGGCGAGCGACTCGCGCAGCGGCCGGATCAGCGGGATGGCACCGGCCACGGCGGCTTCGTAGTACAGGTCGGCGTCGTGGTCGAGGGCCGCGGCGTGCAGGGCCTCGCCGTCCTGGGCGAGCAGCGCCTTGTTGGCCGAGACGACGGAGGCGCCGTGCTCGAAGGCGGTGGTGATGAGGGAGCGCGCGGGCTCGATCCCTCCGATGACTTCGACGACCACGTCGATGTCGCCGCGTTTGACGAGCGCGGTGGCGTCGGTGGTGACGAGCGCGGGGTCGATGCCCTCGCGCACCTTCGAGGGACGCCGGACGGCGACACCCGCGAGCTCCACGGGAGCGCCGATCCGGGCGGCGAGGTCATCGGCGTGCGTCGTCATGATGCGCGCCACCTCTGAGCCGACGACCCCACAGCCCAGCAGCGCCACCTTCAGCGGACGCGTACGCATCATCCGACCTCGTTTCCTCTACTGCTTCTCGAACGCCGACGTGTCTCGACGGATGTCGACGGTTCTCTACGGTGGAACCAGTCTCACCCACCGGACCGGGGTTTCCGCCCCTGGTCCGGATCGTGAGACGGATATTTCATTTATCCGACGTCGAGACGCAGGAGATCTTCCTCCGTCTCACGCCGGACGATCACCCGGGCCGCACCGTCGCGCACGGCGACGACGGGCGGGCGAAGTGCGTGGTTGTAGTTGCTGGCCATGGAGCGGCAGTACGCGCCGGTGGCCGGGACGGCGATCAGGTCGCCCGGCGCGACGTCGGCCGGCAGGAACGCGTCCTTGACCACGATGTCGCCACTCTCACAGTGCTTGCCGACGACCCGGACCAGCGCGGGCTCGGCGTCGGAGCGGCGCGAGACGAGGGCGACGGTGTACTCGGCGTCGTAGAGCGCGGTGCGAATGTTGTCGGACATGCCGCCGTCGACGGAGACGTAGGTCCGCAGGCCGTCGAGCGGCTTGACGGTGCCGACGGTGTACAGCGTGAAGGCGGTCGGGCCGACGATGGCGCGCCCCGGCTCGACGGAGATCCGAGGGGTCCTCAAGGAAGCGGCCTCGCACTCGCGCGTCACGATCTCGTTGAGCGCCTTGGCGATCTCGTGCGGCTCGCGCGGGTCGTCGTCGCTGGTGTACGCGATGCCGAGGCCACCGCCGAGGTCGATCTCGGGCAGCTCGACGCCGTGCTCGTCGCGGATCTCGGCGAGCAGGCCGACGACGCGGCGGGCGGCGACCTCGAAGCCTGCCATGTCGAAGATCTGCGACCCGATGTGCGAGTGGATGCCGATGAGCTCCAGGCCGTCCAGCTTCAGCGCCCGGCGCACGGCCTCGGCGGCCTGCCCGCCCGCGAGCGCGATGCCGAACTTCTGGTCCTCGTGCGCGGTGGCGATGAACTCGTGGGTGTGGGCCTCGACGCCCACCGTCACGCGGATCTGCACGCGCTGCCGCTTGCCGAGCCGGTCGGCGACGTGGGCGACGCGCACGATCTCCTGGAAGGAGTCGAGAACGATGCGCCCGACACCGGCTTCGACGGCGCGCTCGATCTCCTCCTCCGTCTTGTTGTTGCCGTGGAAGGCGATGCGCTCGGCGGGCATTCCCGCGGAGAGCGCGGTGGTCAGCTCACCGCCCGAGCAGACGTCCAGATTGAGGCCCTCCTCGTGCAGCCAGCGCACGACGGCCCGGGACAGGAACGCCTTGCCCGCGTAGAAGACGTCCGCGTCCGGGCCGAAGGCGTCGCGCCACGCGGCGCACCGGGCCCGGAAGTCGGCCTCGTCGAGGAAGTACGCGGGGGTGCCGAACTCCTCGGCGAGCCGGGCCACCTCGATGCCGCCGACGCTGACGGCGCCGTCGGCGGCGCGCGTGACGGTCTGCGCCCAGACCTTCGGGTCGAGGACGTTCAGGTCGGCCGGCGGCGCGGCGTAGTGACCCTCGGGCAGGACGTCGGCGTGGCGGGGGCCTGCGGGATGTGCGGAACGGCTCATGGCTGCGGTGCGCTCTCTTCTTTACAGATGTTCCGGGGCGTCGATGCCGAGCAGGGTCAGGCCGCCTGCGAGCACCGTCCCGGCGGCTTCGGCGAGCGCGAGCCGGGCGCGGTGGGCGGCCGAGGGTTTCTCCTCGCCCTGCGGCAGTACGGCGCCGGCCAGCGGGAGCAGGGCGTCGGCGACGTCGACGAGGTGGCGGGCGAGACGGTCGGGGGCGCGGTGCCGGGCGGCCGCGGCGAGGACGCGCGGATGATCGGCGAGAACGGCCACGAGGTCGTCGTGGCCGGACGGGTCACCGGGGGTGCGGGTGAACCCGAGGTCCGCCGCGTTCCTGGTCAGGGCGCGGCTGCGGGCGTGGGCGTACCGGACGCGGAAGAGCGGGTTGCCCGCGCGCTGGGAGAGGTGCTCGGCGCCGAGCCGCGGCCGGTCGTGGGCGGCGGGGTGGAGCAGGGCCCAGCGGGCGGCGTCGCGGCCTAGGGGGGTGGGGTCGGCGGGCGCGGGCACGGGCCGGACGTTCACGGTGAGGGGGGCGGGGGCGTCGTCGGTACCGAACGCGTCGACGCCGACACCGAGCACACCGCCCCATTCCGGCAGCGGGTCAGCGGCACAACTCGTGCGCACGAGAACACCCTGGGAGCGCAGGACACGGGCGGCGGCGTCCATCACGACGACGGCCCTGACCTCGTGCGCGGCGTGCAACTGCACGCGCTCCCCGGTGGGCGCCTCGACGAACCCGTACCGCCGCCCGGCCCGGAGGATCTCCTCGACGAGTCGTACGGGGGCGGAACCCCTGAGGCTGAAATTGAGGAAACCCGGGCCGGTGACGACGACGTCGCCGATGCCGTCCGTGTCGCCCAGGTACGCCCTGAGGACCTCGGCGACCTGCCGCGGCGACCGGCCGGCGGGCCCGGCCAGCTGCAGCGCGACGTTCGTGGCGTAGTCGCCGCGGCCGCCCGGCCGGGCCCGCTCCACGACGATCCGCCCACTCCCGGCCTCGCCCGCGGCAGCGTCGAGCCGACCGTCGTCGACCGCGCGGCGCACGGCGCGCAGGACGGTGCTGGAGAGCTCGGCGGGGGTCACGGGGTAAGCGTATGGGAGGAGGGGGGTGGGTAGGCGAGTCGGTTTCCCCGATGGTCCGGTATGCGGACGGGTGGGCCGGCCACGTCTCGGCGTCGGTCGGTCCCGTCTCGGCACGTCGGTCGGCCGCTTCTCGGCATCCCGGTCGGCCACGTGTCGACGTCGATCGGCCATGTCTTGGCACGCCGGTCGGCCACGTGTTGGCCTCGGTCGATCCCGTCTTGGCACGCCGGTCGGCCACGTGTCGGCGTCGGTCGGCCACGTCTCGGCACGCCGGTCGGGATCGGTCGGCGCGGTCCGGACTGATCCACACGGAGCCGTGCCCCGGTCCGCACCGGGGTCAGGCATCGGGCGTGGGGCCCGCGTGGGGTTGTCGGCCGTGCGGCCCGCGGCGGCTGTGGGTCCCCATCCCCGGAATCGTGCGGACGGGTTGCTGGGCCACCCCTCGGTACCGACCCACACCGGTCAAGCGTCGGCCGTGCGGCCTGCGTGGGGTTGTGGGTCCCCTTCCCCGGGATCGGCGGACTCGTCACCGCGCGACCGCGACGACTTCCCCCGCTCCCTCAACTGCCGTACTACCCGCACCAGTTCGCCCGGTTCGAAGGGCTTGGCCAGAAAGGCGTCGACGCCGACGTCGAGCCCGCTCTCCACTTCGTACTGCGTACAGGCGCTCACCACGACGATCGGCAGCCCGCTGGTCCGGGCGTCTCCTCGCAGCCGGGCGGCGGTCCGCAGGCCGTCGAGGCGCGGCATGACCACGTCCAGCGTGACGACGTCGGGCCTTACCTGGTGCACGACGTCCAGGCATTCGGCACCGTCGGCCGCGGTCACGACCTCGAAGCCCTCCAGCTCGAGATTGACCCTGATCAGCTGCCGGATCACCTTGTTGTCGTCCACGACAAGGACCCGGCCGGACGCGCCTGACACAACTCGAGAGTAGGTCGACGTCGGCCACCGCGTCCGGGTTTTCCCCACTTCCGCCCCGTACAGGGGACCCGACCCCCTCCGGGCCCCCCGAAATACCTGTTCATGAGGACCCCGGGTGAGCTGGTAGGGTTCTACCCGTCGCCACGCACCACGTGGCAACGCCCCCGTAGCTCAGGGGATAGAGCAACGGCCTCCGGAGCCGTGTGCGCAGGTTCGAATCCTGCCGGGGGCACACTGTGTAAGTGTGCCTAAGACCCCGTCACCAGCGGAAACGCTGAGGCCGGGGTCTTCTTGCATTTGCAGGCATGTGCAGCCGTAGGCCGCCCTGAGCGGCCCTATGTCGCAGTCTGTGGACTATTCGTGGACAGGATCTTGGAGCGTTGTCCCAGGTCAGCCAGCGCAAACGACGAAGGCCCCCAGACGGATCCAGGGGCCACGCGCACGCGTTGGGGCTCAGGCTCGTATCTCTCGCACCAGGGCATTGGTGTCGTCGCACAGTTCCAGAGTGAACCGGAGGCCGAAGCGGCTGAGCAGGCCAGCGAGGTCGTCGAGGCGCTGGGGGGCGATGACTCCGTTGAGCAGGACTTCTCGCCCCTCGATCAGATCCAGCTCAAGTCGCGCCCAATTGGTCTCCACCTCATAGCCGTACCAGGACGACGAGCGCGACGACCAGCCGGCTCGGACAAAGGCAGCGGCGACGGGCGACGCGTCTCGGCAACCTTGCACAACGCCACTGACGTTGTTGTCGACGTCGGTCCACTGCGGATCGAGACCCTGACCGCCATCGGATATGTCCACGGGCGGAGTATGCGACATCGAAGCGAGTCCATTCACTCGTATTCTCGAAGCAGATCTTCAATGCGGCGATTCGCAACTTCCTGCCGACCGTCCAAGCACTTGGCATACCGACCGAGCAGGACCTCCACGCTGTTTCCAGCACGCTCGGCAACTTCGGTCGGGTCTACGCCAGCGTTGAGCCACGTCGACAGAGCGGAGTGCCGCAGGTCGTACGGACGTCGTGCCAGTGGGGAGGCGACCGCGGCCGGCGGGAGAGCGAGCTGCCTTGCCTCCTGCCAGGCCCGCGAGTACGTCGAGGAGGCCACCACTCCCCCGCCTTCGCTGTAGAAGAGACGACCATCCGCAGCGGTGCCGAAGGTGTCGAGGTGTTCGCGCAGCACAGCCACCAGCTGAGGCGGGATCGGGACACGTCGTACATCCTCGGCGGGACGGTTCTTGAGACCCCGATCGTCATGGCTCTCGCCGGAGTCGGTCCACTGCTTGCCCACGCTCGGACGGGTCCGATGCAGGGTGACCGTGCCCCAACCAACCTCGGGAAGAACGAGATCAGGTTCTGCGAGCCCAACCGCCTCGGCGGGACGCAGGCCGGCGAAGTACATGCAGGCAAAAAGCCCGACGAGTCTCCGGCCGCGAGACCGCTTGTAGCCTCCGACGTACGACACTGCGTAGAGGAGCGCCCGAGCCTGTTGAGGATTGGCCACCACCCGCGGATCCACCTCACTGGACACTTTGGGCTTCTGCCAGCGCACCGCGGCCAGAGGATTCTCCTTGAACTCCCCCAAGTCCACGGCGTAGTGCAGGGCGTTCACGAAGGTGCGTCGCTTGCGCCGTACGGTCTCCGCAGCCGCGGCCTTGCCGTCGAGACGCAGTTTGAACGAATCGAGCACCGCACGAGCTTTCACCGGGTCGCCCAAGTCGTTCAGCGGTTGCGACGCCTTCGACACCCAGTGCAGTGCGTTCGCAACGTCCTTCGAGAGCTGCCGGTCATCGGGTCCGGGCAGCACGAACGCCCAGTTCCTCAGCGCCTTTCGGAGCAGGTCATCTGCCGGGCGCCCTGGACGCTCTTCCAGCATCGCCAGTGTCACCGAAGTGAGCGACTCATTGATTCCATCGCGTGTGTTGGGCGCGGCGTGCGGCCACTTCATCGCGAGGTAGCGGAGGGCGAAGGCGTACCACGTAACGGTCGGCCGACTGTCCGCCATCGAATGCGGCAGCCCCGTAGCGTCGTCAAATTCCTCGCCCTCACGCGTTGCTCGGAGCAGCTTGGCGCGGTAGTGGTCAGCCAGCGCTTTCGTGCGGAACGACTCCGACATGACGTTGCCGGCCACGGACCAGCGCACGTCGTAAGCGGGACGCTTGGTGGGGCGCTTTCGGACGCCCCAGATCTTCACGTCGAGTGACTTCACGCAGCCTTCTCCAGACCACGCAGCCAAGCATCAAAGTCGCTCCGCCACACCCGGAGCTCGCCATTGGGGAGCTTGAACGCTTCCGGTGCTTGGCCGAGCTCCCGCCAACGGTAGAACGTGCGCCGAGAGACGCTCTTCAGCTCGTCCAAGATTTCCTTGACGGTCATGAGTTCGTCTGTCACTGCGACGCTCCTTCCAAGGCGAGTTCGTCGCGTAGGGCCTCCCGTGCTGTCTCACGGTTGAGTTGGAGGTCGTGGGCGATGGTGGCGGCGAGGGCGGATTCGCCGGGAGTGTGGCCGTGCCCGGCGTATTGCCAGTGGGCGAGGACCGAGGTGGTGTCCGGTTCGGGCAGGCCGAGGGATTCGCGTTGCTGTGCGGCGCGGTAGTCGGCGCGGACCTGCCGGCGGGCGCCGAAAGTGGAGGAGTAGCGGCGGGACTTGGTGAGGAAGTGACCGCGAAAGCCAAGCATGTGCGCCCAGGCCCACAGCCTCCGGTCCGGGAAGAGCGGATCGAGGTCGTGGCAGGCCCGGATCAGTCGCCGGGCGTGGTCGGGGACGTCGGCGCGGTCGAGTTCGGCGAACTCGCCGATGCGTCGGTCCAGGGCTCCGGTGGTCTCGGCTGCTTTGGTGGCGTACTTGGCGACGTAGGAGGCAACCGCCTGTTCGGTGACTTCTCCCCCGTCGTCGAAGGCCTTGATGGGGCGGACGTCGAGCTGGGCACCCCAGCGCAGGGTGCGGGCCGGCTGGTCACCACGGGCGGGTACGGGCACGGTGACGTAGGGGTGCGCGGCGGCGGCCCGGATGGCGTCGGCGAGGAGGTCGAGGCTGGCCCAGGCCGGTGGAGGGGTATCAGGTCCGTCGGGTCCGTCGAGGCGGATGACGGCGTGGAAGTGGATCGCGCCGCGCTTCTGGAATTCGGCGACCTTGTTGAACGAGAGCCGGGCGGTCTCGCGGAACTTGGTCTGGGTCAGGCCGGCCGCGGCGGCGAGTTCGCGGCGGAGCCGGTTGGTGAAGCGGTGCCATAGCTCCCCGGCGTGGTTGTTGAACAGCACAGCGCCGGCGTAGTCGTACGTTGCCGGATCGAGCGCGGTACCCAGGGCCGGATCGTCCTCCGCGTGGCGTGTACCGCAGCCGCAGCGTCCGGTGTCGGGCCGGTTATGGACCGACCCGAACGAAGGGGCGGTCAGGGTGACGAAGACCCGGGGCCGTTCACGGACTGTGGCGGGGATGTTCATGCGGTCGTCGCCCGTCAGGCCGGCGCGCACCAGTTGGTAGGCATCTCCGGCGTAGAGGTAGGCGCAGGGCTCGCAGCGGGAGGCCCGGCGGTTGCCGCAGGCGATACGAAGCCGGCCGCCCGGCTGGTCTGCCGTAGTGGTGTGGTGCAGCACGGCACCGGTGGTCTTGTCTGTGGTGGTGGACCAGCCGGTCAGGTGGATCGGATTGGCGCAGCCGCCGGTGCGGCGGATCTGTTCGCGCCAGCGATCGAAGTCCGGAGCCGAGGCGACACGCAGCAGATCGTGCAGGACGATCGGATCCAGGGTGGTGGTTTCAGGCACGGGCCAGCACCTCCCGTACCGCGTCCACAAGCTGTGGGGTCGGTGTCCACAGGCCCCGGGCTCCGGGACAGGCGAGCGGTCGGGGCAGGGGGCGGACGTCGGCGAGCTTCCAGTGCCATTGGTCGGGGGTGGACCACAGGGTGCAATACCCGTCGCTGGGGTGGCAGTCGACGAGCCGGCCCACCGCAACCACCACGCCGCGGGGCTGAGGGCGGACAAGGAAGGGGCGAGCGAGCGGGAGTTCGTGGGCGTGGCGGTCGGTGGTCATCCCGGCGTGGATGAGGATCCAGCCGCGGTAGTCGGGGGCCCAGGAGCGGTTCTCTACTCGCTTAGTGCCGTAGGCGATGCAGGAGGCCCAGGGCTGCCACAAGGTCAAGGCGCGGACTGGGGCGCTCATGCCGTCACGGCGATCTGTGCGGCGCGGGCCGGGCGGGTGGTGCCGGTGCCGTGGCAGGTGGTGCAGTGTGCGGTGATGGTGCGCAGGTGGCCGTGTCGGTCGCGTCCGCCGAGGGTGACCTTGACGGAGGCGAAGCCGTCGCAGTCCCGGCAGATGCGTGCGCGGGCAGGGGGATGCTGGGCCATGATGGAACTTCCTTCCGGATCTCTGGTTCGGGCAGGAGGCACGGCTCCGGAGCGGACGAAACTTGCCGGTAGAGGCCGCTCCGGGGCCGGTCAGCGGCGGTTGTCGGTGGTGAGGATGGAGCGGACCACCACGGCGACGACGGCGAGGGATCCGGCGGTGATGGCAACCGCGAGGAGCATGGAAACCAGCACGGCGCCGATGACGAGCACGACAGCGGTGCCTCCGCCGACGAGCAGGGCGATCGAGCCGGGAGTGAGCTGCACCGTGGGCCGTGCCGCAGCCGGCGCGGGGGCGATCGGGGCTGGGGTGTGGTGTTGGCAGCCGCACGGCGCCTGAGTCGAGGGTTGCGGGGCGATGGTTCCCAGGGTGGTGACGACGGGGATGATCTCGCCGGAGGGCTGTTCGTTGATCGGGACGCGGGGCCTGAGCATGATGGAACTCCCTTCAGATCAGGGCTACTTGGTGGTGTGGTTGACGATCGTTGTTCCGGTCTTGGCACCGGACTCGATGGCGGGGGCAAGAAAGGTGTCCGCGAGGAGGAAGCCGCCCAGCAGGAGGACGACGATCACCCACGTCGGGGGCCGGTAGAGGCGGATCCCGAAGTAGCCGAGTACGGCGATGACCAGGACCAGGGGCAGTTCGACGTCCATGACGAGGGCCTTTCAAGCGAGTTGGGCGGCGAGGGAGTCGGCCATCGGTGCGGGGACACCGAGGCGGGCGCGCAGGGTGGCCGCGTCAATCGGGTCGCCGGTCGCGGCGCGGTGCGCATCGGCGATCTTCTGAGCGCGCTCTACCAGGGCGGGCGGGACGTTCACCGGGGCCGGGGCCGGGGCCGGGGGCAGGGCGGGGGCCGGTTCTGGGGCATCGAGCGGTTCGGCAGACGGCTCGGGCACGGGTGCCAGGGCGCCGGTGTCGTTGTCCGGTGCCGGGCGGGCGGTGGCGTGGTCGGCGGTGTGGGCGAGGAGGGTGCCGCCGAGGAAGGCGAGCGCGGGCCAGCCGGCGACCAGGAACCGCAGCCACGCGGGAGCGTGGGCGAGGTCGAGGAATCCGGCGGTGGCGACGTTCGCACCGAGCGAGGCGACCAGGGCGATCAGGAACCAGCACCAGGCCAGCCGGGAAGGTCCTACGTTGCGCAGCCGGCGCCACGCGGCGACCAGCAGCAGATCAACGGAGATCGGGTAGGCCCAGGCCTTCCAGCCGTCTTGTCCGGCTGCTTCAGCGAGATCATGCAGGTGGGCGAAAGACAGGGCACCGGCGATCACGGCCTGTACGAGTACGGCATCGGGGCGGATCGAACGGTTCATTTCTCTTCACCTCCTTCAGGGGGTTGGGGCCGGGGCCGGGCGGGGCTCACAAGGTCCAGCCGCCCGGTCCCGGCGGTGTTCAGTCGGTGGCTTCGCCCGAGCCGAGGCAGGCCAGGCACAGGCCGGTTTGCTGGTCATCGGTGGTGCGCTGCTTACGGCCACCAACCCGGACCGGGATGAAGATCTCTCCGGAGCCCTTGCAGGTGCCGCACTTCTTCGCGGCCGGGGCGGGGCGGACAGTTCGCTTCTTGGTGGGCACGTTCACCACCCACCCTCGGAGCCGTTGGTCGGCGGGAGTCGGTAGAGGGACGAGGCCTCATCCAGCGGCAGGGACAGGGCCAAGGCGCTACCGACGACATCGGCGAAGTGCTGGTCTGCCAGGGGGTGTTCGGCGTACTGGACGAGAAAGCCGAGCATGAGCACGGTGCGGTTGAGGTCCTCACAGGAGGCGCACATTGCCGTTCCTTTCCGGTGTCGGGCATGGCGGGGGTAGGGACCTGGCGCGAGGCGGTCACGCCGACCGGACTGCGAGGGGGTGCTACGGGGCCGATGTCGCAGCCGGCGCCGACAGCGCAGCCACGGGCCGGTAAGCGGCGAGGGCCGGGAGATCGGGCGTCAGGTGGGCGAACTCGCGGCACACCGAGACGACTTCGCCGATCGAGGTCTTCGGCGTGCGGATCCGGGTCCACGTGCCCGAGGAGTCACCGGCCACGGCCATACCGGCGCGCTCGGAGGCGATCGCGGTAGCGGCTTTCACGGCGAGGTCGTTGATGTCGCCGAGGCCCATTTCGGCGGTCTGCTTGTCGTTGCAGCGGTGCGTGACCCGGTTGGTGAGCTGGGCCCGCAGGGCGGTGGCGCCCTTGCCGAGTTCGGAGCCGAAGCGCTGCCCGGCGATCTCCAGGTGGATGCCGACCGCGCGGGAGAGCTGGGCGAGGCGGACCAGCTGGGTGACCATGCGGTCCCGGCGGGGAGCGTCGATCTTGGAGGCGACCAGGAACAGTTCGGCGATCTCGTCGATCAGGACCACGATCGGCACCGGACGGAGCTTGGGAGGCAGGCCCCAGATGTCGGAGGTGATGTCTTCCAGCGGCGTGCCCGGGTCGATCCCTTGGTGCAGGCACAGCAGGTCGAAGCGGTCTTCCATCTCGCCGACGAGGGCATCGAGCAGGCCGTCCGCCTCATCCGGGGTGGTGGCCAGCGCGGTCAGTCGCGGGGCGAAGGGGCCCTGTTCCACGCCGCGCTTGCAGTCGATGCCGACCAGGGCGACGTCCAATGGTGCGAGGGCCTTGATCAGGCAGCGTTGGAACATCGACTTGCCGGACTTGGTGGCGCCCAGGGTCAGCCCCTGCGGGGATTCCTGGTAGTTGCGCACGTAGGGGCGGCCGTCTTCGCGCAGGGCGACCACGACGGACAGCGGCCCCGCAGCGAGCCGGCGCGGCATCCGCACCCGGGCCAGGATGTCGAAGGACGTCATCCGCAGCTCGACGACCCCGGGCCGCAGTTCGGTGACGTGCATCGAGTGCACGCCCCAGGCGTGCCGGAGCCGTTCCGCAGACTTCTCCACGTGTTCGGGGGCCAGGCCAGCGGGGAGCTTCATCCGCAGCCGCATGCCGGTCGCGGTGGGGCGGATCCGGCGCACCTTCGGGATACCGGGACGGGCCACGTCGTCGGAGCCGGATGCCCTCTTGGCGAAGACCTTCCACCACGGCGGGGAGACCGTCAGCTCACATGCTTCGAGGGTTTCGCGGTAGGAGGCGAACACCCGCACCAGCGCGGCCGGGAAGCCGAACAGCAACCAGTACGCGGTCGGAGCCTTGGCCCGCAGGACCAGCGCGAGGACCACCACCGCGGTGACGGTTAAGAGCAGTTCGGTCATGGCTGATCAGCCCTTGCCGTTGGAGCCGGCCGTCGTGAGGGTCTTCGCCGTGACCGCGATCGCGCGGTAGCTGATGCCGTGCCCGAAGTCGTTCTCCCACGGGCGGGCCACCAGGCCGGGAAACTCCACCGGCAGGCCCGGAACGAGATCCGGCTGAATGCCGTCCTCGGCGACCACGATCGTCAGCGCGTCTGGACGACCGTCCACGATCACGGCCACGTTCACGTTGAACAGGGTCTTGCCCGTCGTGCGGTCGGTCGCGATCTCGCCGGTGTCCTTGTTCTTGACCTTGGGCTCCGGGGTCTGGATCAACATGACCGTCATGGCGGCGGTGTCCACAGGGATCTGACGCATGAAGCGCTCCTCGATGAGATCTACTTGACGTACTTAGTACGTCAACATTGATTCGAGACTGCACCTGTCTTACTTGGTGTGTCAAGTGGTTGGTCTCGACTCGTGTCCGAGCAATGTGCTGCACTAGGTACAACAAGCACTGAGAGGGGCTATGGCCGACTTCACCGCCGAGCGCGCCGCGTACTTGCAGATCGCCGACGAGTTCAAGCGCAAGATCCAAGAGGGTGAACTGGCGCCCGGCGACAAGCTGCCGTCAGAGTCCGAGCTGATGACTCGTCACAGCGTCTCGCGCACCGTCGCACGACAGGCGATCTCGCGGCTTCGCGAGGACGGCTACGCGCTCTCCCACCAGGGGAAGGGAAGCTTCGCGGCCTTGCCAGGCTCGGAAGCGAGCGCGAAACGCAGCCCCGAGTACGAGCAGATCACCGAGTACCTGTCGGAGGTTCGTCGGGACGTTCGTCGCCTCGCCGAGAGGATGGACCAGCTTGAGGATCTCCTGCGACAACAGACGAAAGACAAGTGATCACCGCATCAGCGCGGTGCGTTAACTCCACTACCTCGTCGCCAAGCCCTTCAATCTGTTTGAGTAGCTCCAACCGCTCTGCCGGGGTCAGTGCCATCACGGCCCCCTCGTCGACTGTTCGATCTGACAACCCCTCGGACAGTCAGCAACGCTAGAACCGGCCCGCAGCACTACCCCGGAAAAACTCTCCGGGGTCGCGCGAAGAGACGGGGAGACGCTCTTGCCATGCGAGGAATGACGACGAACCTGACGATCGGCGAGCGAGTCGCGTGGTACCGCCGCCGGCGAGGCATCTCCCAAGAGGTTCTGGCCGGACTGGTCGGTCGAACCGTCGATTGGCTGAGCAAGGCGGAGAACAACCGCATCGAGCTGGACCGGCTCTCCGTCATCAAGACTCTGGCCGACGCCCTGGACGTGAGCCTGGGCGACCTGCTCGCCGAGCCGACCCTCCTGGACTGGACAGCCGACAGCGGTACGGGCACCGTGCCCGCCCTTCGTTCGGCGCTGATGAACTACCGACAACTGACCCCGCTGCTCGGGGTGACCACCGAGGGGGAACCCACCCCCCTCGACGAGCTGCGCGAGAGCGTGGCCGAGGTGTGGGACGCCTACCAAGACTCTCGCTACGGGCTAGCAACGCGCCGTCTCCCATTGCTGCTCGCAGACGCTCTCATCGCAGCCCAGGCTTACCAAGGCCAACAGCGCGAACGAGCAAACGAGTTGTTGGCCATGACCTACCAGAGCGCCGCCATGGTGCTCACCAAGGTCGGAGAGACGGATCTTGCCTGGATTGCCGCTGACCGAGGGCTCGCTGCCGCCCAGCAGTCCGGCAATGCAGTAGTGACCGGTTCGCTCTTCCGGTCGGTGGCCCACTGCCTTCTGTCCAACGGGCGATTCGACGCTGCCGTGCAGCTCGTCGGGGACGCATCGGACTACCTGCGGCCAGGCCTGAACGACACCGCTGCCCCTGAGTTCCTGTCGATCTACGGGACGCTCTTCCTCGCCGGCTCGATGGCCGCGGCGCGGGCGGATGACCGCGCGAGCACGCGGGCGTTCCTCGCCGAGGCCGACCAGTCAGCGCGCCAGCTAGGACGTGACGCCAACTACGTATGGACGGCATTCGGCCCGACCAACGTAGCGATCCACCGCGTGGCCACGGCGGCTGAACTGGGAGACATGCAGGTCGCCGTTGACCTAGGGCCCCAGATCGACACGAGCGCGCTTCCGGTTGAACGGAGGACGCGCCACAACATCGAAGTGGCCCGCGCGCTGAGCGCCCACAACCGCGTCGACCATGCACTGGGCATGGTCCTTGAGGCCGAAGCATGGGCGCCCGAGCAGGTTCGAAGCCACTATCTCGCTCGTGAACTCGTGCTCACCTGGGTCCGCAACCAGCGCGGTCGTCCGAGCCGAGCTATGGCCGACCTCGCCAACAGGCTTCACGTCGTCTGAGGTAGGTACGCTCGGCTTCATGGCAGCGAACGAGCACGAAGCAAAGATGGCGCATCCGCGCATGGCCGCGGGTGCGCTCTTTTTTGACGCCACTGGCCGGATCCTCATGGTGGAGCCCACCTATAAGGACTACTGGGACATCCCTGGGGGCTACGTCGAGACGGGCGAGTCCCCCCTTCAAGCAGCCGTTCGCGAAGTCCGCGAAGAGCTGGGCATCAGCGTTCCCCTCGGCCGACTGTTGGCAGTTGACTGGGCGCCGAGCGACGGCGAGGGCGACAAGGTGCTCTATCTCTTCGACGGCGGTCAGCTGCCCCCTGAGACCTTGGGTCGAATCACGCTCCAAGGAGACGAGTTGAAGAGCTACGCCTTCCTGTCGTCAGTCGAGATCTCCGAACGCAGCATCCCCCGCCTTGCTCGGCGGATCACGGCCGCTCGGGATGCACGAGCTGGCTCCGATACCGCATATCTGGAGCACGGTCAGCAGCCTCAGGACGTCGCCGCATAGGTCTGGACAGCATCACGATCTGAGCCATACACGCCGATGCCGGGCTACAGCAAAGACTCGTTCCACCTGGTCCGGTGTGAGCTGTCCCGACAATGGGCCCAGAGCCGACACCTCTCGCTCCTGATAGATGCGGACGGCGTACTGTGTGGCAGCTCGTTGCAGTGAGGCCACGCCGACAAATACGAGAGCCGGCTCCACCGGCACCGTGAAACGGCAGTAGCGCTCTAACACCCGCTGTACGTGACTGGCCTCAGCTTTACTCGCAGCGGCATACGGGGTCGGCTTCCCACCATTCACCTTGGCCATCTCGTCGCCGACCCACACGGAAGCGCCAGCATGATGCTTCGTGTTGATGGCGAACACTCCCCCAGGGCCGATCAGCAGGTGATCGATGTCGCCACCGTTGCTCTTGGGTACGCCATGAAGAGCTCGCCAGCCCTGAGCGGTGAGGCGCTGCAGCTCTCTGCCTACCCTCCGCTCTCCTTCGAGGCCCACGTACCAGGAATCCCACTCCGATGGGCGCCGCAAAGCTTTGGCCCACAAGCGCTGAGCCGTCGACGGTCCACGAGCGGCGATGGCTTCAATGAGTACGGCGCCCGGCCGGTTTCGAGCCAGATCGTCGGCAACCGTCAACTGCGGAACCTGTAAGGGGCGTTCTGCTCTCTGAGTTGCTGGCTGCTCCCGCGGTGGGGCGGGCATTCTCTGAACAGGTTCAGGAGTAGCCGGCGCCGGGGGACTGACAGTCACCGCGTCGCCGAGATGCTGGCGCAGGAGTGCCACCGCTTCAACTCGATGCTTCTGCACCTTGATAGTGATGACCTTGGTGGCCCGATCCGCCCAGGCAACCGCGGTGCCGTCGGGCAGGTTCACGTACAACCGGTCCCTACCGTGCCGCTTCCATGGATTCACCGTCAGATCGCTCATGCGCCCCGCCCCACATGTAGACCGATGGTCCCCACAATCATCGGAACAGCCTGGGCAGCGACCGGCAAGACCGCCTCGCGGACAAACTTTCCCTACTTCATCAAGGCTCGCTCCGCTCGCGGCTCGGGCCGGCCCCGCGGCGTCGATCATTGCCAACCCAACCGCCAAAGGGCACTTCAGCGAACCACGGCCGCTCACGGCCCCTCGCTCCTCTCCGCCATGATCCGGCCCAGAAGAGGAGAAGAACCAAGCACCGGTGAGACCCCAAGGTGCAGGAGCAAGAACACCACCTCTTAAAACCCCAGACCCACTGTCCCCAGGGGATCGATCCATACGGACCGAGAGCCTCACAACTTCGGGGTGGCGCCGGCCGGCCGCCACCCCGAAGCCACCATGCCTACGTCAGTGGCTGCGGCGCGTCGTCCGTCCGGAGCCACCCAGGAGGCCACAACCAGACAACCGGGCCGTGAGGCACAAGGTGGAGAGCAAAACCACAGGTCAAAGACGCTTTGTGTTACCGATCAGGCCGGATCATGGCGGAGCGAATCGACGGGCCAACGCAGCCAGGTTCACAAAGCGCCCCAAGGCCCGCTGACCAGCCACAGGCCCAGCCCGGATGCGGGCAGCACCCTCGACGAACGGGAAACCCGTCCTGGCCGGGGCCGGTCGGCTCCACGGCTTTAGGCAGCCACCATGGGGCGAGCCTCGAAGATCATGGCCCCAACGTCGTGCCTTAACGGGCAGGTCCACAGACTGCCCGACTCGCCGGAAGCTTAAGGGGCCATGATCACTCGCCCCATGGCAGCTCCAGCCCAAAGCCGCTCCACCGACCTCAGCGATCAACGACCGGGCGCGGCTGGTTCTGATCCCCACAAGAAACCGCGTTCTGTTTCAAACAGCATTCCGTGCGGCAGTCTGGAGTCATGGGGGTTCCTAGTGTGCGCGTTTCTTTTCGCCTCACCTTCACCGAGTTCATTGCCGATCCAGACGACGAGGACTGCCGACGCCGGGCCGCCACCATCCCGGCAGACAGCATCACCTTCGAAGGCGCAGACCTGATCTTGTGGATCGGTGGAACGGAGCGAGCCCGCTACCCCATACCTACGATCAAGTCCGTTGAGGTAGTCCAGGCGCCTGGCGGCAGTCGGCGCGAGGATCCAGACCAACTCCGCTCCCAGTACCCAAACTTCGGCAAGCCTTGGACTGCCCTCGACGAAGAGAAGCTCCTAGAGCTGTACCGGGCAGGACAACAGAACTACGAGGTCCTAGCCATCGAGTTCGGGCGCCAGCCCACTGCCATACGTTCCCGTCTGGCCAAGCTCGGCCTTGAGCAGCTGGCCCCCAACAATCACTCCGCGTGAGGGATGCGCAAGAGTGGTTCAAAACCAGGTAGGCCCCTTGGTCCAGTTCCTCTACACCGGGCGATGAGAGTGGGAAGTCGCGCAGGTGCGACGGATCTGATGTGGCTACTGCCCTCGTCGAACTGCAACTCCGCCATCCGCCAGGGTTCAGCCTCCCAGTAGCGACGAGACGCGCCACAACCGGGCCCATGGCGGGATCGGCTGCCTACGGCCGTGCGAGACCGACATCGGACATGGCCGGCGATCATGCACGAAACGCAGGCCGCAAGTAGGTCGAAGGGGTGATCATCCGCGCGTCCAGGCGGCAGAATGTTAGGTACTAGGCAAGCCGCCACGTCACGGTCGACGCCCGCGTCGCTGCAGAGGGAAGGAGAGGGACGCCACCCGGACCCGAAGAGGCCACGTCCACACCCACTTGGGCGTCCCATCGGTCATCCCATGAGCAGTGCGTCCGCTGTCACTATGACCACTAGCCCAGATCACAGGCTCGAGAAATTGCTCGGACGGCTACTCAAGCGGAAGGCCAGTAGGTCAGAGGCGGAAGTCCAGGCGGACGTCCGCACCTTGCTCTTGGACGGTCGCTTGAATCTAGGCGATGACGACCTTCACGAAGAGGTGATGCCACGCCTTGAGAGTCAGGTGGGCGATCGTCGGCGCATCGATATCGAGATCGGCTTTACTGCGATCGAGATCAAGAAGGATCTTCGCAGCAAAACCATTCGAGATGCCGCAGAAGCACAGCTAGCTGGGTATGTTCGAACTAGGACGGAACAGCTCGGACAACGATATGCAGGCATCCTTACCGATGGCTCTGACTGGCGCGCATACAGTCTAGCTGGCGATGACTTCATTCAGGTGAGCCGTTTTGAGCTCAAGCCCCGAGTGGCTCTCGAAGATCTCTTGCTATGGCTGGAAGGGGTCCTTGCCACAGCCCAAGGCATCAAGCCAACTCCGTCCGCAATCGAGGCTCGCATGGGTGCGGACAGCCCTTCCCACCAGCTCGACCGGGCCACCCTTACTGCACTCTACGAGCAGCACAAAAATCTACCAACCGTAAAGCTCAAGCGTGAGTTGTGGGCACGGCTGCTCCGAAGTGCACTGGGCGCGCAGTTTGACGATAGTGACGAACTGTTCATCGAGCACACACTTCTAGTTAACAACGCGGCGATCATCGCTCACATGGTGCTTGGTATCGACGTCAAGGATGTACGAGCCGCAACCCTTGTTCAGGGGCAGTTGTTTACCAGGGCGAACATCTTCGGTGTAGTTGAGTCCGACTTCTTTGGATGGCCCATCGAAGTTGAAGATGGAGAATCTTTCGTACACACCCTGGCCCGTCGCTTGGCTCGATTCGATTGGCACGAAGTCGAACATGACGTCCTGAAGGTGCTATACGAATCCGTCATCGCCCAGGAAACACGCAAGAAGCAGGGTGAATACTACACACCCGACTGGCTTGCCGAGAAGATGGTTTCCGAAACCATCACCGACCCACTAAATCAGCGCGTACTTGACCCCTCATGCGGGTCCGGCACCTTCCTCTTCCATGCTGTCCGTCGCTATCTCGAAACGGCAGAATCCGCTGGGCAATCACTCAAGCGCTCGCTTGACGAACTGATCGACCATGTCGCCGGGATCGATCTCCATCCTGTAGCAGTTTCCCTGGCACGCGTCACCTACTTGCTCGCCATTGGGCAGGAGCGTCTAACTTCGAACGATCGTCGGCACATAAGGGTACCTGTATACCTTGGCGATAGCTTTCAGTGGCAGCAGCGCACCGATCTACTGGATCACGGTCATTTGGTTATCCGAACCGGCGCGGGCGGACAGTTCTACGAAAACGAGCTTCGCTTCTCTGAGAATCTACTCGCAGACGCGGTCAACTTCGATGACCTCGTCAACGAGCTAGCGGACAAAGCCACGAACCGCCCTGCCGGAAAAATCCCATCACTCAGTGCGGCATTCAACCGATTGGCGATCACTTCCGAGCAGGACCGGCAGGAGCTAACCCACAACTTCAGGCTGCTGTGCGAGCTCGTCGATGAAGGCCGTAACCACATTTGGTCGTACTATGTGCGCAACCTTGCCCGACCGATGTGGCTCTCTCGCGCTGAAAATCGAGTGGACGTATTGATCGGCAACCCACCCTGGTTGTCCTACCGCCACATGCCGAGAGACATGCAAGAACTCTTCAAAGAGATGTCTCAATCCCGCAAGCTATGGCGCGGGGACGAAGTAGCGACTCACCAGGACCTATCAGGCCTCTTCATTGCGAGGGCGATTCAGCAGTATCTGCGTGAAGACGGGAAATTTGCCTTCGTCGTGCCAAACCCGCTCCTTGACCGCCCCTACTGGTCCGGCTTCAGGGCCGGCGACTACCCTGACCCTGAAACTCCGGTGAAGGTTGCCTTCTCAGGCTCATGGGACCTTCGCCGGCTGCGGCCACATTTCTTCCCGCGTGGCAGTGCCGTAATTTTTGGACGCCGCATCAAAGTAGGAATTGGCACCTCGGCGCAAGGCAACAACCCTACCGCGCTATCTAAAGAGACCGAGCGATGGACCGGGAAGATTTCCCGCACGGCAACAACATGGCCACAAGCCAGGGGTTGGATCAAGAGAGAAACGGCGCAACTTAAGTACGCCAAAGAATCGCTAATCTCCTCGCCTTACCGTTCACGCTTCAATAACGGAGCCACGATTTACCCGAAGTATCTGTTCTTCGTGGAAGCCCAACAGGCTAACTCCCTGGGCCTTGGCGGCGGGCGCATTTCCGTGCGTTCCGAACGGAATAACCTTGAAAAGGCGCCATGGAAGAACCTCCCCGATATGGAAGGAGTCGTGGAAAAGGAATTCATTCGCCCTATCCTTCTCGGAGAGAGTATCCTTCCATACCTTGTCTTGGATTCGAAACAAGCCGTTCTACCCGTCGAGGCGACCGGCACACTGATGGATGGCGACCATCCTCATTTGGATCGATACCCGGACCTTGCTCGCTGGTGGAGAAATGCCGAGGAGCAGTGGGAGACTCATCGCCGCAGTGAACGACTCTCGCTGCTGGAACAACTGAATTTCCGCAAGAAGCTGGCAGATCAATTGCCCGGGACTCCACTGCGTGTCGTGTACGGGGCATCTGGGATGCACGTCACTGCGGCGCTGGTCGAAGATCCCAATGCGGTTTTGGAGCACAAACTCTACTGGGGAACTGTATCGAACAAGATCGAGGGCCTGTACCTGACCGCGATCCTGAATGCCCCGGCACTTACCGAATTGGTTCGTCCGCTCATGTCCTACGGAAAGGACGAGCGTGACATCGACAAAGCAGTGTGGGAGTTGCCTATTCCCGCCTTCGATCCCTCGGAGGCTACGCACGCACGCATTGCCGAGATCGGCGCGGCAGAACACGAGCGAATCTCCCAACTCCAACTGGACAAGTCGAAGGGTTTCGTCAAGCTACGCCAAGTGGTCCGGCAAGAGCTCAGCACGTCACCGGACGCCGAGGAGCTCGACCAACTCGTTCGCCTTCTTCTCGAATAATTCTGAACCTGCTGGCCAGCTGAGTGCGCACTCACCCAGATTTAGCTAGGCGTGCGGCACTTAGGGATGCCTAGAATGGGGGATAAATGCGGTTCGAAGTAATGCAGCAAGGCGAGAGGGAGCCAACCGACCTGCGTTACCGCGCACTACTCATTGCCGACCGATGGGACGATTTCGGATTCGCCACCCTGTTCTACCTTGTCATTTACGATGAACACGGCGTACGGCACGACATCGGAGAGGTGAAGATCGGCAGACGCGGTATGCGTCCGCGCTTCCCTCTCTCACTGCCTGCAGACTTTGACACTCTGGCTGAGAGGTTCTTTTCGCTTGGCCAGGACGACAGCTACTACACCAACCTCGTCGGCCTGGGACATCAAATACGAGACGTTGTTCTCGCTGCCTTACGGGATGTAGTTTACGACGAGGCTATATTTCGGCAAGTCCGAACCGAGCCAGTGACTCAGAAATCTCTGATGCGTTTCGTGCAGGCAACTGCGGTTCAAGATCAGTTCCGCCGTATCGCTCGAGGCGGAGAGCGAATTCGTGGATTCGAAGTAGTCTATGAGCCACCACGTCCGCGAGGGGGAGAAGGAGAAGCGGTACTACTACCCTTCACAGTCATTCCTCAATCGGTACCGCCCACAAACATTCACGTTCTGATCGGCCGAAATGGCGTCGGCAAGTCATACTTGCTCAATAAACTCACGCGCTGCATTGCAGACAGGCGCTCGGAAGAGTTTGAGGTAGGCAGAATTATTGAGGCCGACCGCGGAGACCTCGATACATTCGCCAACCTAGTGAGTGTCACATTTAGTGCGTTTGATGAATTTCCGCAGATTGACGAAGAAGACATCGGGATCGATCGATACTCATATGTGGGTCTAAAGCTACCAGGTCGCCTTGGTCAGCATCCCGAGATAAAGGCTCCGGAGCAACTCGCTCGCGACTTCACTGAAAGTGTGGAAGCGTGCCTAACAGGGCGACGTGCGCAGCGCTGGGCGAACGCTCTTCGCACGCTTCGCTATTCCGGAAGCGGCTTCTTAGAAGACTCATGGGTTGAGGACTTCCTTGCGATCGAAGCTCCCGAGCAACGCAAGGAAAAGGCTAAGAGCCTATTTAAAAATCTCAGTTCGGGTCATAAAGCAGTCCTCTTGACGCTGACCCGTCTCGTTGAGCACGTCACTGAACGTACTCTTGTTGTAATCGATGAACCGGAATCGCACCTACATCCTCCGCTGCTAGCTGCCTTTATCCGAGCACTTTCCGATCTCCTGACAGATCGAAATGGCCTGGCAATAATTGCCACCCACTCACCTGTAGTCTTGCAGGAAGTGCCGACGTCATGTGTGTGGAAGTTGCGTCGCTACGACGACCAGATGATCGCCGAACGCCCCTCTATTGAGACATTCGGCGAGAACGTAGGCATTCTCACACATGAAGTCTTCAGCCTTGAGGTTACAGACTCGGGATATCACCGGTACCTGAAAAGATTGGTGAGGCGGGGGTTGAGTTATGACGACGTGCTGAGCGCTTTCGGAGGACAGCTCGGAGGCGAAGCTCGCGCCATTACGCAGGGGCTCATCGCAGTGCGCGACCTGGGCGGAGGCTTGGGACCAGCCGTGGAGGACAGGTTCGAGTGAGACCCCTCCCGCGTCCCGACATGCCGGTATCTGAATTTTACCGCACGTGCATTAGTGCTGCGCGTGTGCCTGCGCGGCGTCGCCTCGAAGCACTCACAATGGACGTCGTCAATGCTTCCAATCTTTACGAGAATGCAGCAGCATCCACCGCGCTTCACACATTGGCTCCACTCAAGGGAGTGCCCGAGGATGAAGATGACCGGTCGGAGCTCCTCAAAACCTACAAGAGCAGAATGGTGCCAGCCGACTCTCCGGGTAATCCCGTCTACAACACTCTGAAGAAGGCACCTAAGCACGGCATTTGCCCTCTCTGCGGGCAACGGACAGTCGAAACGCTAGATCACCAGATGCCTAAAGCTCATTTTCCGCTGCTCGCCGTGACCCCCTCGAACCTAGTTCCCGCGTGCAGCAGCTGCAATTGGATAAAGAGCTCGATCTTCCCTCAGACCGCCCACGATCAAACCTTGCACCCATACTTCGATGATGTGACGAATGAGCAGTGGCTTCACGCCCATGTCATCGAGTCGGACACGGCCCCTCCATCCTTGGCATATTTCGTGGAAGCTCCAAACCATTGGAATCCAGTCCTCTCAGAGCGAGTGCGTCTACACTTCAATACCTTTGGGTTAGCCGAACTTTATGCGTCCCACGCAGGTCAGGAGATTAGCGGCATACGCAGCTTCCTTTCAAACTTGCCTGAGCTGGATCCCCGTATCTACTTGGAACGTATGGCAGCCAGTATCACGAACAGTAGGGACACCGGTGGACTAAATAATTGGCGTGCAGTCATGTACCAGGCCCTATCTCGCAGCACTTGGTACACCCAGGGTGGGTTTAACAAATTCTGATACACCCAGGCCTGCCGAGCGCCGGCAGGCTTCCAAGGAACGCCCCCGGTTTCTTGTGGACCACGGCCTGCCCACCCTCGGCAAGGACAGCTGGAGTCAAGCCCTAGCTGTCTCGCCTTTCTGTGCCGGTTGCTGGCTGATGTTTCTTGATCCTTCGGGTAAAGCAGGTATCACGCCTACATGCGACGTCGGATGTACCAACTCCCCACCCCTGCAGCAGTGCTCAGCGAGCCGTGGACAATCCGTGGACTGGTCCACCCTGATTTGCCATACGCAGGGCCGTGAGCTGCTGCGTTGCTCGCAACTCAAGGCCCCTCCGGAGCCGTGTGCGCAGGTTCGAATCCTGCCGGGGGCACCTTGAATTGGGTGCCTAAAGACCCCGCAACCAGCAGAGATGCTGAGTGCGGGGTCTTCTTGCTTGTGCGGGCGGATGCGGCTCCGAGTGCCTCGCTGGTGGTGGCAGACGCGTTCCGGAAGAGGCCTACTTCGGGGGCCAGTTGCCCATGACCTGCAGGGGCACGGAGTCGGCCCGGTCCGGGTACGCGGCGTTCTTCAGGAAGTGCTCCCCGGCCGTCACGGCCGGGGACGTCGCTGCGGCTTCGGTTCACAGCGGCGTAGCCGCGTGCAGGATCACGATCAGGGTGAACGCCGAGTTCGCCGATGCCATCGCCGAGAGCATCGTGCCGACCAGTGCCGCCCACGCCGCCGCTCCGACCGCCGTGAACAGGGGTGGCCAGGGGCGGGTCGCGGGGGGTGGGGCCAGGAGGGCGGCCACTCGGCGTGGGACCGGGCCGGGGGACGCGAACGCGGGGGTTGCGGGGAGCGGGGTGCGCGGGGTGAGCAGGGCCGCCTTGCCGACCGCGCGGGCGGTGAGGCGGCGGTCGCCGACGGCGCGGGCCGCGTCCTCGTCGGCCCAGCGCTCCACCGTGTAGGTGACCGCGGTGCGCAGGGGGCGCAGGAACGGGTTGGCGCGGGCCGCGAGGCCGACCAGGAGCAGGTGCCGGTGGTGGCGGCCGGCCAGATGGGCCCGCTCGTGCGCGAACAGGGCCCTGCGCTCGGCGGATCCGAGGCCCGCGAGCATCCCCGTCGACACGACGATCCGGCCCTCCGGGAGCGTGTGGGCGTACGGGATGTCGTCGGGGAGCACCGCGATCCGGCGACCGCCCGGGAGTCCGGCGAGGGCGCGGGCCGCCTGTCGTGCGGTCCTGCGACGGTGCGTCAGGAACGCTCCGCAGGAGAGCAGCGCCGCCGCGAGCGCCACGATGGCGGTCTTGCCGACGACCTCGTCGTGCGGCACCGCGGCCCGTACCTCGGGGTCGGCCCAGCCGTCCGGCAGCGGGTTGCCCGGCAGCTGGGCGGTGCCGACGATCGCGAGCAGGCCGAGGCAGAGCGTGCTGCACAGGGCCAGGACGAAGCCGACGCCGGTCAGCAGGCGGGTGGCGGCGCGCGGGTGGAGGTGCCGTTCGGCGAGCCGCGCGACCGGCCAGGCGGTCAGCGGCAGGACCAGGGGCAGGAAGACGAAGACGCCCATCGTCAGCCGCCCCCGGTGCCGTCCGCCCCCGAGCCTTCCTCGTCCGCGAGGAGCTCGCGCAGCAGCCGCTCGTCGCCCGCGGACAGGCTCGACACGAAGCTGGCGAGGACCGCGGCCCGGTCGGACTCGCCGTCCAGGACCCGGCGCATCCGGTGCGCGGCGAGGCCGGCCTCGTCGGACGCGGCGGTCCAGGTGAAGGAGCGGCCGACCCGTTCCCGGGTGACGGCGCCCTTCGCCTGGAGGCGGGTGAGGATCGTCATCACCGTCGTGTACGCGAGGGTGCCGCCGAGGCGTTCGCGCACCCAGGCCGCCGTCGCCGGGCCGTGCGCCTCGCACAGCGCCGCGAGCACCTGGCCCTCCAGCTCGCCCTGACCGCGCCTGCGCCCGCCCTCGGCATGCTCGGCGCCCGAAGCGCCCTCGGCGCCCTCGGCGCCCGCAGCGTTCTCGTCGTGGCTCACCACGTCACCCTCACCCTCCTCCTCCGCTCCAGCGCCTCATCGTAGTGAGGCGGGCCCGCTCCTCCCCTCCGGCAAACTTCTACAGTGTTGTAGATTTCAGGGTACGTTCCCCACCGTACGGAGGAGAAGACCGTGGGAGTTTCCCTGTCCAAAGGCGGCAACGTCTCGCTCAGCAAGGAGGCGCCCGGCCTGACCGCGGTCCTGGTGGGTCTCGGCTGGGACGTGCGCACCACCACCGGCGCCGACTACGACCTGGACGCCTCCGCGCTGCTGTGCGACGCGTCCGGGAAGGTGGTCTCCGACCGGCACTTCGTCTTCTACAACAACCTCACCAGCCCGGACGGCTCGGTCGAGCACACCGGCGACAACCTCACCGGCGAGGGCGACGGCGACGACGAGAGCGTCAAGGTGGACCTGGAGGCGGTGCCCGCCGAGGTCGACAAGATCGTCTTCCCCGTCTCGATCCACGACGCCGAGTCGCGCGGGCAGAGCTTCGGGCAGGTCAGGGGCGCCTTCATCCGCGTCGTGAACCAGGCGGGCGGCGCCGAGATCGCCCGCTACGACCTCACCGAGGACGCCTCCACGGAGACCGCGATGGTCTTCGGCGAGCTGTACCGGCACGGGGCGGAGTGGAAGTTCCGTGCCGTCGGCCAGGGGTACGCGTCGGGCCTCGCGGGCATCGCGTCCGACTTCGGAGTCAATGTCTGACCCCGTCCCGACTTCGGTCTGTGACAGCCGCCACCCATGACCAGCACAGGTTTACGGGCGGCTCGGTCGGTGACTACGGTGCCTTGGATGTCTCGCAGCCACTTGAACCTCACAAACCTGAGAAGACGTGATTTCGGGAGCCGGGGTTCCACACGGGAGGGATCGTGAGCGAACCGGTTCGGATCGCGGCCCGACGGAGTCCGCTGCCCGAGCAGCGCGCCACCACCGGACCGCCGCATGCGAGCACCGCCGCTCCGAAGCCTTCGGAGACTCCGGCCCCCGCGGGGAAGAAGCCGGGTAAAGCGCGGGACGCGTTCTTCGACAACGCGAAGTACCTGGCGATCGTGCTGGTCGCGATGGGCCACTCCTGGGAGCCGCTGCGCGGTGACAGCCGGGCCGCGGCCGCCCTCTACATGATGGTCTACACGTTCCACATGCCGGCGTTCATCGTGATCTCCGGCTACTTCTCGCGGTCCTTCGACGCGAGCCCCACCCGGCTGAAGAGGCTGGTCACCGGGGTGGCCGTGCCGTACGTGATCTTCGAGGTGGCGTACACCTTCTTCAAGCGGACGGCCGGGGACGACCCTTCGTACCCGATCAGTCTGCTCGATCCCTGGTACCTCACCTGGTTCCTGATCGCGCTGTTCGTGTGGCGGCTGTCCACCCCGCTGTGGAAGGTGATCCGCTGGCCGCTGCCGGTGGCGCTCGCCATCGCCGCGCTCGCCTCGGTCTCCCCCGACATCGGTGACGACCTGGACCTCCAGCGCGTGCTGCAGTTCCTGCCGTTCTTCGTGCTCGGCCTGGTCCTCAAGCCGGAGCACTTCCAGCTGGTGCGCCGCAAGGAGGCGCGGATCCTGGCACTGCCGGTGTTCGCGGCCGCGCTGGTCTTCGCGTACTGGGCGGCGCCGCGGATGAACGCGGCCTGGTTCTACCGGCGCGACAGCGCCCAGGAGTTGGCCGCGCCCGGCTGGAGCGGCGCCGTGATGACGCTCGCCATGTTCGGCTGCTCGGTGATCCTGGTCGCGTGCTTCTTCGCCTGGGTGCCGGGGCGCAAGCTCTGGTTCACGGCGCTGGGGGCCGGGACGCTGTACGGGTACCTGCTGCACGGCTTCGTCGCCAAGGGCTCCCGGTTCTGGGACTGGTACGAGGTCGACTGGGTGCACACGCCGGCCGGGCAGATCGTGGTGACCGTGGCCGCGATGACGCTCATCACCGTGCTCTGCACGCCACCCGTGCAGCGCATGTTCCGGTTCGCGATGGAGCCGAAGATGGAGTGGGCGTTCAAGCGGGACGCGGCCGAGGTCGCGCGCAAGCGGTAGCCGTCGGCAGTATGTGGTCCTCGGAAGGGGGAGGGTGCGTTCCGCGCCCTCCCCCTTCCGTGTTCGGGGCCCTGTGTTCCGAGTTCCGTGGTCAGAATCCGGCGTGTTCGGCGGCCGGGGCGGGGGTGGTGGCCAGCGGTGGGGTGGCGGGGTCCTCGCGCAGGCCGTGCTTCGCCCACCACCCGGTGGGGCTTCTCGCGCAGTTCCCCGCGCCCCTAAGAGCACGGGTGCCCGCCGTGGGCAGCAGGGAATTCCGCCGAGTGCGGGACGGTGGGGACTTCTCGCGCCGTTCCCCGCGCCCCTAAAAGCACGGGTGCCCGCCGTGGGCAGCAGGGAATTCCGCCGAGTGCGGGACGGTGGGGACTTCTCGCGCCGTTCCCCGCGCCCCTGAGAGGCGCACTTCGTGCGCCGTCTCATGGGGCGCCTATGGGGCTGCGGCGAAGCCGCATGCTCCAGGGGCGCGGGGAACTGCGCGAGAAGCCCCACCGGCCCGCAGGCGCCAACGGTCCTCAGGCCGATGCCCTCTTGCGTGGGGTGGTCTTCTTGGCTGTGGTTGACGTTGACGTTGACGTCGACTTCTTTGTCGACGTCGACTTCTTCTTCGACGCCGTTCCGGAGGAACTCTTCTTCGACGACGTCGACTTGGCGGCGGACGCGCTCTTCTTCTTGGGGGCCGCCTTCTTCCGGGGCCGCGACGACAGATGGGTCACCTCGGCCACGTCCTCCGTCGAACCGCCGGAGGCCCGCGCCTCCTTGGCCGCTCGTACGCTGCTCTCCAGCGCGGCCATGAGGTCGATCACCTTGCCGCCCTTGGCGGCCGGCGCCGCAGGGGTCTCCGCCTGCTCGCCGCCGGAGGTCTTCGCCGCGATCATCTCCTCGACCGCGGTCCGGTAGTCGTCGTGCAGCGAGTCCATGTCGACCTCGCCCAGTGTGTCCATCAGGGCGTCCGCCAGGTCGAGTTCGGCGTCCCGCACCGTGACGTGGGTGTCCGGCGCGGCGTCCTCGGGCGCCCGGATCTCGTCCGGCCACAGCAGCCCGTGCATCGCGATGGCGTCGTCGACGACGCGCAGCATGCCCAGCCGTTCCCTGCCGCGCAGCGCGAACTTGGCGATGGCGACCTTCTTGCTGCGCTTCAGGGCCTCGCGCAGCAGCGTGTACGGCTTGGCCGCGGGCACGCCGTTCGCGGCGAGGTAGTACGCCGCGTCCATCTGGAGCGGGTCGATCCGGTCGGCCGGGACGAAGGCGACGATCTCGATCGTCTTGGCCGTGGGGATCGGCAGCTGCGCGAGGTCGTCCTCGGTGATCGGGATGATCGAGCCGTCGGCGTCCTCGTACCCCTTGCCGATCTCCGCGGCCGTGACCTCCTTCTCCTCCAGCTCGCACACCTTGCGGTAGCGGATCCGGCCGCCGTCCTCCAGGTGGATCTGGCGGAAGGAGATCGAGTGGTTCTCAGTGGCGTTGACCAGCTTGATCGGGATGCTGACCAGACCGAAGGAGATGGCGCCGTTCCATATGGAGCGCACGGTGTACCTCCCGTTTCGCCCTGCTTGGCTGGGAAATCTTCAGTATTGCCAGACTATTACCGTATGACGCCCATCACAGAAGTGGAGGGGCGGCGGCTCCCGCTCAGCAATCTGGAGAAGGTGCTCTACCCGGCCACCGGGTTCACCAAGGGCGAGCTGCTGCACTACTACGCGACCACGGCCGGCTCCCTGCTCGCGCACCTCTACAACCGCCCGGTCTCCTTCCTGCGCTTCCCCGACGGACCCGCCGGACAGCGCTTCTTCGCCAAGAACGTGCCGCCCGGAACCCCCGCATGGGTGAAGACGGCCGAAGTTCCGCGTTCGGCGGGCGTCTCGCGGCAGATCCTCGTCCAGGACCTGGCGACGCTGGTGTGGGCGGCGAACCTGGTCACGGAGTTCCACACCCCGCAGTGGCAGGCCGACGCCCCCGGGCAGGCGGACCGGCTGGTGTTCGACCTGGATCCCGGGGCCCCGGCCGACGTCGTGCAGTGCTGCGAGGTCGCCGTGTGGCTGCGCGAGCGGCTCGCCGCCGACGGTCTGCACAGCTACGCGAAGACCTCGGGCTCGAAGGGCCTGCACCTCCTCGTCCCGCTCACCCCGACCCCGTCCCCGCAGGTCAGCGCCTACGCGAAGGCCCTCGCCCAGGAGGCCGAGGCCGAGCTGCCCCGGCTCGTCGTGCACCGCATGACGCGCAGCCTGCGCCCGGGAAAGGTGTTCGTGGACCACAGCCAGAACTCCGCCGCGAAGACGACGGCCGCCCCCTACACCCTGCGGGCCCGCCCCGAACCGACCGTGTCGACGCCGGTGACCTGGGAGGAGGTCGAGTCCTGCGCCCACGCGGACGATCTGGTGTTCCTGGCGGACGACATCGCCCCGCGGCTGCGGCGGTACGGGGATCTGCTCGGCCCGCTCATCAACCCCAACCGGGCCGGGCGGCTGCCGTCATGAGCGACGTCCTGAGACCGCCGGTCGACGTCGCCCTCGCCGAGTCCGTGGACGCGCTGCCGCGGGACGACACGGGTGGGGCGTGGGCGTACGAGCCTAAGTTCGACGGGCACCGGATGGTCGTCCTGCGCACGGCCGACGGCGTCGTGCTGCAGGCCCGCTCGGGGCGCCTGGTCGCCCGGGCCTTCCCCGACCTCGTCGCGGCGGCCGAGGCGCTGCCCGCCGGCACCGTGCTCGACGGCGAGGTCGTCGTCTGGCACGAGGCGCGCACGGACTTCGCGGCGGTGCAGCGCCGGGCGGCCGCGGCGTCGACGGCCCGGGCCCGGGTGCTGGCCCGGGAGCTGCCCGCCTCGTACGCGGCCTTCGACCTGCTGGCCGAGGGCGGCACGGACCTGCGCCGCCGCCCGTACACGGAGCGCCGCGCCGGTCTGGTCCGCCTCCTCGCCCCGCTGGGCCCGCCGCTCCAGCCCGTCCCGTCGACGACCGACCGGGCGACGGCCCTGACCTGGTACGAGACGCTGCCCGCGAGCGGGATCGAGGGCCTGGTGGCCAAGCGGCTCGACGGCACCTACCTCGGCGGCCGCCGCACCTGGCTGAAACTCCGCCACAGCGACACCCGCGACGCCCTGGTGATCGGCTTCACGGGTCCGCCGACGGCGCCCCGCGCGCTGGTCGTCACGCTGCCGGGCGACGGCTCCCCGATCCTGACGACTCCCCTGCCGTCGGCCCTGCGCACGGAAGCGGCCCGCCTGCTGCCCCCACCGACCGGCGACGAGACCGTGGTCACGGCGGTGGGCGTGGGCGAGGTCACCTATCAACTTCTGCCGCAGGAGGGCGAGTTGACCCTGGAGATCCGCCAGCGCACGACCCGCCACGGCGCCTTCTCCGCCGAACCGGTCCGCTTCCGGTGAGCCGGTCCGCTTCCGGTGAGCCGGTCGGCCTCCGGTGAGCGCAGGCCCGCCCGAAGGGCCCGATCCCGGTCACCCCGGCTGCACGCCCCGAAGGGCCCGCTCCGCGGCGCGCCCCGGCTACACGCGCACCCACGCCCCCCGGTCCCGGGCCATCGCGTGGAGCGCCTCCACGTCCGCCGGCTTCAACAGCCCGCCCACCCGGGCCAGCCCGGACACCTCGGTGTCGGTGAGCAGCCGGACGTCCCGCGGCGGCGCCAGCACGTCGACCGCGGACGGCTCCACCAGCACGAGCCCGGCCCGCACCTCGGCGGTGAGCGCGAACGAGGCCCGGGACGCGTCCGCCCGCACCCTCCGCAGCAGCGCGTCCGGCTCGCCCCGCCCCAGCGTGACCATGGGGTCGCTGATCCGGACCCGCTGCTTGCGGGCGGGCAGCACGTGCAGGGCGAAGAGGCCGCCGGGGCCGATCAGGAGGTGGTGGATGTGCGCCCCGCCGGGCAGCGGCACCGAGTGCAGCACCCGCCACCCCGCCCCTTCGAGCCCGTCGAGCACCTCCCCGGTCTGCTGCTGCGCGGCGAGCGCCCGGCGCCGCGGGTCGCTGCGCAGCCTGCGCTGCGGGGCCGGGTCCCGGTCGAGGGAGATCACCAGCGCCTCGCCCGGCCGGTTCGGCGCGAGGTCGTCGTCCGGGTGGAGGCTGAGCCGGGCGAGCTCGGCCGGGGTGGGCACCGGCGGCGGCCCGACGGCGACCTGTCCCGTGATGAACGGGCGGAGGACGGCGAGGACGTCCTCCCGGTTCGATTCGCTGAGCAGGTTGACCCGGCCCGCATCCCGGTCGTACCAGGCGACGTTCCTGCCGTCGTCGCCGTAGACGTAGAGCCGCTCCTGGCCGTGTCGCCAGGTCGGTATGACGCGCAGTCCGCTCATGCCCCATCACCCCATGACCATGGGAGCAGGATGCCCGCCGCAGGGCAAGAAGCCCGCAAGCCCGACATGACGTCCGTAACCGCCCCGTCCGGCGGCCTTCACCGCATCGGGCGGAGAGCGTGGGCCTGCTGTTACACAGCTGCCGAATTGCCGTGATGGCGAACTTTTACCGTTCATGAGGTCGAACCGGACACCACCGTGTCCCCCAGAGCCGGACGGAGAGACCTTTCATGCGCCCCGCCTTCCTCCGCAGCGCCGTCGTCACCGCCGTCCTCGGCGGCGCCCTGCTGGTGCCCGCCGGCGCGTTCGCCGAGGCCCGGGCGCCGCAGCACCCCACGTCGACCGCGACGACCGCACCCGCCGAGATGTCCGTGCCGCGACCGGCCGAGGCCCAGGCCACGGACGACCCGTCGGCCAATCCGTACTTCCTGCTGGCGGGCGGCGGCATGGCCGCGGCCGGGGTCGCGGGGCTGGCCTACTCCACGATCCGGCGCGGCCGCGCCGACGGTTGAGCCACACCGACGGCCGAGCCACACCGACGGCTGAGCCCACGCCAACGGACGGGCCGCGCCTGCGACCGACCCACGCCAACGGACGAGCCGCGCCGACCGCCGAGCCACACCGACGGCTGAGCCACCCCACCCCACTTCCCGGAGCCGCCCCGTGCAGACCCCCGCCCGCATCGCCGCCACCGCCGTCCTCGCGGCCACCCTCGCCGCCGGGGTCACGGCCTGCGGCCAGGGCGGTGCGAGCGGCGCCGCCCCCGCGCCGGACGTCTCCGTGCGCGGCACCACCGCCCCCGCCACCCCGCAGGGCACGCCCGCCGCCATGGACCGGTCGGCGCCCACCGGCCTGCGGATCCCGGCGGCCGGGGTCGACGCGCACGCCATGCTGCGGCTCGGCCTGGACGCCGACCACGAGCTGGAGGTGCCGCCGGTCGACAAGGCGGAGCAGCCGGGGTGGTGGACGGGCAGTCCGACGCCGGGGCAGCGGGGCGCCGCGGTGCTCGTCGCGCACTACGACACGGCGCGCGGGCCCGCGCTGCTGCGGAACATCGCGAAGGTGCGGGCGGGTGACCGGATCGAGGTGCCGCGCGCGGACGGCAGCACGGCGGCGTTCGAGGTGCGCGAGATCCAGCAGGTTAATAAAAAGGACTTCCCCACCAATAAGGTGTACGCAGCGACCGACCGCCCCACCCTGCGCCTGATCACCTGCGGTGGCCCCATCGTGGACGGTCACCGCAGCGACAACATCGTTCTCTTCGCCGACCTCGTCGGGGACTGATCCGGTCCGGGCGAGCGGCCCGGCAGGCAGGAGTGCAGTGACGCCCAGGCGCCTCGGCCCGCTGGCCGCTACGGCCCTCGCCGTGCCCGCCGCCGCCCTGCTCCTGTCGGGCTGCGGGGACGCGGGCGGCCTGGAGGCCGCGGGCGCGACCCCGACGGCGGTGGGCCCGCGCCATCTGTGGCCCTCGCTGTCCCCCGCCTCCGCGCCCGCCGACGACTACGGCGCGGGCGAGACCGAGCTGGTCAAGGGCGTCACGGTGCCGCACGGGAACCTGCGCGAGGTCAGCCCGGTCGCGGTGCTGCGCGCCCAGGTCGCGGCCGGTGACCCGGACCTGTCCAAGGAGTCGGCGCAGAAGCTCGACGCCTGCGGCGACCCGGGCCCCAAGAAGGCCGACTGCCCGGTCCAGCACGGGTACTACGCGGATCTGACCGGGGACGGCAAGGAGGACCTGGTCGTCGCGATCCGCGAGCCGAAGAGCCTCCTCGTGGTCCGCGTCTACATGTATGCGGACGAGAAGCTGACCCAGATCATGGACGACGAGGACGCCGTCATCAGCGTCCAGCTGGCCGGGCGCAGCATCGTGGTGCGCGCCGTGGCGGACCTGCCCGGTTACGAGTACCGGACGTCGTGGTCGTACGACGCCCATCAGCGGGCGATGCTGCCGACGCGCGACGAGATCGTGCGCACCGGGCCGCCGAAGACTCCCCCGGCCGAGACCCCTGCTCCGGAGTCGCCCTCGCCGGCCCCGTCCGCGCCGTCCGTGGCACCGTCCGCGTCGCCGTCCGCCGTGCCCTCCCCGAGCGCCTCGTGACGGGCCGGCTGCGGCTGCCCGCCTGGACCGCGTCGCTGACCTGGAAGGCGGCCGCGTTCATCACGGTGATGTGCTGTGCGCTCGCCGCGCTGCTCGGCATCCTCGTGCACGTCTCGGTCACCAACCAGACGGTGCGCGAGGCGCGGGAGCGGGCGCTGTCCCGGCTCGACGAGGCGACCACGGCGTTCGAGGCGGGCGGGCGGCTCGGGCCGGGGGCCGGGGTGGATCCGCCGGGTCTGCCGGAGTCGCTGCGCGCCCTCGCCGTGGACGGGCAGCGCGGCACGATGGTCGGCAGCGGCCACGACGCGCGCCCCACGATGTGGGCGGCGGGCCCGGCGGCGGCCGGCACCGCGCTGGCGGTGCAGATCGACTACGGGCAGGGCGCCCGCACCATCGACGGCCTGGACAACGCGATCCTCGGCTCCTCCGTCCTGGCGATCGGGGCGACGCTCCTGGTGGGCGCGTTCGCGGTGACCCGGGTGACGCGGCGGCTGCACACGACGGCGCGGGTGGCGCGCAAGATCAGCGCCGGCGACCTGGACGCACGGGTGAACGATCCGCGGACCAAAGGGACCGGGGCCGACGGGGACACCGGCCGCCACCAGGACGAGGTCGCGGCGGTCGCCGGGGCCCTCGACAGCATGGCGTCCTCGTTGCAGGCCCGGATCCTCACCGAGCAGCGCTTCACGGCCGACGTCGCGCACGAGCTGCGCACCCCGCTGACGGGACTGCACGCCGCGGCGGAGCTGCTGCCGCCGGGCCGGCCCACGGAGCTGGTCCGCGACCGGGTCGCCGCGCTGCGCACGCTCACCGAGGACCTCCTGGAGATCTCCCGGCTCGACGCGCGCAGCGAGCGCGTGGACCTGGACGCGACGTGGCTCGGCCCGGTGGCGGAGCGGGTGGTGCGCGCGTCCGCCACCGACACCGAGGTCGTCGTCGTCCGGGACGTGTGCGTGGTGACCGACCGGCGCCGTCTGGAGCGCGTCCTCGGCAATCTCGTGGCCAACGCCCACCGGCACGGCGGCGCCCCGGTCACCCTCACGGTGAACGGGCCGGTGATCACGGTCAGGGACCACGGCGAGGGCTACCCGGACTATCTGGTGGAGCACGGCCCGCAGCGGTTCCGCACCGAGGGCGGGGCGCGCGGCCACGGCCTGGGCCTGACCATCGCGCTCGGCCAGGCCGAAGTCCTGGGCGCGCGGCTGCGGTTCACGAACGCGCCGGACGGCGGGGCGGTGGCCACGCTGGCGCTGCCGTACGACGAGCCCGTCACCTGGCCCGGGTAGCGGCGGTCCGGGCCGGGGTCACCCTGGCGGCGTCCGCCGCCGTGCGCATCCCCCGCCCGGCGCATTAGGTGGGAGGCACGGCCCGTGCACACGCGGCCGGCCCCGTCACTGCGCCCCAGGAGGCTCCATGAGCGCCCGCACCCGCACCGCCCGCCTCGGCATAGCCGTCGCCGCCGTCGCCGCCCTCGTCGCCACCGCGTCCCCCGCCCTCGCGGCCAACAGCACGACCGGCGCGACCGGCACGACCGGCACGACCGGCGCCACCGACGCGAACAACCACCCGCCGGTCTACTGGGGGCGCGTCACCGCCAAGTCGGGCCTGCTGCTGCGCGACGCGCCCACCCGCGGCAGCCGCGTCATCCGCACCGAGCCGTACAACGCGAAGGTCCCGATCTTCTGCAAGACGGGCGGCGACGACGTCGGCGGCAACCACCTCTGGTACCTGCTGACCGACGGCACCTGGGCCTGGGGCTCGGCGAAGTACATCGCGAACATCGGCGCGGCACCCCGCTGGTGCTGACATATCTGGATATCACCAGCGAACTTGCTACGTTCCCGGCATGACCGGATCAACGGGATCACCGGGAACGACGGCCCGCTCCTCGGTGCCCGCCGTGCGCGTCCCCAGACGCCGGGGCACCGAACTCGCCCTGATCGTGCTGGCCGTGCTGCTCAGCGTCTACGGCTACTGCGACGTGGGGCTCGCCAAGAACGGGAACGTTCCGCCCGGCGCCGCCGGTTACGGCGCCGGGCTCGGTGTGCTCGCGCTGCTCGCGCACTTCGCGGTCCGCTTCCGCGCCCCGTACGCGGATCCGCTGCTGCTGCCGATCGCCGTGCTCCTCAACGGCCTGGGCCTGGTCCTGATCTACCGCCTCGACCTGGAGACCCCCAGTGACGAGGCGGCGCCCACCCAGCTGATCTGGTCGACGCTGGGCGTGGGCCTGTTCATCGTGTTCGTGGTGTTCCTGCGCGACCACCGGGTGCTGCAGCGCTACGCGTACCTCTCCGTCGTCGCGGCGCTGATCCTGATGATCCTGCCGATCTTCTTCCCCGCCGTGAACGGCGCCCGGATCTGGATCCGGATCGGCAACTTCTCCATCCAGCCCGGCGAGTTCGCCAAGATCCTCCTCGCGATCTTCTTCGCCAGCTACCTCGCGGCGAACCGCAACGCCCTCACGTACACGGGCAAGAAGTTCTGGAAGTTCCAGCTGCCCACGATGCGGGTGTTCGCGCCGATCCTCGCGATCTGGCTGATCAGCGTCGGCGTGCTCGTCCTGGAGACCGATCTCGGTACGTCGCTGCTCTTCTTCGGGCTCTTCATCGTGATGCTGTACGTGGCCACGGGGCGCGGCGGCTGGATCGCGATCGGGCTGGTGCTGGCCGCGGCGGGCGCCTTCGTCGTCGCCTCCTTCGAACCGCACGTGCACAGCCGCGTCGAGGACTGGCTGCACCCCTTCGCCTCCATCGACGCGGGCGACGGTCCCGGCCAACTCGCCCAGTCCCTCTTCGCGTTCGCGGCGGGCGGGATGCTCGGCACCGGGCTCGGGCTCGGCCACTCGATCCTCATCGGGTTCGCCGCGAAGTCCGACTTCATCCTGGCGACGGCCGGCGAGGAGCTGGGCCTGGTCGGGCTCACCGCGATCTTCCTGCTGTACGCGCTGCTCGTGGAGCGCGGCTACCGGGCGGGGCTCGCGCTGCGCGACCCGTTCGGGCGGCTGCTCTCCATCGGTCTCGCCTCGATCGTCGCGCTGCAGGTGTTCGTCATCGCGGGCGGTGTGATGGGGCTGATCCCGCTGACCGGCATGGCGATGCCGTTCCTCGCGCAGGGCGGCTCGTCCCTCGTCACCAACTGGATCATCGTCGCCATCCTCGTCCGCGTCAGTGACCGGGCCCGCGGTTCGCTGCCGCCCGAGGGCGCCCTGGAGGCCGTCACGTGACCAAGTACATCCGCCGCGCCTCGGCGTTCTGTCTGATCCTGCTGGTCGCGCTGCTGGTCAACGCGGCCCGTGTGCAGGTCTTCCAGGCCGGGTCGCTCGACGACAACTCGGCCAACCGCCGCTCCACGATCCAGCGCTACGACCAGCCGCGCGGGAACATCCTGGTCAAGGGCAAGCCGATCACCGGCTCGCGGGACAGCGGGCAGGCGCTGCGCTACGAGCGGACGTACAAGAACGGCCCGCTCTACTCCCCCGTCACCGGGTACGCCTCGCAGACGTACGGCACGACGTTCGTGGAGAGCGCCGAGGACGACGTGCTGGCCGGCACCGACCCGATGCTCTCCCCGATCCCCTTCTGGAACGAGATCTCCCGCACCCAGGAGCCCGGCGGGCACGTCGAGACGACGATCGACGCCGCCGCGCAGCAGGCCGCGTACGCGGGACTCGGCGGCAAGAAGGGCGCGGTCGCGGCGATCGACCCGTCGACCGGGAAGATCCTCGCGCTGGTGTCGACTCCGTCGTACGACCCCGGGGACATCGCCGGCACCGGCAGCGCCACCACCGACGCGTGGGCCCGCCTCAACGCCTCCGCGGACCAGCCGATGCTGAACCGGGCGATCCGCCAGACGTATCCGCCGGGTTCGACGTTCAAGGTGGTCACGGCGGCCGCGGTGCTGGAGAACGACGTCGTCAACGGCATCAACACGCCGACGGACACCCCGTCCCCCTACACCCTGCCGGGGACGACGACGGTGCTGCGCAACGAGTCCGCGTCCGCCGCCTGCGAGGACGCCACCCTGGAGTACGCGCTCCAGGTCTCCTGCAACACGGTGTTCGCCAACCTCGGGGTGAAGGTGGGGCTCGCCGACATGGTGAAGACGTCGGAGAACTTCGGCTTCAACGACAGCGGCGTCAGGGTCCCGATGACCGCCGCGCGCTCCAACTTCGACACCGACATGAACCAGTCGCAGCTGGCGCTCTCCTCCATCGGCCAGTTCAACACGGCGGCGACGCCGCTGCAGATGGCGATGGTCGCGGCGGCCGTCGCCAACGGCGGGACGCTGATGTCGCCGTACCTGGTCGACAGGACGACGACCAGCGACGGGACCACCGTCTCGACGACCGGGAGCAAGACCTACAAGCAGGCCATGTCCCCGTACACGGCGACCCAGTTGCAGCAGATGATGGTGAACGTCGTGGAGAAGGGCACGGGCACCAACGCCCGGATCTCCGGCGCGACCGTCGGCGGCAAGACGGGCACCGCGCAGAACGGCGTGAACAACGAGGGCGTCCCGTACGCCTGGTTCATCTCCTACGCCCAGGCCGACGACGCCTCCCAGCCGCAGGTCGCGGTGGCCGTGGTGGTGGAGGACGCGGCGGCGGACCGGGCCGACGTCAGCGGCGGCGGCAGCGCGGCGCCGATCGCCCGCGCGGTGATGGAGGCCGTGCTGAACTCGGCGGAGCACTGAGTGGTCCCCGTACCGGGGAACGGAATGGCCCTGGTCCGGGCCGGCCGGGGACCCTACGGTCCCGATCATGACGACGCACGAGCTCGCGCAAGTGAACATCGGCCGCCTCAGGGCCCCGCTCGACGCCCCCGGGATGAAGGACTTCACGAACAACCTGGAGCCGGTGAACGCGGTCGCCGACGCGGCGGACGGGTTCGTCTGGCGGCTGCAGGACGACACCGGTGACGCCACGGACTTCCGGATCTACGGCGACGAGTGGCTGCTGGTGAACATGTCGGTGTGGCGCGACACGAACGCGCTGACGGCCTTCGTGTACCAGGGCACGCACCGTGAACTCCTCGCCCGCAGGCGGGAGTTCTTCGAGCGGCTCAGCGAGGCGGTCACCGCGCTGTGGTGGGTGCCCGCCGGGCACCGGCCGACGATCGAGGAGGCCGAGGAGCGGCTCACGCTGCTGCGCGAGAACGGTCCGACCGAGCGTGCCTTCACGCTCGGGAGGTCGTTCAGCCCACCGGCTTCCTGATCTCCTCGCGGACCGCGGCCGTCTTCTCGGCGAAGGCCGCCAGGTCCACGTCCTGCGGGTCCTTGGTGGCGATGGCCGGGGTGACCTCGGCGACGGAGGCGCCGGTGTTGTCGTCGACCCAGGCGCACACGGGCATGGTCATCTTCGTGCCCGCGGTGGTCTGCGTGACGACCTCGCAGGTGATGGTGGCGTCGGTGCCCGAGGGGTGGAAGTCCTTGGGCTCGACGGCGACCTGGGCGTTGTCCGCCTTGCCCGCGCCGTCCATCATGTTGTCGCGCGCCTCGTCGGTGTTCTTGAAGCGGCCGTACATCCCGGAGACGACGAGCACGCCCTTGTTCTGGTCGCCGCCCTGCGCGTACTGCCCGATGACCGCGGTGGTGTCCTTGGCGTCCCAGGAGCCGTCGGCCTCCTCCTCCAGCTCCCGCCCCTTCTCGTCGGACAGGTCCGCGGCCAGCTCGTACTCGCCGTCGGACACCGTCTTCGGCAGCGTCAGCTTGTACTCGGCGTCGGGGAAGCCGCCCTCGGCCTGGAACCCGATGAACGCGAGGGCGCCGAGCCCGACGACGACCACGCCCACGACCCCGGCGACGATCCCGATGATCAGCCCGGTCTTCTTCTTGGGCGGCGGCGGGGCGCCCCAGGGCGCGGGGTACTGGCCGCCCGGCTGCTGCGGGAAACCCGGGTAGGCGGCCGGCGGCTGCTGGCCGTACGGCTGCTGCCCGTAGGGCTGCTGGCCGTAGGGGCTCGGCTGCTGCCCGTACGGCTGCGGCGGCTGCTGGCCGTACGGGTTCGGCTGCTGGGGCTGGGGCGGCGGTGGCGTGGACACGCCCGGAACGCTACTGCATGGCGCCGCCCGACCGGATCGCCGCGTCCACCTCCGCGACCCGTTCCTGCTCCTCCGCCGCGAACCGCTCGGCGTCCAGCTTCTCGGCGATCTCCTCGTCCTGGGCCATCAGCAGGTCGAGGTTCGAATCGCCCATCTCGAAGACGCCCATGTCGACGTACGCCTGCTGCAGGCGCTTGCCCCACAGGCCGATGTCCTTGACGCAGGGCACGATCCGGGAGAACAGCAACTGCCGGAACAGGGCGAGGAACTCGGACTGCTCGCTGTACTCCTCGGCCTGCGCCTTGGGGATGCCGAAGTTCTCCAGGACCTCGACGCCGCGCAGCCGGTCGCGCATCAGGTAACAGCCCTCGATGACGAACTCCTCGCGCTCGCGCAGTTCGGCGTCGGTGAGCTGCTTGTAGTAGTCGCGCAGCGCCATCCGCCCGAAGGCGACGTGGCGGGCCTCGTCCTGCATCACGTAGGCGAGGATCTGCTTGGGCAGCGGCTTGTCGGTGGTGTCGCGGATCATGCCGAAGGCCGCCAGCGCCAGTCCCTCGATGAGGACCTGCATGCCCAGGTAGGGCATGTCCCAGCGGGAGTCGCGCAGGGTGTCGCCGAGCAGCGACTGGAGGTTGTCGTTGATCGGGTAGAGCATCCCGATCTTCTCGTGGAGGAAGCGGCCGTAGATCTCCGCGTGCCGCGCCTCGTCCATGGTCTGGGTGGCCGAGTAGAACTTGGCGTCGAGGTCGGGCACGGACTCGACGATGCGGGCCGCGCACACCATCGCGCCCTGCTCGCCGTGCAGGAACTGGCTGAACTGCCAGGAGGCGTAGTGCTTGCGCAGCTCGCCCTTGTCCTTGTCGGTCATCTTCGCCCAGTGGGGCGTGCCGTACAGGGACATCGATTCGTCAGGGGTGCCGAGGGGGTCGTACGGATCGACTTCCAGGTCCCAGTCGATGCGCTTTGCGCCGTCCCACTGCTTGTCCTTGCCCTTCTGGTAGAGGGCGAGCAGGCGGTCGCGTCCGTCGTCGTATTCCCAGCTAAGGCGGGCCGAACTGGCCGACGGTACCTGCCAGTTGAGTCCGTCCGCGGGGCTGGTGTACAGCTCGTGCGTCGACATGAGGGCAGGCTCACACGGCGGTAGACGCGGGGTCAACAAGTGGCGCACAAGGGATTGACGGCCTTGCTGACGCGCAGTCTCATAAGAAGTGACCGCCGGTAACCCTCACGGAAGCGGGACGTGCCATGACGACCATGACGGAAGCCGACGCGGTCGAAGGGCTGCGGGACGCGCTCGGTCTCCTCAAGGACCGGGAGCAGGTGGCCGAGCGGCTGCTCGACTCCTCCGCCAAGCACTCCTTCGACCCGGACAAGGAGCTGGACTGGGCGGCTCCGTTCGAGGACGGCAAGTGGTTCTGGCCGCCGGAGCTGGTGTCGCTGTACGGCACTCCGCTGTGGCAGCGGATGAGCGAGGAGCAGCGGATCGACCTGTCCCGGCACGAGGCGGCCGCGCTCGCCTCGCTCGGCATCTGGTTCGAGCTGATCCTGATGCAGCTGCTCGTCCGGCACGTCTACGACAAGGCGGCGACGAGCGCGCACGTGCGGTACGCCCTCACGGAGATCGAGGACGAGTGCCGGCACTCGAAGATGTTCGCGCGGCTCATCACGCGCGGCGAGACCCCGCACTACCCGGTGGCGCGCGTCCACCACAACCTCGGCCGGCTCTTCAAGACGATCTCCACGACGCCGGGTTCGTTCACGGCGACGCTGCTCGGCGAGGAGATCCTCGACTGGATGCAGCGGCTGACCTTCCCGGACGAGCGGGTCCAGCCCCTGGTCAGGGGCGTCACCCGCATCCACGTCGTCGAGGAGGCGCGGCACGTCCGGTACGCCCGGGAGGAGTTGCGCCGCCAGATGGTGACGGCGCCGCGCTGGTCGCAGGAGTTCACCCGGCTCACCTCCGGCGAGTTCGCCCGCGTGTTCTCGGTGGCCTTCATCAACCCCGAGGTCTACACGAACGTCGGCCTCGACCGGCGGACGGCCGTGGCCCAGGTCAAGGCGAGCGCCCACCGCACGGAGATCATGCAGACCGGCGCGAAGCGGCTCACGGACTTCCTGGACGACATCGGCGTCCTGCGCGGCGTGGGCCGCCGGATGTGGCGGTCGTCGGGACTGCTGGCCTGACGCCGTCGGCGGACCGCCGGATACGCTGCCGGGCATGACCTCGGCCACCGGCTCGCCCGCGTACAGACGGCTCAGCGTCGAGGAGCGGCGCGCCCAGCTGCTGGAGGCGGCGCTGTCGCTGTTCGCGCACCGGGCGCCGGAGGAGGTCTCCCTCGACGACGTGGCCGAGGCCGCCGGGGTCTCCCGGCCGCTGGTCTACCGCTACTTCCCGGGCGGCAAGCAGCAGTTGTACGAGGCCGCGCTGCGCTCCGCCGCCGACGAGCTCGAGCAGTGCTTCGCCGAGCCCGCCGAGGGCCCCCTCACCTCCCGCCTCACCCGCGCCCTCGACCGCTACCTGGCCTTCGTGGACCAGCACGACATGGGCTTCGCGGCGCTGCTCCAGGGCGGCAGCGTGATCGAGACGTCCCGGACGACCGCGATCGTGGACGGCGTCCGGCGGGCCGCGGCCGACCACGTCCTCAGCCATCTCGCCGTACCCGAGCCGGCCCCGCGGCTGCGGATGACGGTCCGCATGTGGATCACCGCGGTCGAGGCGGCGTCCCTGATCTGGCTCGACGAGGGCAAGGAGCCGCCGCTGGACGAGCTGCGGGACGCCCTCGTCGAGCAGTTCCTGGCGGTGCTGGTGGCGGCCGCGGCCCGGGACGCGCAGACCGCCGACGTCGTGCGGCGCGCCCTGGACCTCGAGACCCCGGAGGGTCCGGTCGGGGAACTCGCCCGCCGGGTGCTGCCCGTGGTGAGCGACGCCGGGCACCTGCTGTCCCCCGGCACGGGCCCTCGGCGGCCGTGAACGGACTGACGGCGCGGCTGCGCCCGACGGATCCCGGCACGCTGGGTCCGTGGCGGCTCCTCGGTGTGCTGGGAGAGGGCGGCATGGGCGTCGTCTATCTCGGTCGCAGCGGACGACGGACCGCCGCCGTGAAGACCCTGAGACCCGAACTCCTCTCGGAGGACCACTACTTGGACCGTTTCCGGCGCGAGTGGCAGGCCGTCGAAGCGATCCGCCACCCCTACGTGGCACGGCTGCTCGGCGCCGATCTGGACGGGCCCCGGCCCTGGCTCGCCACCGAGTTCGTCGCGGGGCCCACCCTGGAGCGGTGCGTCGAGGACCGCGGACCGCTGCCGGAGCCCGCCGTACGCGCCCTGGGCGCGCTGCTCGCCTCGGCGCTCGCCGCACTGCACTCCGCCGGGGTCGTGCACCGCGACCTCAAGCCGTCGAACGTGCTGCTCGCCGCCGACGGCCCGCGCCTCGTCGACTTCGGCATCGCCCGCATACCGGCAGCGACCACCGTCACCGTGACCGGACAGCGCCCGGGATCGCCCGGCTACATGTCGCCCGAGCAGGTGCTCGGCCAGGAGCTCGGCCCGCCCAGCGACGTGTTCACGCTGGGCGCCCTGCTGACGTACGCGAGCACCGGGCACCACGCCTTCGACGCGGCCGGGTTCGCCCCCGTCGACTACGCGATCGCCCATGAGGAGCCGAGCCTGACCCGGGTCCCGGCCCCGTTCGTGCCCGCGCTGCGCCACTGCCTGGACAAGGACCCGCGGCAGCGCCCCACGGCGGCCGAACTCACCGTGCTGTGGTCCCCCGCCGCACGCAGGCCCCGATCCGCCGGGGACTGGCTGCCCGCGTACGCCGTCGCCGACGTACGCGAACGGGAGCGCGCGGCACGGGAGTTGACCGGAGTGCGGATGCTGCCCCGGCGGCGGGTCCTCGGCGCGGCCGGTGCCCTGCTCGCCCTCGGGGGCGGTGGCGCCGCCTGGTGGGTATACGGCCGCGAGGAGGACCGGGGCGGGGTGCCGCTGTGGGACGGTGCCGCCGGCGAGCGGCCCGAGCCCCTGTGGAGCGCCACGGACCTCGACCCCGCGATGCCGTTCGGCCCCGCCGTGGCGGGCGATGTCCTGCTGGTCGCCCGACCGGGCCGAGTCGGTGCCCTCGACCCGCGCACCGGCGACCGGCTGTGGACGTACGCGGGCGGGCGAGCCCCGGCGCCGCGTGCGCCCGGACCGGTCCTGATCGGGCGGGACGGGGTGGTGCGAGGGCTTGAGTCCCGTACGGGGAAGGAGAGTTGGCGCGGACCCGGCGGGCTCGTGCGGCTCCTCGCCGCCGACGCGGAGGCCGTGTACGCGACCGACGCCGCCGGGCGTCTCGTCGCCGTACGGACCGGTGACACCACCCCGCGCTGGCGCTCCCGTGACGCGCTCGACGCGCGGGGCGGGGCGGTGGCCACCGTGGGGGACGGGACGGTGCTGGTCACGACCCGGGACGGTGAGGTCGTCGCCCTCGACTCGGCCACCGGGAAGCAGGCTTGGGACGTGCGGGGTTCCGCGCGGGGGCTGCGGGCCGCCCACGGGGACGGGCTCGCCGTCATCGGCGGGGCGACGCTGCGCGGACTCGCGCTGGGATCGGGGACGCAGCGGTGGGTGGTGCGGCCGAGCGGAGTGCCCGGCGGGTTCGGGGCGCCGGTGGTGCACGACAGGCAGGTGTACGTCGCGGACGGGGACCAGGTCCGCTGCCTGGGGCTCAAGGACGGCAGCGGCCTGCGCGTGGCCAGTGGCGCGGGCGGCGACTACGCCCAGGGCGCCCCGCCGGTCGTGGCCGCCCACGGCCTCTACCTCCCCCTGTCGACCGGCCCCGACGGCATCGCCGCCCTCCCCCTCACCGGCGACACCGAGCGCTACCGCTTCGCTCCCTCGGCCGACCGCGACGCACCCTGGGCCGTGGCCACGGCGGGCGGCGTGGTGGTGATGCAGAACGGCGGGCACCTGTACGCCCTGCCACGGTTCTGAAGCGGGCCGGTCCCGTCGAAGACGTCCCACACGGTTGCGACTCCACCCGGACGGGGAACCAATCACCTCGGCCCGCTCGACTTCCACAGCGGGCACCACAAGCACCAGGGGCACGAACGGCCAGGCGTGAAACGGGGGTTGGGCACACGTGGCGACACCGGTCACCGGGATCGACCCGGCGCGGGACGGCGCTCCGCCGCAGGTCCCCGGGTACACCGTGCTGGCGCGGATGCGGGAGAGCGCGGCCGCGGTGGAGTACGTGGCGCGGGCCGCGGACGGCGCGACCGTCACCCTCCTCGTACCCCGGGAGCGGCTGACCGCGTCCGGGGCGCTGCGCCGCAGACTGCGCGCCGAGGCCGACCTGGCCGTGCGGGCGGCCGGGCCCTGGACCGCGCCCGTGCTCCGGGCCGGTGCCGACTGTCTGGTCACCCCGTACCGTCCGGCCCTGCCCCTCGACACCACCGTCACCCGGCACGGCCCGCTGCCCGAGCACGCGCTGCGGATCCTCGGCGCCGCCCTGGCCGAGGCCCTGACCCGGCTGCACACCCTGGTCCCGGTCCACCAGGGGCTGGCCCCGCACACGGTCCGGCTCGCCGCGGACGGGCCGCAGTTGACCGGGTTCGGGCCGCTCGCCGCCGCCACCTCGGTCGGCACGGCGGGCGGCGAGCCCCGGCTGACCCTCGGCTACCTCACGCCCGAGCAGGTCGCCCGGCACGCCCCGGGGCCCGCGTCCGACGTCTTCGTCCTCGGCCTGCTCCTGGTGTACGCGGCCTCCGGCAGCGGGCCCTTCCCCGCGGCCACACCGGACGTACTGGCCACGGCGGACGCCGAGTTGGGCGGCGTACCCGAAGGGCTGCGTCCGCTGCTCGCCCGGTGTCTCGCGAAGGATCCGGCGGACCGCCCGACGCCCGCGCAGATCGCGGCCGAGCTCGCGCCCGACGGTGTCCCCGCGCTGCTCGCGGCGGGCTGGCTGCCGGGCCCGGTGATGGCGGAACTGTCCGAACAGGCCGCGTACGTCATGGGGTTGGAGGCGCCGGACGAGGCGGAGACGGGGCGTACGCCCACCGTCGTCGCGACGCGGACCGTGCCGGACGACGCGGCGCCGTCCCCGCGCGGGCCGGGACGCCGCGCCCTGCTCATCGGCGGGGCCGGGCTCGCGCTGGGTGCGGCGGGCGGCTGGGGCGCCGCACGCGCCTGGGGACCGTCACGCGGGAGCACCGCACCGACTTCGGACGCCGCCCCGCGCGCCGTGGACCGGACGCCACCCGCCGCGCTGTGGCACTACAAGGCGCAGGACTCGGCGGAGCCCGCGCTCGTCTGGCACGACGAGATCGTCGTGATCCCCATGGGCAGCCACACCGTCGGCCTGGACCTGCGCACCGGGAAGGAGCGCTGGAGCAAGCCGTTCGGCTGCGCGTCCACCCCGGTCCCGGTCCGGGGCGACACCCTCGCCGCCTTCGTCGACAGGACGCTCACCACGTTCTCCGCGCGGACCGGCACCCGGCGCGGCACCGATCCCCGCTACGACGACCATCTCACCAGCCGCTTCCACGGCCGGGACGGCCATCAGGTGTGGTTCAGCATCTCCAAGGGCGGGAACTACCAGCTCGTCCGCTACGACCTCGCCAAGAGCGACGAGGTGTGGCGCACCGCCCTGCCGAAGGGGCTCGCCCCGACCGACCTGACCGCCACCGGCGACGCCGTCCACGTGCGCCTCGCACCGGACGGGGAGTGGGAGCTCATCAAGGACAAGGACGAGGCCGTCTTCCTCTCCTTCGACCGGGCCACCGGAAAGCGGCGCCCGAGCAGGTCGTACGGCGGTCTGAAGGGCAAGCGCCTGTCGCTGCTGACCCCGCAGGGCGTGCTGTACACCGTCGACGACTGGTTCTCGGCGTACGACCTGGACAGCGGCGAGCGGCTGTGGCGCACGCTGCCGCCGCCGCGTGCGCTCGTGCGGGGGCCGGGCGACGCGCTGTACGCCGCCGACATCACCCGGGGGACGTACCGCTTCGACTCCCGTGACGGGACGACCCGTTGGGACGCCGACGCCGCGGACCAGCAGATCCTCTCCAACGACGAGGTGAAGGTGTCCATGGCCGTCGGCCCCGGCAACCGCTCCGTGCTGCGCCTCGACACCCTGAACGTGACGGCGTACGACCCGAAGGACGGCACCGCCCAGTGGGTCTTCGAGGGCGTCGGCGACCCGTACCCGGCGGAGAGCGCCGGGATCTGGCGGATGGCCCGGGGCACGAAGGCGGCCGTGTTCTCCCGCGAGTTCGCCCAGCACTACTTCGCCCTCCCGATCGGATGACCGCCGTGCCCGGATCGCCGGTCGAGCCGCTGCTGCCCGCCGACCCCGCGCGCGTCGGCCCGTTCACCCTGCTCGGGCGGCTCGGCGGTGGCGGCATGGGCACCGTCTACCTCGCCCGCTCCCCCGGCGGCCGGGTCGTCGCCCTGAAGACGGTGCACGAACACCTGGCGCGCGAGGCCGAGTTCAGGATGCGGTTCCGGCTGGAGGCCGAGGCCGCGCGGACCATCGGCGCCCTGCACGGCACGGCCGTGGTGGACGCCGACACCCAGGCGGCGGTGCCCTGGCTGGCCACCGAGTACGTGCTCGGCCCGTCCCTCGACGAGACCGTCGAGCGGCACGGACCGCTGCCGGAGACGGCCGTGCGGGCCCTCGGCGCCCGGCTGGCCCGCGCGCTCACCGACATCCACGGCACTGGCCTCGTGCACCGCGACCTGAAGCCCTCGAACGTCCTCGTCACCGCGACCGGGCCGCGCGTCATCGACTTCGGCATCGCCCGCGCCCTCGGCGCCCGTCGCCTCACCCGTTCGGGGCAGGCCGTCGGCACCCCCGCGTACATGTCGCCCGAGCAGGCCATGGGGCTCGACCACGAGCCGCCGGGCGACGTCTTCGCCCTGGCCGGGGTGCTGGTGTTCGCGGCCGGCGGGCACGGCCCGTTCCCCGGCGGTCCGGCGGCCGAGGTCCTGTACCAGGTCAGGTACGGGGACCCGGACCTGACGGGCGTACCGGAGTCGCTCCTGCCGCTGCTGACCCGCTGCCTCGCCAAGGATCCCGGCCGACGGCCTCAACCGGCCGACCTGGCAGCCGAGTTGGGCGGCACCGGCTTCAGCTCCGGCTCCGGCTCCAGTTCCGGCGACTTCGCGTCCACTCTTCCCGGTACCGTCCTCGGCGACATCGGACGCCGCGCCGCCGGGGTCTGGGAGCTGCGCCCGGTGCGGACGCCCGGGCCGCCGCCCCCGCCGCCTCGGACGGAGACCGGCCCGTCGCGCAGGCGGCTGCTCGTGGCGGGCGGCGCGGGCCTGCTCGCTGTCGGCACGGGCGGAGGCGTGTGGGCGGCGCGCGACGACGGCGGCTCGGGGCGTCCGCGCGCCGCGGCGTCGTCGCGGGCGCCCGGGACCGCACCCGAGGCCCTGTGGACGTACCGGGCCGAGGAGGAGGCGACGCTCGCCGGGGTCGCGGACGGGGTGGTCGTCGTGATCGTCGGCGACGTGGAGGAGCAGCGCTCCTCGGTGGGCCTCGACGCACGGACCGGCAAGGTGCTGTGGCGGCAGCCGAACCCGGTCACCTTCGAAGCGGCCGGAGGGGGCACCGTCGTCCACGGGACGCTTGCCCCGGCGGCGGACAGCCGACTGCTCGCCCTCGACGCCCGCACGGGCGGACTCACGGCGTACGGCGACGAACTGGGCCGCCTGCCGAACGGCGCTCTGCTCGCCATGGACTCCGGCACCCTGTACCTGACCAGCCTCTCCTTCAGCCAGGGCGACGGATGGGCGCTGGTCGCCTACGAGGCGGCGACGGGCGAGCGGCAGTGGCTGGTGCGGCACAAGGACACCGACGACCAGCCCCACGCGGCGGTCGTGGAGGGCGAGACGCTGATCTACAACGCGGCGTGGGAGGTCGTCGCGCTCGGCCGGAAGGACGGCAAGCAGCGCTGGCGCACACGGTTCGACGAGACGTCGCCGGCGCTCGACAAGATGCATCCCCGGTCACTGGCCGAGGGCCGCCTGTTCCTGGGCGGCGGCGACGTGCTGGCCCTGGACACCACCACCGGGAAGACGCTGTGGCGCCTCGGGGAGGAACGGAAGAAGAGGTACGGCTTCACCTCCTACGGCGCCCCCGCCGTGCACGAAGGCGTGGTCCACGTGAACGGGCTCGCCCCTCGCGCGCGCGGCCAGACAGCCCTGCGCACCCTCCTGGCGCTGCGGGCCTCCGACGGCCGGGAGCTGTGGTCGTACCCGATCGGCGCCGACGCCAAGCACTGGCCTCCGCCCCTCGTCCGGGGTGGCACCCTCTACCAGGACACGGGCGCGGTTGCCCAGCCCCTGCTCGCCGTCGACCTGAAGAAGCACCGGCCGCCGTGGACGTACCGCAGCGGCATCCCCGACGACGGCCACGCGGCGCTGAGCCCGCTCGACGGCCGCACCTCACTCGTCCTCGCGGCCGGCCGTCTTCACCTGACCTGCGGCACCTCGGTCGTCACGCTGCCCGCCGACGGCTGACACTGGTGACGTGAAGAGTGAAGACATCCCGTTCGTCGGCGGCCCGCTCGACGGTCGCGTGCTGCCCGTCCTGGTGACCGCCACCGGCAACCCGCCCAAGGTCTACAAGGTGCCGGTGCCCGATCCGGCCGACGGTCCCGACAGCGTCCTGGTGTACGTCCGTGAGCCAGTGCCCGGCGGCAAGGCCGTCCGGCTCGTGCGGTGGCAGTACGCCTACCGGCCCGACGGCAGGGCGGGGCGGTCCGTGAAGTGGCCGTGGTCGAAGAAGGACCCGGCGTAAAGACGGCACGCCGCACGCCCCCTGGAGGGGTGGTGGAGTTGGGCCGAACCGCGCAGCCGTCCGAGCGCACCAGGTGGCTGTCTGTTGATGTTCACGGTGCGGGGCACAGGGGTTGTCCCGCACCGGAGGTGATGAGGTGTCCGTCAGCCTTGTGCGGTGGGTGTGCACGGCGGCCGTCGCGGGGGCGCTGCTGGCGCCCGGCCCGGCGGGTGCGGCACCGGGTCCCGGTGGTGGCGGGCAGTCCGTCGCCGATCTGCTGACGGATCTTCAGACGCTGTACCAGGAGGCCGAGGAGGCCACCGAGACGTACAACGCGACCGAGGAGCAGCTCAAGGAGCGCCGTACGGAGGCCGAGTCGCTGGCCGGGAAGCTGGCGAAGGCGCGTGGCGCGCTGCACTCCAGCCGGCTCGACGCGGGCCGGCTGGCCCGGGAGCAGTACCAGGGGCGCAGCGAGATCTCCCCGTACGTGCGGCTGCTGCTTGCACGGGATCCGCAGCACGCGCTCGACCAGGGGCACGTGCTGCGGCGGGCGGCGCGCGAGCAGGAGGCCACCGTCGACCGGCTGATCGGCAGCGAGAAGAAGGCCGACGACCTGGCGACGAAGGCGCGGGCCGCCCTCGATCAGCAACTGGAGCTCGCGGCGGCCCGGAAGAAGGAGCGCAACGCGGTGCAGGCCCGGCTGAAGGAGGTCGAGGAGCTCCTCGCCTCGCTCACCACCGACCAGCTGGCCGAGCTGGCGCGGGCCGAGCAGGCCGGAATGGCGGACGCGCAGCGGCAGTTCATGGCGTCGGGGGCGCTGAGCTCGGTGGGCCGGGCGCCGTCGAAGGCGGGCGACGCGGCGCTGGCCTACGCCGTGCGGCAGATCGGGAAGCCGTACGTGTGGGGCGCGGAGGGGCCGGAGTCGTTCGACTGCTCCGGGCTCACCTCGCAGGCGTGGGCGCACGCCGGGCAGGTGATTCCGCGGACGTCGCAGGAGCAGTGGGCGACGCTGCCGCGGGTGCCGCTGGGCGAGCTGCGGCCCGGTGACCTGGTCGTCTACTTCCCCAAGGCGACGCACGTGGCGATCTACCTCGGCGACGGGATGGTGGTGCAGGCACCGCGGCCCGGGGCCCGGGTGAAGGTGTCGCCCATCGCCGCGAACCCGCTGCTGGGGGCCGTGCGGCCGGATCCCGGGGCCGGGGCGATGTCCGGGTACCGGGCGCCGGAGCTGCCTGCGGGAGCGATGGAGGGCGGCGACGCCGGGTACGCCACGGCGGGGGCACCTGCGGCGCGCTGACCGTGCCGGGGTCGGCGCCCCTCCGACCGTTGCGCGGCACCGGGGCGCCGCCTTGCCCACCCCGCCGCCCCAGGCGGCAGACTGCCCAAGGCGGGGCGAACCCCGTGGGTGGGTATACGGCGCCCCGGCGCGGCGTCACGCCTTCCGGTCCGCCCGCGGAGCGCTACGCTCCGGTCAGCGACGCCAGGTACGCGTTCGTCTTCTCCGGCTCGTAGAAGAAGTTCTCGAAGTCGGCCGGGTTGTTGAAGCCGTTCGCGAAGCGGTCGGCGGCCGGCTGGAGCTGGCCCGCCGCGCCGATCAGGTTGAGCACGTGCTCCGGCGGGGCCTGCAGCATCGTGTTCGTCCACTTCGTGACGTGCTGCGCCGTCTCCCAGTACCGGTCGAACGCGGACTGCATCCACTCCTCGTCGAACGGCTTGTCGCCGTGCTCGACGATCGCGGCGAGGTACGCGGCCGCGCACTTGGACGCCGAGTTGGAGCCCTGGCCCGTGATCGGGTCGTTGGCGACGACGACGTCGGCGACGCCGAGCACCGCGCCGCCGGAGGGCAGGCGGCCGATGGGGTTGCGGACCGTCGGGGCGTAGCGGCCCGCCAGCGTGCCGTTCGCGTCGGTCAGTTCGACCTTGGTGGCGCGCGCGTACTCCCAGGGCGTGAACTTCTCCATCAGCTCCAGGGTCAGCGCCAGGTGCTCGGAGGGGTCCTTGACGCCCTTGAACGCGTCGAGCGGGCCGCCGGGGATGCCCTCCCAGAAGAGGATGTCGGCGCGGCCGGAGGTGGTCAGCGTCGGCATGACGAAGAGCTCGCCGACGCCGGGCACCAGGTTGCAGCGGACCGCGTCGAAGTCCGGGTGCTCGGGGCGCACGCCCATGCCGTGGACGTAGGCGACCGCGAGCGCGCGCTGCGGCTCGGTGTACATGGACTTCTCGGCGTCACGGCCGAACATCGAGACCAGTTCGCCCTTGCCGGCCGAGACCAGCACCAGGTCGTAGGTGCGCGAGAAGTAGTCCAGGTCCGACACCGCCGCGCCGTGGATCACCAGCTGGCCGCCGCGCTGCGCGAACGTCTCCATCCAGCCGGCCATCTTCACGCGCTGGTCGACGGACTGCGCGTAGCCGTCGAGCTTGCCGACCCAGTCGATGGCGCGCTGGGAGGGGCCCGGGTCGAAGGAGCCGGGGGCGGCGACGGAGACGCCGAGGCCCTCGATCTTCGGGGCCTGCGACTCCCAGAAGTTGAGCTGGAGGTCGCGCTCGTGCTGCAGGGCGGTGTGGAACATGCACTGCGTCGACATGACCCGGCCGGAGCGGATCTCGTCGGCGGTGCGGTTGGACATCAGGGTGACCTCGTAGCCGTGGGACTGCAGGCCCAGGGCGAGCTGGAGACCGGACTGGCCGGCTCCCACGACGAGTATCTTCCGCGACATACGGCTGCCTCTAACTGATCACTGATGGCTGATAACTGGCGTAAATGTACGGGGAAGTTACTCGGGTGTGGCGTCCAGTGCGTGGCCGACCAGCGCGAGCAGCGTCTCGATCACCGATATCCGGCCCCGCGCGTCCATGATCAGCACGGGTACGTGCGGCGGCACGGTGAGCGCCTCGCGCACGTCGGCGGCGTCGAACTCCTCGCTCCCGTCGAAGTGGTTGACGGCCACGACGTACGGCAGTCCGCAGCTCTCGAAGTAGTCGAGGGCCGGGAAGCAGTCCGAGAGCCGGCGGGTGTCGGCGAGCACGACGGCGCCGATCGCGCCGCGCACCAGGTCGTCCCACATGAACCAGAACCGCTGCTGCCCCGGCGTGCCGAAGAGGTACAGCACCAGGTCGTCGTCGAGCGTGATGCGGCCGAAGTCCATCGCGACGGTCGTCGTGAGCTTGTCCGGCGTCGCGGTGAGGTCGTCGGTGTCCTCGCTCGCCTGGGTCATCAGCGCCTCCGTCTGGAGGGGCTGGATCTCCGAGACGGCGGTCACCAGAGTCGTCTTGCCGACACCGAACCCACCCGCCACGACGATCTTCGTGGCGATCGGTGCCCTGGTCCTGTCCGTCTGCCAGGACTGCAACTGCTCCTCGTCGTCGAGGAGTTCAGAGACGGCGGAGTCCACTCAGCACCCTTTCGAGCAGCGCCCGGTCCGGCTGTCCCGGGCCGTGACCGGTTCCGTACACACGGATCTTTCCCTGGTCGGCGAGGTCGCTCAGGAGCACGCGGACCACACCGAGGGGCATCTTGAGGAGCGCGGCGATCTCGGCGACCGTCCGCATGCGGCGGCACAGTTCCACGATGGCCCGCATCTCCGGCATGATCCCGGAGAGGGTGCCCTTCCCCAGTTCGAGGCGCTCGTCGGGCGCCTCGATGGCGGCGACGAACGTCTCGACGAGCAGCACGTGCCCGAAGCGGGTGCGGCCGCCGGTCAGGGAGTAGGGGCGTACGCGGGCGGCCTTGCGATCGCCGCCGCGTACCGGAAGTTTCGGACTGGTCACCTGGTGATCTCCATCGACTGGCGCAGTTCGCTGCGGAGTTCGGGTGTCAGGACGTGCCCGGCACGGCCGACGAAGAGCGCCATGTGGTACGCGACGACGCTCATGTCGCAGTCCGGGGTGGCGTGCACGCCGAGCAGGGAGCCGTCGCTGATGGACATGATGAAGACGCTGCCCTCCTCCATCGCGACCATGGTCTGCTTGACGGATCCGCCGTCCATCAGTTTGGCGGCGCCGATGGTGAGCGAGCCTACGCCGGACACGATCGTGGCCAGGTCGGCGCTGGATCCCTTGGGTCCACCGCTGTGGTCGACGGGGGCCTCGTTGTTCCTTCCCGGGTCGGAGGAGAGCAGGAGCAGTCCGTCGGACGAGACGACCGCGACGGAGAGCAGACCTGGCACCTCCTCGACCAGATTGGTCAGCAGCCAGTGCAGGTTGCGTGCTTCGGTGCTGAGGGCGCCGATGGCTCCGGGTGCAGGGGTGGGCGCAGTCAACTGCTTGCCTCCTCGGCTGTGTCCCCCTTGGCTTCTCCACTACGTTCTGCGTGCTCGCCGTCGAGCTCCACGGCGACGTCGCGGCGGCCCTCCTGGGCACCGCGGTGGAATCCGCCGAGCCTGCGCCGCAGCGCGTCCGCGTCGACGGAGCCGGTGCGCGGCTTCGGAGCGGGGGCCGGGGCCGCCACCTTCGGGGTGCGCTTGGGCAGCCCCTTGTCGGTCACGCGCTCGCGCTGCTCCAGCGGCGGGGTGCGCTGCGCGGGCACCTCGGGGGTGGGCTCCGCGGGGGTGGGCTGCGCGGGGCTCTCGGCAGGGCTCTCCACGGGGCTCGTCGTCTTCGGCGCGGAGCTCTCGACCAGGCTCTGGACCGGGCTTTCGACCGGGCTCTCGTCGGGGGTCCGCTCGTGGGTGTCGGGCTCCGGGGCCGGGTCCGTGCGCACCGGCAGGGGCGGCGGTACGGGCGCGACCAGCTCCATGGTGGTCTCGGCCTCGGAGGTGTCGGGCACGACGGCCTCGGGCTCGGCGGCGGTCGGCTCGGCGGCGACCGGCTGAGCGGCGGTCGGCTCGGAGACCGGCTCAGCGGTGGTGGCGGGCGCCGGCTCCTCGGCCGGCGCCGCCCCTGCCTCCCCCTCGGCCTCCGCTTCCGCTTCCGCTTCCCGTACGGCGTGCTCGGCGGCCTCGATCAGCGGATCGCCCGCAGGGGGCCCGGAACGGCCGTCCAGCACATTGGAGTTGGCCTCGGCCTCGGACCCCGGCAGATGGACGGCGGGCGCCCCGCCCGGCACCGGCACGGCCGGCGGCACCGCCGCGGCGGGCACGGCGGCGAGCAGCGCGGTGGGCAGCACGACGACGGCCGCGATGCCGCCCTGCTTCTGCTCCCGCAGCCGGACCCGGACCCCGTGCCGCGCCGCGAGGCGAGCGACGACGTAGAGCCCCAGGCCGAGCCCGTCCGTGTCCTCGGGGTCGTGCGCCTGCTCGACGCTGAAGGACGCGAGCCGCGCGTTCAGCTCGCGCATCCGGTCCTCGGCCATCCCTATGCCCTCGTCCTGCACGGAGAGCATCACCTCGCCGTTCTCCAGGAGCCAGCCGGAGACCTCGACGGAGGCGTCGGGCGGCGAGAACGACGTGGCGTTCTCCAGGAGTTCGGCGACGAGGTGGCTGAGGTCGTCGGCCGCGAACCCGGCGATGTGCGCGTGCGGCGGCAGCGCGGCGATCCGGACCCGCTCGTAGCGCTCGATCTCGGAGACGGCCGCGCGCAGCACGTCGACGAGCGGCACGGAGCCCGCGTGCTGCTGGCCGTGCTCGGCACCGGCCAGGACCAGCAGGTTCTCGCTGTGCCGGCGCATGACGGTGGCGAAGTGGTCGAGCTTGAAGAGGGTGGCGAGGCGCTCGGGGTCCTGCTCCCGCTCCTCCAGGCCCTCGATGACGCCGAGCTGCCGCTCGACGAGGCCGAGCGTGCGCAGCGCGAGGTTCACGAAGGTGCCGTGGATGGAGTGCTTGACCTTCTCCAACTGGGCGCTCGCCGCGCTCAGTTCGGCCCGCAGCGCGTCCCGGTCGTCGGCCATGCGCTGCCGCTCGCCGATCAGGTGCCTGCGGTCGGACTCCAGGGTGCCGAGCCGCTCGTGGAGGGCGGCGGCGTGCGCGTGCAGGGCGTTGACGGAGCGGACGACCTCGGCGAACTCGTCGTTGCGCCCGGTGAACTTGACCGCTTCCTCGGCCGGCGGGTCACCGGCGACGCGGGCGGCGCCGATCCGCAGCGCGGCGAGCGGCCGGGTCAGCGAACGGGCGGTGCCCATCGCCACGCCGACGGCGGCGAGCAGACAGATGCCGACGAGGGCGGTCCGGATCTCCAGCGCGGTGACGTCGTCGTCGCGCAGCTTCTCCAGCCGCTCAAGGCGCTCGCTGCCCAGGGCCGCCTCGGCGCCCCGCATCTGGTCGACGCGGGCGGTCAGCGCGGCGTCGACGCTCTTCTTGCTGTAGCCGAGCTCGTCGTCGGAGAGCGTCGGCGCGTCCGCGAGCCTGGCCAGGTACTTCTCGGCCTTGGCGACGTCGGGCCCGCTGACCGTGGAGTCGTACGAGGCGACGGAACCGGTCGGCGCGGACTCGCGGAAGTCGTCGAGCGCGGCCTGCGCGCGCACGTGGGCCTGCTGGGCGGCGGCGCTGAGCGCGTCCCGCTGCTCGCGGTCGGCCGACGACTCGCTCACGACGGTCTTGGGCAGCCCGGTGATCGGGTCGATGGTGGTCGTGGTGGCGGTGGAGCGCGGCACGGAGTACGTGGCCAGCAGCAGGCCGCGCGCGGCGGACGCCTGGTCGACGGCCCGGTCCAGGTCGGCCAGCGCGTGGGCGCCCGCCCCGGCCCTGACCGGGATGCGGTCGGCCAGTTCCTCGGCGAGGCGGTGCAGTTCGGTGATGGCCTTGGAGTACGCCCGGTGCGCGGCCAGGGCGGAGCCCTTGCCGGTGAGGGCGGAGCGGCGGACGGCGGCGACCTCGCCGATGGTGCGGCGCAGCGATCCCGTGGCGTCGACGCGCAGCTCCTCGACCTGCCGGTCGACGCGGGCGCTGCGGTCCTCGCTGAGCCCCTGCCCCTTGGGCCGTCCGGCGGCGATGTAGGCGGTGACCTCGTCGCGCTCGTCGGCCAGGGAGTGCGACAGGGCGAGCGCCCGCTGGGTCCGTGCGGCGTCGTCGACCAGCACCTGCGAGTCCGCGGCCCGCCCCGAAGCGGCGATGACGACGGGTGCGCCGGCCCCGGCGACGGCGGCGGCCACCACGGCGACGGCCACGATCAGCCGCTTGCGCACCTTGGTCCGCCTGCCCTTGCCCACGGGAGGCGTGGCGACGGGTGAACCGGCCAGGGGCGCGCTCGGCCGGGACGAAGGATCAGCGGCCGGGACCTCCTCAGCCACCCCGGACGAGGTGCCGTTCAGGCCACCCCCGGACGACTGAACACCACCCGACTCACCCAGCCCACTGGCCCCACTACCGCCGGAGGTGTTCCGCACCTGGTGCTCGCATTCCTGACTCGTCCTACCCATGGGCCCGGGTGACGGTCCGTCAACGCGCGCGCCCCGCTGGCATGGCTCCTGACCATTCCAGTGCCGGTGAGCAGGGGGCGCACATCACCTGGCCCGCCACCCGAAGGAGTGAACATCGAGCGGGAGTTGAGGGGCAAGTTCCCTGCATACGGCCATCCACTCGGCACAGCGCGCCGGTTGGACGTCCTTCACAGGCTTTGGCAAGATGCCCCGCCACGTCTCTGCGGAGTTGATCATTCCGCCCCAAAACCGGCGCCCGACCTGCCAGTACGGACCAACTCGCACGCTTCCGACACCCTTGTGAAGGGCTCGTGCAGACTGGCCGGATGCGCATCGAACTGAGCACCGAACCCGGGGACCCTGCCCGCCCGAACGAGGACTACGCGTCGGTCGCGGTTCCGGCCTCCGGGCAGGGCGGATCACTCGTCGTCCTCGACGGGGTCACACCCCCGCCCGGCGACGACGGCTGTCTGCATTCCGTCCCCTGGTTCACGGCCCGGCTCGGTGGCGCGCTGGCCGAACTGTCCGCTTCGCGGCGGGATGTGACGTTGCTTGACATCCTGGCGGCGGCCATCGCCCGTACCGCCGACACCCATCGAGCCACCTGTGACCTTTCTCACCCGCGCACTCCGCAGGCAACCGTCGTCCTCGCCCGCTGGGACGCCGACCGGGTGGAGCATCTGGTGCTGTCCGACTCGGCGTTGCTCGTGGAGGCGCCCGACGGCACCGTCACTCCGCTGCTCGACGACCGTCTCGACCGGGTCCCGCGCTCGTCCCTGGTCTCGAACGAGGTGGCCGACGCGACCGTGCGCAACAAGGAGGGCGGCTTCTTCACGGCGGCCGCGGACCCGTCGGTCGCGGCCCGAGCGGTGACCGGCACGCTCCCCCGCGCCGAGGTCCGCGCCCTCGCCGCACTGACCGACGGCGTGACGCGCTGGGTGGAGAAGTTCCACGAGGGCGACTGGGCCGACCTGTTCGCCCTCGTCCGCAAGGAGGGCACGGAGGCGACACTGGCCCGCGTCCGCTCCCTGGAACTCGCGGACGCGGAGTCCCGCACGTACCTGCGCCGCGGCAAGACCCACGACGACGCGTCGCTGGTGTACGTGGAGTTGTGAAGGCCGGCGCCCCGGGGCCCGGCTATTCGTCTCCGGCGTTCAACTGGTGCAGCAACCGCGCCAGTTCCGCCACCTCGCGCCGGTCCCACCCCGCCAGCTGCCGCACGTACCGCATCCGGCGGGCGTCGCGCACCTGGCGGAAGTCGGCGCGGCCGCGGTCCGTGAGGGAGACGAGCCAGGCGCGGCCGTCGGCCGGGTCGGGTTCGCGGGCGACGAAGCCGAGTTCCTCCAGGGCGCGCAGCTGGCGGCTCATCGTCGCCTTGCCGACCCCGATGTAGGCGGCGAGTTCGGTGGCCCGCTGGGCGCCGCACTCCTCCAGGCGTACGAGGAGTCCGTACGCGGCGGGTTCCAGGTCGGGGTGGACCTCGCGGGCCATCTCGCCCGACGAGGCCCTGGCGCGCCGCAGGAAGACGGTCAACTCTCGTTCCAGGGCCAGGAACTCGTGGTCCACACCAGTCGGCCCGGCGGCAGAATTCGCGTCGCGTTCCGCGTTCCGCCGCTCGCCGTTCCCGTCTTCGCGCACGTCAGCACCCATGGCCAGAGATTCCCCGGGTTTCCCGATTCTGAAAGTTTTCGCCAATCGCCGCCATTGCCGCAGCTCCGTCAGTATTTCGCAGGAGTAGACCAACGGCAGCATCCAGGCCCCCTTCCCTCCCACGGGTCTACATGCGTAGCGTCATGCATGGCATGTCCATTCCAGTCACGCGTACTGACATGTCGACAGACCCCCATGCACATCGCACAGCAGTCGCACAGCAGCCGCACAGCACAGGTCCCCGATCAGTGATTCCTGATCCCCCACGAGGCCTTCGGAGGCATGCAATGCCCGTGCACAAGCACAGACCGACCGGCCGTCGCCGCCTCGGCGTCGCCGGAACCCTCCTCGCAGCACTCTCCCTCCTGTTCACCCTCCCGAGCGCGGCCCAGGCCGCCGACGTCCCCCAGCGCGGTGAGGCCTTCATGGGCATCGGCGTCGCGGCGCACGACGGCGACACCGGCAAGCCGCCGGTCTCCCGCGCCGTGCAGACCGAGGGCGTGGACGTCAGCAGCCACCAGGGCAACGTGGCCTGGTCGACGCTCTGGAACAGCGGCGTGAAATGGGCCTACGTCAAGGCCACCGAGGGCACGTACTACACGAACCCCTACTTCGCGCAGCAGTACAACGGCTCGTACAACGTGGGCATGATCCGCGGCTCCTACCACTTCGCGACGCCGGACACGACGAGCGGCGCCACCCAGGCCAACTACTTCGTGGACCACGGGGGCGGCTGGTCGAAGGACGGCAAGACGCTGCCGGGCGCGCTCGACATCGAGTGGAACCCTTACGGCGCCGCCTGCTACGGCAAGACGCAGAGCGCGATGGTGACCTGGATCCGGGACTTCGTGAACCAGTACAAGGCCCGTACCGGCCGCGACCCCGTCATCTACACGGCGACGAGCTGGTGGACGCAGTGCACCGGCAACTCCAGCGCCTTCTCCTCCACCAACCCGCTGTGGATCGCCCGGTACGCCTCCGACCCGGGCACGCTCCCGGCCGGCTGGGGCTTCTACACCATGTGGCAGTACACGTCGTCCGGCCCGACGGTCGGTGACCACAACAAGTTCAACGGGGCGCTCGACCGCGTGGTCGCCCTCGCGAACGGCTGACCTCACGCGCGAAGGCGGCCGGGCTCCCCCCTCCGGGAGTCCGGCCGCCGTCCGCTCACCTCAGCGGGTCAACTCGGCGACGGCGCTCAGCACTTGCCCGCCGGGCGGTCCCGCTTGACGAGGTTGGTCTCGCCGGTCGTGCCGTCCAGCCACAGCACCCGCTTGCCGGTGTCGGCGGCCGGGTAGACCTGGTCGCCGCGGTTGCAGGAGACGCGCTGGGCGCCGCCCTTGCCGTCGGGCGCCACCTGGTACAGCTTCGGCAGCGTCTCGTTGGTCCACCACGTGGCCGGCGGCAGCGTCAGGACGGTGACGGCGTCGTCGGAAGCGGTCAGCTGGTACGCGTACAGCGACGTGGCTCCCGTCTCCGGGACGATCGTGGTGCGGGCGGTGCCGTCGGCGTTCGCACGCATCACGGCGGCCTGGCCCTGGTCGGTGCCGTCGCCGTCCTCGACCCAGAAGACGCCGTCGTCGGTGAGGGCGGTCTGGCCGATGCCGACGACCGCGCTGCTGTCGACCGGCATCAGCTGCGTCGTGTCGGTGGCGGTGTCGTAGACCTCGACGCCCAGCTTGTACCCGTCGGACTCCGCCCACATCTTCGCGTAGGCGATCTTGCCGTCACGCACCGAGGTCAGACCGGTGACGCTCAGGGGGTTGGGCGCGAGCTCCTTGGTGGCACCCGTCCTGATGTTGACGTAACGGGCCTGCTCGTAGCCGGTCCGCGGGTTGACGTAGGAGTACACGAGGACGTCGCCGTCGAGCTCGACCGACGTGACGTTGGCGCCGATCCCGTCGACGACCTTGTCGAGCCCGCCGGCCAGCGGGCGGACGTGGATCTTCACCGAGTCGTAGGCGAACTCCGCCCAGGCCACGTTCTTGCCGTCGGTGCTCGCGTAGACGTTGTAGTTGCCGTTGTTGGGGCTGACCTGGTGCGGGGCGTCCTTGCCGGTGCTGCTGCCCGCCCACACCGAGTACGGCTCGCTGCCGTCCTCGTTCGAGCGGGACAGGGCGTAGGTGCCGCCGCCCGCCGAGACGCCGGTGCCGGCCACGTTGACCTCGGACAGCACGGTGTCCGTGTCGGTGCCGAGCTTCGACTCCCAGCCGGGCACGATGCCGTGCCGGGCGAAGGCGCCCTGGACGGTGGAGAGCTGGGCCTTGGTGGCGCCCAGTTCCTTCGCCGCGGCGAGCACCGCGGCGCGGCCCTCGGTGAAGCCGTCCAGCGGCGTCATGTACGCGGACAGCGCGCGGTAGACGATCTGGTCGGAGCGTTCGGCGCCGAGGCTCTTGCGGATGTCCCACAACGCGCCGGAGAAGATCGGCGAGTTGAGGTGCACGCCGCCGCTGTCACCGCGGTACGAGGTGCCGACGAGGTCCTTCGCCGTGGTGAGGTCGTTGTTCAGGTCGCGCAGGGCGCATTCGCGCGGGCCGAGCGTGGTGCACAGGTCCTCGCCGAGCAGACCCGAGTCCGGATCGTCCATGGACTGGCCGTTGGCCTCCAGGTCGATGGCGTTGCCGAAGTAGTCGGCGATCGCCTCGTTGATGGCGCCCGACTGGCCCGCGTAGACGAGGTTCGCGGTGTGCTGCACCACGCCGTGCGTCATCTCGTGGCCGACGACGTCGGTGTCCGCCGAGAAGGTGCGGTAGTCGCCGCCGCCCTGGCCGTACACCATCTTGGTGCCGTCCCAGAAGGCGTTGTTGTACGGCTGGCCGTTCGCGGTGACGCCGACGAGCGAGTACATGTACCCGTCCTTGTCGTCGAGCCCCTTGCGGCCGAAGTGGCTCTTGTAATAGCCGTACACCTTGTTGGCGGCCCAATGGGCGTCCACCGCACCGGAGTCGGTGAAGTCCGCGCCGAGGTCCTTGGTGTCCGACGTGAAGGCCTTGGCGCCGCTGGGCCAGACGCCGGAGGCGCTGGAGACGTCGATCCCGCGGGCGTCCCACGTCTTCAGCATGGGGCCGACGAAGGGGTTGGCCGGGTCCCGGAAGCCGTAGTCGATCATCTGGTAGACACCCTTGGTGTCCTTGTACAGATTGAGGTCGGCCTTCGCGCCGTTGTAGCGGACGCCGGTGCCGTTGACCACGGAGACGTCACCCGCCGGGTTGGGCGGCCAGTCGGCCGGCCCGGCCGCGTCGCCCGTGGCGCCGGAGGCGGCGGCCGTCGACCCGAACGTCTGGATGCCGCTGTACTGGAGCAGCGGGAAGCCGGAGTGCGCGTCGACGTACACCTCCTGCTTGACGGCGGTGCCGTCCGCCGGGTCGGTGCCCGTGACGGTGATGTGCCGGGTGAGCACGCCGGTGCCCTGCGGCAGGATCGTCACGTCGCCGGCCGTGCCGGTGAGGGGCGTCGTGTCGAGCTTCTCGCCCTTGGCCGGGGCGCGCAGCGGACCACCGCCCAACTGCGTGCGGACGGCGGCGATCGCACGCTGGACCGCCATCTTCTCGGAGACCTTCGGGGTGACCGAGTCGAGCTTCAGCTGCGTGAAGTAGCTGCCGGAGGTGCCGGTGACGGTCCGTCTGCCGTCCTTCTTCGTCATCCGGACCACGTACTGGCCGCCGAGCACCTCGACGCCCCGGTACTTCTGCTGGAGCCGGACCGTCTCCTTGCCGCCCTCGCTGTCGGTGGACACCGTCGCGAGGTCCTTCGCCGAGGTGTCCGCGATGTGGTAGCGGCCCTTCTTCGCCTTGAGGTGGCCGCGGGCGGCGTCGGCCGCGGCGCCGGTCGCCGGGACCTCCTCGTCCAGCCCGGTCACCAGCGACGGGGTGTCGGTGTCGGGGCTCGCGGTGGTGGCCGCGGCCGGCGGTGCGGGGTCCGCGTGGGCGGCCGTCATGCCGGTCACGAGGAGCCCGGCGGCGGCGAGCAGCGCCGCCACGCCCTGGCCGACGGCTATGCCGCCCGGCCGGTCTGCTCTGTTTCTACGCGCTGAAGTCCGCACGTCTGATCCCTTCGCTGCCATCGGCGGGTGAACGGAAATCGGATGCGGACATGCAAAGGCCGCGGCACGGCCGTGAACAATGCGTTGCCGGTGCTTACTTGTGTACGTGCACACTTGTGTGGCCTGCACGGACCGGGCGAGAATCGCGCCGTGGGACAGGCCGACGTGGACGCGCAGTGGGAGGCCCTCGGGCTCGGCGCCGACGGGCTCCAGGTCTACGAAGCGCTGCTCAACCGGCCGGGGCAGCCGTCCCGTGCCGCGCTCGCCCGCTCCCTCGGCCTCCCGGTCCGCCGGGTCGCGGCCGCCCTCGACCAGCTCGCCGCGCACGACTTCACCCGGCCCGCCGGCGGCTCGGCGCTGCCCCGGCCGGTCGCCCCGGCGACGGCCCTGCGCAACATGCTCCACCAGCACCAGGCGCAACTCCTGCACCGCTCGGCGGAGCTGGAGGAGCTGACCGGGTCGGTGGACCGGATGTCGGCGCAGCTCCTGAGCACGGCGCAGGATCCCCGGGAGATCGGCATCGAGACCGTGCGGGGCGGCCCGGCGATCGCCGAGCGGGTGGCGGCGCTGCTGATGTCGGCGCGCGAGGAGGTGGCCCTGATCGACCGGCCGCCCTACGCCTCCAGCCAGCCCGACGGCATGCCGACGCCGCTGGACATGGGGGCGCCGGTGCGGCGCGGGGCGCGGGTGCGGGCCATCGTCGACCGGGAGGGCCTCAGCTTCCACGGCCGGGCCCGCGGGCTGAACGAGCTGGCCGAGCAGGGGGTGCAGATCCGGCTGGGCACGGACCTGCCCACCAAGATGTTCACCGTCGACCGGCGCGTCACGCTGCTGCCGCCGACCGACGCGGCGGACCCGACGGCGTCGGCGCTCGTGGTGAGCGACGCGCTGCTGGGCAACGCGCTGGGTCCGCTGTTCGACGCGCTGTGGGAGCGGGCGGTGCCGATCGGGTCCGCCGAGCGGGAGCGGATCACCGACGTGGACCGGGAGTTGCTGACGATGCTCTCCTCCGGCCTGAAGGACGAGGCGATCGCGCGGCGCCTGGACATCCACGTGCACACCGTGCGCCGCCGGATCACCCGCCTCATGCAGGAGCTGAACGCGCAGACCCGCTTCCAGGCCGGGGTGCAGGCGACGCTGCGGGGCTGGCTCACCGTCTGAGCGCCACAAGCCCCGGAACGCCGGAAGGCCCGGACCCCCTGCGGGGCCCGGGCCTTCGTCGTCCGGCCGCGTCCGTCACGCAGCGACCGGAACCTCCAGTCCCGACGAGACGGGCGCCAGGGCCAGTTCGAGGACCTGGCGCACGTCCGTCACCGGGTGCACGTCCAGCTTCTCCAGGACCTCCGCCGGGACGTCGTCCAGGTCGGCCTCGTTCCGCTTCGGGATGATCACGGTCGTGATCCCGGCGCGGTGCGCGGCGAGCAGCTTCTGCTTGACGCCGCCGATCGGCAGCACCCGCCCGGTCAGCGAGACCTCGCCGGTCATCGCCACGTCCGTACGGACGAGACGTCCGCTCAGCAGCGACGCGAGGGCGGTCGTCATGGTGACGCCCGCGCTCGGCCCGTCCTTCGGGACCGCGCCGGCCGGGAAGTGGATGTGCACGCCGCGCTCCTTCAGGTCGGCGACGGGCAGCTCCAGTTCGGCGCCGTGCGAGCGCAGGAAGGAGAGCGCGATCTGCGCGGACTCCTTCATGACGTCGCCCAACTGACCGGTGAGGGTCAGTCCGGCCGCGCCGGTCTCCGGGTCGGCGAGGGACGCCTCCACGAAGAGCACGTCACCACCGGCACCGGTCACCGCGAGTCCGGTCGCCACGCCCGGCACCGCCGTGCGCCGCTCGGCCGGGTCCTGCGCCGACTCGGGCACGTGGTGCGGCCGCCCGATCAGCGCCCGCAGATCACCCTCGCCGACCGTGAACGGCAGCTCCCGGTCGCCGAGTTCGTGCTGTGCGGCCACCTTGCGGAGCACCCGGGTGACGGCCCGCTCCAGGTTGCGGACGCCGGCCTCCCGCGTGTACTCGCCGGCCAGCTTGCGCAGCGCGTCCTCGCCGATGACGACCTCGTCCTCGCCCAGGCCCGCGCGCTCCAGCTGCCGGGGCACCAGGTGGTCGCGGGCGATGACGACCTTCTCGTCCTCGGTGTAGCCGTCGAGGCGGACCAGCTCCATGCGGTCGAGCAGGGCCTCGGGGATGGCTTCGAGCACGTTCGCCGTCGCGAGGAACACGACGTCGGACAGGTCGAGTTCGACCTCCAGGTAGTGGTCGCGGAAGGTGTGGTTCTGCGCCGGGTCGAGGACTTCGAGCAGGGCCGCGGCCGGGTCGCCGCGGAAGTCGGAGCCGACCTTGTCGATCTCGTCGAGGAGCACGACCGGGTTCATCGACCCGGCCTCCTTGATGGCGCGGACGATGCGGCCGGGCAGCGCGCCGACGTACGTACGCCGGTGGCCGCGGATCTCCGCCTCGTCACGCACGCCGCCCAGCGCGACGCGGACGAACTTGCGGCCCATGGCGTGCGCGACGGACTCGCCGAGCGACGTCTTGCCGACGCCGGGCGGGCCGACGAGCGCGAGCACGGCACCGCCGCGCCGTCCGCCGACGACACCCAGACCGCGGTCCGCGCGCCGCTTGCGCACGGCCAGGTACTCGGTGATGCGCTCCTTCACGTCCTGCAGGCCCGCGTGCTCGGCGTCGAGGACGGCCTGGGCGCCCTGGATGTCGTACCGGTCCTCGGTCCGCTCGTTCCAGGGGAGTTCGAGGACGGTGTCGAGCCAGGTCCTGATCCAGGAGCCCTCCGGCGACTGGTCGCTGGACCGCTCCAGCTTGTCGACCTCCTTGAGGGCGGCCTCCCGGACGTTCTCCGGCAGGTCGGCGGCCTCGACGCGGGAGCGGTAGTCGTCGGACTCCTCGCCGTCCTGCTCGCCGTTGAGCTCGCGCAGCTCCTTGCGGACGGCGTCGAGCTGACGGCGCAGGAGGAACTCGCGCTGCTGCTTGTCGACGCCCTCCTGGACGTCCTTGGCGATGGTCTCGGCGACGTCCTGCTCGGCGAGGTGCTCACGCAGCTGGGCGGTGGCGAGCTTGAGGCGGGCGACCGGGTCGGCGGTCTCCAGGAGCTCGACCTTCTGGGCGGTCGTGAGGAACGGCGAGTAGCCGGAGTTGTCGGCGAGCGCAGAGACGTCGTCGATGGCCTGGACGCGGTCCACGACCTGCCAGGCGCCACGCTTCTTCAGCCAGTTCGTGGCGAGCGCCTTGTACTCCTTGACCAGTTCGGTCACGGCGCCGGGCACCGGGTCCGGCACGGTCTCCTCGATCGTCAGGCCCTCCACCCACAGGGCGGCGCCCGGGCCGGTGGTCCCGGCGCCGATGCGGACGCGGCCGACGCCGCGGATCAGCGCGCCCGGGTCGCCGTCGGCGAGGCGTCCCACCTGCTCGACGGTGCCGAGCACCCCCGTGTTCGCGTACGTGCCGTCGATCCGTGGAACAAGCAGCACCTTCGGCTTGCTGGGTCCGGTACGGGCGGCGGCCTGTGCGGCCTCCACCGCGGCGCGTACGTCGGTGTCGTTCAGGTCCAGGGGCACCACCATTCCGGGCAGCACGACCTCGTCGTCGAGCGGCAGCACGGGCAGGGTGAGCGGGTTGGACGTCGAAGCCATGATCTCCCCTTCGGCAGTCAAGTTGAGCTATGTCGACTCAATGCACGGGAGCTTCCGGATGTTCCCCGACAGGTGTTCGCTCTGAGCGATCACCTCTGTCGCCAGGAAAAAGGCGGGCAGTAAGGTTCAGTCACCGATAGAGACCATTACTTCTTCTGAGGGTGGCCATGGTGAGCGGCGACGAGCACGTACGGAACTGGGTCGACGGCTGGGTCCTCTCGCGGGGAGCCGCCCCGCCGCTCGTCGAGCCCTGGGGCTACACGATCCACGTGGGCCTTGAGCAGCACGTGGGCCGGCACGTCCTGGGCGCCACGAACGACGACGTGCACGAGGACGACGTGCGCAAGGCCGCCGAGTCGACCCGCGGCCGCGGCTTCCACCTGAAGGTCTTCGCCGACCCGGCGCGGGTGCTGCCGTGGCTGGGCCCGGAGTGGGAGCCGTACGGGTCGGGCGACTGGCTGATGACGACGGACCTGACACCGCGGCCGGCCCCCGACGCCCCTGCCGGATACCGCCTGCACACCTGGTCGCGCGGCGGCGTCGTCCGGGTCATGCTGACCGACGCCGACGGCTCGTTCGCGGCGCGCGGCCAGGTCGCCCCGACCGGCGCGAGCGCGGTCGTCGACCAGATCGAGACGTCCGCCCTGCACCGCCGCAAGGGCCTCGGCACGACGGTGATGCGCACCCTCCACGCGGCGGCGGCCGCCCAGGGCGCGACCCGCGCCGTGCTGGCCTGCACGCCCGAGGGACACCTGCTCTACGAGTCGCTCGGCTGGCGCGTGGTGGCACCGCTGACCAACGCGAAGTACGCAGGCGCGAGCGACTGACCGGCCGGGCCCCGAATTCCTTTGCCGGGGGGTCCCGCGCCGCCCGATACTGCGGTGATGACCGCACCGGCGATCACGCCGACCCGCGCCCAGGAGGCCGCGCTCCGGCACCTGCGCACGGTCGCGGGCGCGGGCCGCGCCGACGCCCTGGCCCGCCTGGCGGCCCACGGCGTCGGACCCGACCTGGCCGAGACCCTGATCGCGGCGCTGCGCGCCCACGCCCGCATCACCCTGAACTTCCACCCGGACCGGCTCCTCGGCGACCGCCGCACCACCGTCGCCGACCGGCTCGCCGCGGACGGCCGCTACCGCGGCCAGTACGAGACGGGCCTGTCGAACGGCAGCCGCACCGCGCACCCCGGCGGACTGCGGGACGGCTGGGAGGAGCAGCTGTTCGCGGGCGCCTACGCGACGGCCGCCGCGACGGAACGGCCCAAGTACGGCGCGCTCGACGTGATGCGGCACGCGGACGGCGCCGCGCCCCGGTTCGGCTCGTGCCACGTGCGGCTGCGCGCGGCGGCGGCCGCACGGGCCACGTTCTGCTTCGGCGACAGTCACCTGGGCCCGGCCGACACCGGCACCGCCGACGCCCTGCACCCGGTCCTCGCCGCGCTCGTCGAGGACGCGGCGCGCAGCGGCCAGTCACTGGGCGTCGCGGGCGCCGACCCGGTCGCGGTGATCCGCGCCCTGCCGCGGTCGCCGGCGCGCGGCCCCGGGCGCTCGCTCGACTTCTACGTCGAGGCGCAGGTGCACGCCGACGTGGACCTGCGCCGGGACGCCGAGGCGCTCGTCCTCGACCCGTCGTTCCGCGGGACGCGCACCGGTGACCTGCTCGCCGGGCTCGGTGTCCCGGTCGAGTGGCACGGCGGGTTCGTGCTCGGCCCCGACGTGCCGGACGAGGACCTGGCCGCCTTCCGCGGCCCGGCGCTGCCCGCGGTCGCGGCCCGGGTGCGCGCGGAGTTCGGGGACGGCGGCGGCATCGACGCGGCCGTCGTCGGCCGGGCCGCCGCGTCCGTGGTCCGGTCGCCCGGGAGCTGGGCGGCGTACGGCGGTCAGGACGACGTCCTGCAGTACGTCAAGCAGCTGTGGCACTGCCTCGTGCGGTTCGGGTCGGCTCGGTGACCGGCCGGCCGGGCGCCCGGTCCGTGCGGGCCCGCCGGCGCCGCACGAGCGGCCACGTCGCTACGCCGATCGCGAGGGCCGTCAGATGCCCCCAGCCGGTCATCGGGTCGGTGAACGCGATCAGGTCCTGGACCAGCATCGCCCCGAACCCGAGCAGCACCCCCCAGCGCAGCCACGGCGTGAGCAGCCCCGCGAGGGCGCCGATGCTGGCGGCGACGCCGAAGCTGATGCCGTAGTCGAGGCGGTGCAGCGAACTGTCCGGGAGGTGGCCGGCCATCACGGACAGGCCGACCGGCACCTCGGTCGCGAGGGTCGCGAGGACGTGGCCGAGGACGAAGACCCCGGCGGTGCGCAGCCCGCCCGTCCGGCGCTCCAGCGCGGTCAGGACCACCACGAAGGCGATCACGAACGGTGACGTGAGCCCGCCCGCGATCCACAGCGCGCTGGCGACGAGCACGAGCGCCGGGTTCTGGGCCAGATGGGTGACGTCGGTGCTGGAGGCCCGCAGGGCGGTGGAGACCGTGTCCGGGTCGGCGAACTCCATGAACAGCGAGGTGCCGACCAGCACACAGGCGTAGGCGAAGGTGAAGGGCGTCCCGGTCGGCGTGGGCAGCAGCCGCCAGACCCGCGGACGGCGTCGCCGGGCGGGCGGCGGGCCCTCAAGGACGGGTGGCCTCGGCTGCGCCGGGACCGCGTCGAGAAGGACCCCGGTGCCGGTCGTCCGCTCGACGCCGGCCGTCACGCCTTGTTCCACGTACGACACGCGGGCACCCCTTCCGTACCGATCCGACCCACGGTTCGCCCCGCCCCGCGGCGCTGTCCATGACCGACGCCACACGCGACCCGATCCACAGCAACCTCACAGCGCCCGGCAGCCTCCGCAACCGTGCGACCACCCTAGACGGGGCCGAAGTCGCCCCCCGGCCGACCACGGTCCGCAAGGATGGCCCGCATGACCACCGCCCCGTACGCCGACCACGACCAGCCCCGAGTTCTGGACCGCCGCACCGGCCCCCACGGCGAGGTGGTGCTGCGGCGGCACGGCGCGCTGCTGCAGATCATCGCCAACGGCACGTTCCTGATGGACACGTCCGACGGACGGTCGGAGCGGCTGCTCGTCGACACCGCCCGGGACGAACTGGGCCCGGGACGCGCCGCACCGCACGTGCTCATCGGCGGCCTGGGCGTCGGGTTCTCCCTGGCCCACGCGGCGGCGGACCCGTACTGGGGCCGCATCACGGTCGTCGAGCGCGAGCGGGCCATCATCGACTGGCACGTCGACGGGCCGCTGCGCGACCTGTCCGCCGCGGCCGTCGCCGACCCGCGCACCGAGATCGTCGAGGCCGATCTCGTCCAGCACCTCCACACGTCGGCGGAGACCTACGACGCGCTCTGCCTCGACATCGACAACGGACCGGACTGGACGGTCACCGAGGACAACGACAGCCTTTACTCGTTTTCCGGTCTCGCCACCTGCAAATCCCGCCTCAGCCCCGGCGGTGTGCTGGCGGTCTGGTCGGCACGGCCCTCCGAAATTTTCGAAGGAACCTTGTGGAATGCCGGATTCCAGGCGGTCCGCACCGAAGAGATCCCGGTTGTCCGGGGCGTACCGGACGTGGTGCACGTCGCAGTACGGGCCGCGTAGCCGACCGGCGGTAACTCCCCGTACGCTGACGTCCGAAACCCAGATCATTCAAGCGTCAAGCGCGTCACGAGGGCGCGCATTCAGGGGCGGGGCGATGGAGCAGACACACACCTCCCACAACGGCAACACGGCGACCCCGGGTGCCCAGCGACGGATCCTGGTCGTCGAGGACGATCCCACGATCGTGGACGCCATCGCCGCCCGGCTGCGGGCCGAGGGATTCCTCGTGCAAACCGCACAGGACGGTCCGGCGGCGGTCGACACGGCCGAGGCATGGCAGCCCGACCTGCTGATCCTCGACATCATGCTGCCCGGGTTCGACGGACTCGAGGTATGCCGCCGCGTGCAGGCTCAGCGACCGGTTCCGGTGCTGATGCTCACGGCGCGCGACGACGAGACGGACATGCTGGTGGGCCTCGGCGTGGGTGCCGACGACTACATGACCAAGCCGTTCTCCATGCGGGAACTGGCGGCACGGGTGCACGTGCTGCTGCGGCGGGTGGAGCGCGCGGCGCTGGCCGCCGCGACGCCGCGCAGCGGCATCCTCCGGCTCGGCGAGCTGGAGATCGACCACGCGCAGCGCCGCGTCCGGGTCAGGAGCGAGGACGTGCACCTCACTCCCACCGAGTTCGACCTCCTCGTGTGCCTGGCGAACACGCCGCGCGCGGTCCTCTCCCGCGAGCAGCTGCTCGCCGAGGTGTGGGACTGGGCGGACGCGTCGGGCACGCGGACGGTCGACAGCCACATCAAGGCGCTGCGCCGGAAGATCGGCGCGGAGCGCATCCGCACCGTGCACGGTGTGGGCTACGCGCTGGAGACGCCGACCCCATGAGCGCCGGGGACCGGGCCCCCCACGAGAGGGCCTTGTACGGGCGACCCCAGCGGCCGCCCCTCAACCCGCACTGGGCGTCGGGCGGGCTGCGCCCCTTCTCGATCAAGGCGAAGCTCGGCACGCTCGTCGTCGTGTCGGTCTTCATCACCACGGGCCTGCTCATGGTGGCGATGTACACGGCGACGGAGCTGCGCTTCATCACGGTGTTCTCGATCATCGCGACGCTGTTGATCACCCAGTTCGTGGCCCATTCGCTGACCGCGCCGCTGGACGAGATGAACACGGTGGCCCGGTCGATCTCCAACGGCGACTACACGCGGCGGGTGCGCGGCGCCGACCGCCGTGACGAGCTGGGCGACCTGGCCGTCACGATCAACCGCATGGCCGACGAGCTGGCCGCGCAGGACCAGCAGCGCAAGGAACTCGTGGCGAACGTCTCGCACGAGCTGCGCACCCCGATCGCGGGCCTGCGGGCGGTGCTGGAGAACGTGGTGGACGGCGTCATGTCCGCCGACCCCGAGACGATGCGCACCGCGCTCAAGCAGACGGAGCGGCTGGGCCGACTCGTGGAGACCCTGCTCGACCTCTCCCGTCTGGACAACGGTGTCGTGCCGCTCAAGGCCCGCCGTTTCGAGGTCTGGCCGTACCTGTCGGGCGTGCTGAAGGAGGCCAACATGGCCGTCTCGCAGCGCGCGGGCATCGCCTCGGGATCGGGCACCCACACGCGCACGGACGTCCATCTCCACCTCGACGTCTCGCCGCCCGAGCTGACGGCGCACGCCGACCCGGAGCGCATCCACCAGGTAGTGGCGAATCTCATCGACAACGCGGTGAAGCACTCCCCGCCGCACGGCCGCGTCACCGTGCGTGCCCGGCGCGGTCCCCTTCCGGAGTCGCTCGACCTGGAAGTGCTCGACGAGGGGCCCGGCATCCCGCAGTCCGAATGGCACCGGGTCTTCGAGCGCTTCAACCGCGGGGACTCGGGGAACACGGCCAAGGGCAAGGGCGACGGGGGCACCGGCCTCGGTCTCGCCATCGCCCGCTGGGCCGTGGACCTGCACGGCGGCCGCATCGGAGTGGCTGAATCGACGCGCGGCTGCCGGATCAAGGTCACTCTTCCGGGAGAGCCGAGACCGCAAAGTTGACGTAGGGTTTCGGTCAGGCGGAGGTCAAGCCGCGCCGAGGCGTACCCGAACGCGCCGGGCGTGCATCCGGTCGTACCGAAACCTCGGTTGTTTCCCGCCATTTCCCGGCCCGAAACACGGCTTCCAGTGTGACTTACGCGACGGATCACCGGCCCGGTCTGCACTCCCCGCCGATGGAGGCGTAGCCTTTATTCCCGCTGTCCATCACCTTGTGAGAAGCGGAAGAGGGCGGTTCACGCCGTGTCGCCACAGTCCCCCAGTAACTCGAGCATCTCCACCGAGACCGACCAAGCCGGGCAGGGCAAAAACCCTGCTGCCGCCTTCGGTCCCAACGAGTGGCTCGTCGACGAGATCTATCAGCAGTACCTCCAGGACCCGAATTCGGTTGACCGAGCCTGGTGGGACTTCTTCGCCGACTACAAGCCCGGTGCCGCAGCCGCGGGGGCTGCGCCGACTGAGCCCGTGAAGCCGGCCCCGCAGCCGGCCGCCCCGGCCCA